>NZ_JBFJTH010000105.1:0-13388 GCF_041625495.1 Litorivivens sp. | reverse complement strand
TCGCGTTGATTAAGCTCGCGGAGCGCACCTCGGCCATCCGCGCAGTCAAAAACAAACCCGAAAAACGCTATCGGGTGGCGCGCGAAGTGTTCGATATCTATGCGCCGTTGGCACATCGCCTGGGTATCGGTCATATCAAGTGGGAGCTTGAAGATCTAAGCTTTCGCTATCTTCAGCCCTTGGCTTACAAGAAAATTGCCAAATTGCTTGATGAAAAGCGGCTGGATCGCCAACGCTATATAGAAGAAGCGATTGCACTGATCAGTGAGTCCGTCGGCAAAGAGGGCGTTACTGCGGAAATTGTCGGGCGGGCCAAGCATATATACAGCATTTGGCGAAAAATGCAGCGTAAAGGTATTGGTTTTTCCCAGGTTTATGACATTCGCGCAGTGCGTATTTTGGTGCCGGATATCAAGTCCTGTTACACCGTGCTCGGCGTTGTACACGGCCTGTGGCGCAATATCCCGAACGAATTCGACGACTATATCGCCAACCCCAAAGAGAACGGTTATCGCTCCTTGCACACTGCCGTGATCGGGCCGATGGGCAAAGTGCTGGAAGTGCAGATCCGCACCAGCAGCATGCACGAAGAGGCAGAATTTGGTGTCTGTTCGCACTGGCGTTACAAAGGGGCCGATGCCAGCGGGAAAAACACGGCTGGATACGAAGAGAAAATCGCCTGGTTGCGTCAGGTACTGGATTGGCACGAAGAAAGTGGCGACAACCTCGATATCGCTGACCACTTTCAGCACGCCCAGGACAGGGTGTATGTGTTTACGCCCGATGGCCACGTGGTCAACCTCCAATACGGTTCAACCCCACTGGACTTTGCCTATCACATCCATACGGAAGTGGGGCATCGCTGTCGGGGTGCGAAGGTCAATGGCCGCATCGTACCGCTGACCTATACGCTGCAGACCGGTGAGCGGGTTGAAATTCTCACCGGGAAGGAAAATGCGCCACGACGAGACTGGTTACAGTCTAATCTTGGGTACCTGAAAACGTCTCGGGCGCGCAGCAAAGTACAACACTGGTTCCGGCAGCAGGCCAAGGAAGATAACGTTCTGGCCGGTCGCTACTTGCTGGAAAAGGAATTCAAGCGACTGGGGCTGACCAGCGTCGACTACAAGACCATTGCTAATAAGGTGAACTGCCAATCGGTTGATGACATGTACGCGGCGGTTGGCGCGGGTGACCTCAGTTCCATGCAGGTTATTAAAGCTGCGCATTCCCTGCTGGGCCAGGACGAGCCGAAGCTGCCGCAATTTGGCAGTGGCCCAGCGTCGCCAACCGATGCATCGAGTGATATCAGTATCAGCGGTGTGGGTAATCTGTTAACCCAGATAGCCGGCTGCTGTAAGCCTTTGCCCGGTGAAGCCATTTCGGGGTACATAACGGTTGGGCGAGGTGTCAGCGTTCACCGCCAGGACTGCAAAAAGCTGCTCCACCTGCAGGCCGTTGAACCTGAGCGCATCATTGAAGTCAGTTGGGCGGGGCGTAAAACAGAAACTTATCCTGTGGATATTGCCCTGGAAGCCTATGATCGCCAGGGGCTATTGCGCGATATCACCAACCTGTTGAGCAATGCCCATGTAAACGTCATTTCCATGACGACCAATACCGACACGAAAAGCCACATTGCCTCAATGCAGCTGCGTGTCGAGGTTGCAGGACTGGCGGAGCTGGCGGATCTATTTGCCAAGTTGAACGGGTTGCCGAATGTTGCCACTGTGCGCCGTATAAGCGAGCTTTGATGTATACCCTGGATGATCTTCGCGAGTTAATGCGCTGCCTGCGTGACCCTGACCACGGCTGTCCCTGGGATCTGAAGCAGAATTACCAGAGTATTGCACCCCATACGCTGGAAGAGACCTACGAGCTGATTGATGCCATCGAGTCGCACGATGTTGATCAGATTCGGCAGGAGCTTGGGGATGTGTTATTTCAGGTGGTGTTTTACGCTCAGTTGGCAGAAGAGGCTGGTGATTTCAGCTTTGATGCCATCACCGATAATATTGTTCGAAAATTGCTGCGCAGACATCCGCACGTATTTCCGGACGGTGTGCTGGAGCGCCCTGGCAATGGCCGCCATGCCAGCGAGCAGGAGATAAAAGCTCGGTGGGAGGAGATCAAGGCAGAAGAGCGAGCTGGCAAAGCGCAAACTGGTATCCTCGATGATATTCCGCAGTCGCTACCGGCGCTGACCCGGGCACAGAAGCTCCAAAAACGGGCGGCAACCATTGGTTTTGACTGGCCATCGGTGGACGGGGTGCTGGAAAAGCTTACGGAAGAGCGAGCAGAACTCGAAGAGGTGTTGCACAGCAACGACCGCGAGGCCCAAGCCGAAGAGCTGGGTGATTTATTGTTTGTCGCGGTAAACCTCGCGCGTCACTTGGGCTTCGATGCCGAAACCGTGCTGAGAGACTCAAATCGCAAGTTTGAGCGTCGCTTTCGGGAAATGGAGCAGCTGTCAGCCAAACATTTGAGAGAGCAGTGCCCCGCAACCCTGGAGTCGCTGTGGGAGGAGGCCAAGCGGCGCCTCAAGTCAGCGGATTAATGTCCCGCTGTTTTGTACTGCGCCAGGTGTTTTTGCAGTAATACCCGGTAGCGCGGCGTTGGGCCAACGTCCTCGTAAAGGGGGTCTCCGAATTCATCGTGCGAAACCACCGCTTTGCCGCGCACATAGGGCAGCGTGCGCTCCACTTCTGCCAGCGAGGCAGATAATAGATCAGTGACGATTTCTTCGAGGGTGCGGCGCGGATAAAGCTCCGCTAAAGCGCGTAATTTGGAGGCCTCTTCGAGAGGGAGTCGAACTTCGAACACATCTTTGGTCAGCTCAGCCCTTGCGGTGTCTTCCCAAAGATCGAGCAGCTCTTTGATTTCCATAGAACCTTCCGATTTCAGACAAGCACAAATGCTCACTATCATCATAGAGCCGAATTGGTCGGCTTCGCAACTTAAAATCCATAAAATACGTACAAATATCAAGCGATCTGGCGCTGTCGCCACCGGCCGCAACGGCTGCTCTGGCGGGGCTTGGGGTTGTGCTGGGGCAGGGAGCTGTGTATCTTGTCGCCTCTTTCGCGGGCAGCCCCCTGCCTGCGACCGGAATTACACCGTGGGGAGCAAACCATGCGCGTTATATTGTTGGGGCCACCAGGGGCTGGCAAGGGCACCCAAGCCCAGTTTATCTGCGAGCACTTTTCCATTCCGCAGATTTCAACTGGCGACATGCTGCGGGCTGCTGTTAAAGCAGAGTCGAAGCTCGGGCTTCAGGTAAAGGAAGTCATGACATCGGGCGGGCTTGTGTCAGATGAAATCATTATCGCGTTGGTCAAAGAGCGTATTCAGGCCGACGACTGTGCCAATGGCTTTTTATTCGATGGCTTTCCACGCACCATTCCGCAGGCTGAAGCCCTGCAGGACGCCGGCGTGGTTATCGACAAGGTGCTTGAAATCGCCGTTGCCGACGAGGAAATCGTGTCGCGCATGAGCGGTCGTCGGGTGCATGAAGCATCTGGTCGAACCTACCACGTGGACAATAATCCACCAAAGCAGGCCGGTGTCGACGATGTGACCGGTGAGCCGCTGGTGCAACGCGAAGATGATCAGGAAGACACAGTGCGTAAACGTCTCTCGGTATATCACGAGCAGACCAAGCCATTGGTAGACTTCTATCAGAACCTGAGTGGCGCTAATGCACCGTCGTACGCCAAGGTAGAAGGTGTAGGCAGTGTAGAAGAGATCAAGCAGCGGGTACTGTCTGCGCTGGCCTGATTCTTCCAATGTGTCCCCGAAAGCGCCCAACGGCGCTTTTTTTTTGCCAGTATAATGTGATCGCTACATAAAAAGGCTGCGTAATCTATGCGCAGCGATGGTGACGCGGAGAGAGCTATGCCAGACAAAGCTATGCCAGACAAAGCGGTAATTCTGATTAATCTGGGCACACCCGACACCCCCGATGCGAAGGGTGTAAGGGCCTTTCTTAAGGCATTTCTTTCTGATCGCAGAGTGGTTGAAGTACCGCGCCTGCTCTGGCTGTTCATACTCTACTGCATAATTCTTCCATTTCGTTCCCCAAAAGTGGCAAAGAAGTACCTTCCGCTCTGGGCTGCCGGCGATTCACCGCTGAGATTGTTTAGTGAGCAGCTGCGAGACCAAGTGCAGGAACAGCTCGACGATGAGGCGCGTGTCTGTTTGGCAATGACCTATGGTCGACCGGGAATTTCCGATGTGCTGGATGAATTGCGTGCCGATGGCGTGAACGCCTTCTGTTTTATTCCTTTGTTCCCCCAGTATTCAGCGACTACCACCGCAGCCGCTATGGATATTGTTGGGCGGTATTTTCAGCGCCAGCGTGATATCCCTGCCTGGAATTGGGTTCGTAACTACCACGACGATGACTACTACATTGCTGCCTTGGCAGCACAAGTGAGAAGTCATTGGGCTTCGCACGGTCGCCACGAGAAGCTATTGATGTCGTTTCACGGCATCCCCAAGCGCAATATTTTGCTGGGCGACCCTTACCAGCGCCATTGTGAAGTAACAGCGCAACGGTTGGCCGATGAACTCTCGCTTTCCGAAAATGAATGGGTGCTTACCTATCAATCAAGGCTTGGTAAGGCTGAATGGTTGCAGCCCTACACAGATAAAACGGTGGAACAGCTCGCTCGTGACGGGTGTAAGTCGCTCGATGTTATTGCCCCGTCGTTCGCTGTTGATTGTCTTGAAACTCTCGAAGAGCTCGATACCGAGGCAGCGGAGATATTTTACGAGCACGGTGGTGAAAGTTTTTCCTATATTCCCTGTTTGAATGCGTCGCAAGATCACGCCAGTTTGTTAGCGTTACTGGCGCGTAAAAATTTGCAGGTGTTTTGAGTTTTTTGGGTGAAAAATTGAAACTTGAAACGTGTTTCCTTTAAAAATTTATAAAATTGGATAACTTTTTCGTAAAAAGTCGTTGAATTTTGTGTATTTCTTTGGCGTTTTCTTGGCTGTTGTTTAATTTATGTGCTATTTTGATTTCGACAGTTTCTGTTGATGCGTGTCGAGGAGAAAATAATGGCCGTTAAAAAAGCAAAAGCAAAAGCAAAAACAAGAAAAGCGCCTGCCAAGAAACGAGCGCGGAAAGCTGTAGTAACCACGCCCGCGGTGAAAAAAGCTGAAGCTGCTTTAACCAAAGCAAGCAAGGCTGTTGAAGCCGATCGAAAAGCAGTAGCCAGTGCGCGAAACGCTGCAACTGCAGCCAAAGCGAAAGCTGCGAAATCATCCCTCAAAGGGGATAAAAATGCAGCCAAGCGAGCGGCAAACGCTGTGAAGCGTGCCAATGAAAAGCTGCGTAAATCCCGTGAAGCAGAAGCAAAAGCCAAGTTGAGCCTTTCTAAGGTTCAGGTAGAGGCGAAGATCAAAGCTTCTGAGCAAGCGGTTAAAGACAAAGTAGCCGAACGTGCCAAAGCGCTGGACGACAAAACCGAAGCGGATATGAAGAAAGCGCTGTCGGCCTTCCAGTCTCGCTGGCGCAAGAAGCGTCTTGCAGCCAACAAGAAAAAATTGGCTGCCATAGCGCGTAAACTTGCCACCAAGCACAAGCAAGCGGCGAAGAAACTGGAAGCTAAAGCAAAAGCTGCGGAGAAAGCGGCGGCGAAAAAGGCGCGTAAGAAAGCAGCACCCAAAAAACGCAAAGCCCCCGCCAAGCGAAAAGCCGCAGCGAAAAAAGCGCCAGCCAAGAAGAAAGCTGCCGCCAAGAAAGCAAAGGCACCGCGTAAAAAGGCAGCCGCTAAGCGTGCAGCGCCAAAGAAACGCGCAGCCGCAAAGCGTAAAGCTAAAGCATAATCTGACATAGCGCCCGCGCGGGCGCTATCTACAGAGTGCAGCAACACAATAGGGAGCGACAGCTGTCAGGCAGCTGTCGCTTTTTTATTTTTCGGGGGGCGGTTTTGCTGCGGAACCCGGTACATAGTTCATATTTACGAAGGCCTGGCAGTTCTCGAAGGGGGTTGCCCGTTCTCCCAGGCCTTTCAGCCACCCTTTGACACTGCCATTGCTGTTATTCAATTGAACTGAAATATCGGTGAGGTACTGCGTCCGCACTAAGCACGGAAGGTAGTGTGGTCGTTCATCGGTAGCATAGGTCGCATTGACCTTGAACGTATCAAGGGTTTTTTTCAGGTCTCGGACAAGTGTTAGCGGCAATTTTGGCGTGTCGCAAGCAACAATCAATGTAAAGGGATTGCTGCAATGGCTGGCGCAGGCTTCTATACCCGCAAGGGGGCCGTTAAAACCGGTGCGGCTGTCTGGATAAACGGGATAACCGAATTGCCCGTAGTCCAGCAGGTTGCGATTGGCGCTGATAACAATCGACGCTACCTGGGGCGCAATACGGTCGATGACATGGGCTATCAGCGCTCGCCCTTCCCAGTCAACCAGCCCCTTGTCACGGCCACCCAGTCGAGCTCCCTGTCCGCCCGCCAGAATGATGGCATCAACTGTTGACGTGGTGGTTCTGTTCACTGCGCGACGCTCGTCAATTAGAGGAAAGGGCTGTGTTATCATGCGCACTCGTTTAACCAGCTGCATTGTAATTGGAGGCGGTCGCAATGGCCACTTTGCTAGCCTTGGAGACTTCAGGTGATGCCTGTTCGGTGGCCTTGTGGCGCGATGGAGATGTTGTCGAAAGACACGAGGTAACACCGCGCTCGCATACCCAGGCAGTCTTGCCATTGGTGGATGCCATTCTGTCTGAAGCGAATATGTCACTGCCCTCGCTGAATGCCATAGCATTTGGCTGTGGCCCCGGCTCGTTTACCGGGTTGCGGGTTTGTGCATCGGTGGTGCAAGGGTTGGCTTTCGCCGCGGATTTGCCCTGCTTGCCCGTGTCGAGCCTGGCGGCGCTCGCCCATACGGCTATCACCCAGCATCAGATAGGTGAGGGGCAGCGGATTCTCGTGTGTGTTGATGCGCGAATGGATGAAGTGTACTGGTGCGCCTATCGTGTGGTGGATGGTTTCCCGCAGGCGCTGGGCAATGAGCAGTTGTCTTCTCCGGAAGCCGTGCTACTCGAAGGCGATTTCCATCGAGTGGGATCAGGTTGGCAATATGCTGAGCGTTTGCCAGTATTCGCTGAAGGAGCTGATATTCATTTGTTGCCAAGAGCGACCAGTGTTGCTGCGCTGGGCGCTCAATTATGGTTGGCAGATGGCGCCGTACCCAGTGACCGTGCGCTGCCGCGATATTTGCGCGACGAAGTCGCCTGGCGTTGATCGTTATCATTATTGGAAGGTAATCTCACTGTGGATCTGATTCAGGCGCTTATTCTGGCCATCGTGCAAGGGCTCACGGAGTTTTTGCCGGTGTCCAGTTCTGGTCATCTGGTATTGCCAGCGGCGTTGCTGGGATGGAAAGACCAGGGCTTGGCCTTTGACGTTGCGGTGCATTTTGGGTCGCTGCTTGCTGTGGTGGTGTATTTCCGGCGTGATATTCTGAGCTTGTTCACGGCCTGGTGTACCAGCCTTGCCAAACGTGAGGCTAGTGATGACAGTCGGCTGGCCTGGTGGGTTGTTGTGGGAACTCTCCCGGCGATTGTACTGGGTTTTCTGTTTGATGATTTTATTGAAGCGCATTTGCGCACAGCGTGGGTGCTGGGCACCACGACACTGGTGTTTGGTTTGTTATTGGCATTTGCCCAGCGCTTTGCGGCTGACAAAAGCTGCAGAGATTTAACCTTGATGATGGTGCTGATTATTGGCTTTGCCCAGGCGCTGGCATTAATTCCCGGCACCTCGCGTTCGGGTATCACGATTACGGCGGCGGCCTTTCTTGGTCTGAGTTTGTTCGAGGCGTCCCGTTTTTCCTTCTTGCTGTCGATTCCGGTTATTTCCGGCGCGGCACTGCTGAAATCGCTCGATCTTTTTGGTGCCGAAGCGGCCATAGATTGGATGGTGTTGGTAAGTGCCATGGCCCTGTCGGGGATCACGGCATTTCTATGTATCGGCTGGTTTATGCGTTGGGTGGAGCGCATTGGTTTGGTACCGTTTGCGCTTTATCGCGTGGTGCTTGCCATGGCGATTTTTGCCACAGCCTATTGGCAAGTTTAGGGTGCCATGATGACAAATGATACTTCTCTGAAAATTACCTTCCTTGGTCTTGGCGTTATGGGATTTCCCATGGCCGGGCATCTGTCTTCGCGTTACCGCGTTACTGTCTATAATCGGAGCGCCGATAAAGCACGACTTTGGTTAGACACGTACACCGGTGAGGCGGCGAATACACCTGCGGCGGCGGTTGTCGATGCAGACATTGTGTTCAGCTGCCTAGGCGCTGATGAGGATGTGGAGACGGTGCTGACCGGGACTGACGGTGTTCTGGCCGCAATGAAAACCGGCGCGATACTGTGTGATCACACCACAACGTCGGCAGAACTGGCACGCCGTATGGGGCAGGCGGCGCTCGCCAAAGGCATCCGCTTTGTGGATGCGCCGGTATCAGGTGGTCAGAAAGGTGCGCAAGACGGTGTGTTGACCGTGATGATGGGCGGTCGTGAAGCGGATTGCGCGGCTCTTTATCCGGTCTTGGAATGCTATGCCAAGCGCGCCAAGCGGTTGGGCGATATTGGCGCCGGCCAATTGACTAAAATGGTTAATCAGATTTGTATTGCCGGTTTGGTGCAGGGTTTGGCTGAAGGTATTCAGTTTGCCAAAAATGCCGGGCTGGATGCTGCTGAAGTGGTTGATGTAATTTCCAAAGGCGCGGCTCAGTCCTGGCAGATGGAAAATCGTTACCAGGCGATGATCGATGGGGAGTTTGATTTCGGTTTTGCCGTGGAATGGATGCGTAAGGATTTGAATTATGCGCTTGCCGAAGGTCGTCGCAATAATAGCCACCTGCCGGTAACCGCGCTGGTTGATCAGTTTTACAGTGAAGTTGAGGCGATGGGCGGGGCCCGCTGGGATACCTGCAGCTTGGTAGCCCGCCTAGAGAAGTATTCCGGGAAGTGATGGTAATGGAAAAGTCAGGCATGCAGGATAAAGACGCTTTTAATCGGGAAATGCTGGAGTTTTTGCAGGCAAGCACCACACCATTTCACGCGGTAGCGGAAATGAGTCGTCGCCTTGACGCTGCGGGTTTTAGCGCGTTGCGCGAAGCAGATGCCTGGGAGCTTCAGGCCGGTGGTAAGTACTATGTGCAACGCAATCAATCAAGTTTGGTGGCATTTGTTTACGGCACGGACGAATTGCCTGAAAAGGGCTGGCGGATGTGGGGCGCACATACGGACAGCCCCTGCCTGAAGCTTAAGCCAAAACCAGATATCGAAAAGAAAGGGTATCGCCAGTGGGGCGTACAGGTTTACGGTGGCGCTTTGCTGAACCCGTGGTTTGACCGCGATTTGTCGTTGGCTGGACGGGTTCACTACCAGACAAAAGATGGTGCGTTAAAACAACGCTTGATCGATTTGCAGCGTGCCGTGGCGGTTATTCCCAGTCTGGCTATCCATCTGGATCGTGAGGCAAATAATGCGCGGACGGTAAACCCGCAAACGGATATGCCGCCTATTGTGTGTTTTTCCGGCGACAACTCGGATCTGGAGACGCTGCTTCTGGAATATCTGAAGGCGGAGGGTGCGCCCGACGCGGTTGAACTGATAGATTTCGAGTTGAGTCTTTACGATACGCAGCCGCCTGCGGTGATAGGCTGGCGTAACGAGTTTATTGCCAGTGCCCGGCTCGATAATCTGCTGTCCTGTTTTGTAGGCCTCCGAGGTTTATTGGCGGCGGGCAATAAAACGCATGCAGTCTTGGTCTGTAATGACCACGAAGAAGTCGGTAGCTTGTCGGCCATCGGTGCTCAAGGGCCAATGCTCAAAGCTATTTTGCAGCGCGTCGTGGGCGATCACGAAAGCTTCGAGCGGGCTATCCACCAGTCCTTGATGGTGTCGGCGGACAACGCCCACGGCGTTCATCCCAATTACGTTGACCGGCATGATAACAATCACGGACCCTTGCTGAATGCCGGGCCGGTGATCAAAATCAATGCCAATCAGCGCTATGCGAGCACCAGTGAAACCAACACGTTGTTTACCGCCTTGTGCAAAGCGTGCGATGTGCCCGTACAGCAGTTTGTCATTCGCAGCGATATGGGCTGTGGTAGCACGATCGGGCCTATCACGTCTGGTGCGCTCGGTGTGCGGACAGTGGACATTGGCGTGCCAACATTTGCTATGCATTCCTGCCGAGAACTGGCGGGAAGTGAGGATGCCCACGGACTGGCCAAAGTTGCAGCGCATTTTTTTGCCAGTCGCGAGTTGCCGCAAATATAGTATCTAGCGGATTAAAAATTGGCTGGCTCGCTCCTGCTATCGGGTGCGAGCCAGGTTCGAAGATAGATTACAGTTTGAACTCAGGCTTGCGCTTCGCTTTGAAGGCGTTAATGCCTTCGCGGCCATCGGCAGTGTTCATCATCGCGGCAATACCCTGGGATTCCACTTCCATCTGGGTTTCCAGGCTTTCGTTAAACGTACTGGCCAGCAAGCGCTTGATAACACCGTGCGAAAGGCGAGGGCCGGCGGCCAACTGGGCGGCGAGTTTTTCCGCTTCTTCCATCAGTTCAGAATCTGCCACAACGCGCGTTACCATCCCCCAGTCTTCTGCTTCTGCTGCGGTCACGCGGCGGTTGGTAAGCATCAGTTCCTGGGTGCGGCGCAAACCAATCAGGCGCGGCAGAAAATAGGACGAGCTGCCGTCGGGGCTGGCGCCGATGCCGGTGTACGCCATGGTGAATTTGGCCGACTCTGCAGCCAGAACCATGTCGCCGATAAGTGCAAGGCTGAAACCTGCGCCAGCGGCGGCACCGTTGACCGCAACAATCAATGGCGCATTCATGCGGGTCAGGCGGGAGATGGCGGCGTGTAGATATGCGGTAATTTCTTTGACCAGTCCACCGACATTGTTACCGGCCTGATCGAACGCCTGTATGTCGCCGCCCGCACAGAACAGCTTGCCGTTGCCGGTCAGAATGACTGCACGTACCGAGTCTGATTCACTTACTGTGATAGCAGCCTGCATCAATTCTCTGGCTAGCTCGACATTCAGCGCGTTAGCGGCATCGGGTCGGTTTAAGGTAATCTTGGCGATGCCATTTTGCTCTTCAAGAGTAAGGGTATTGTAGTTGCTCATTGTATGTGTCTCTTTGCTTGGATGCGGCGAGACTAGTTTAGCCGTTGCTGGGGGTCAAGTCGCCGCGTTATGCGAATTCTTGTGTTATCTGCCTATCATGCTGCTAGCCACGATTACTGGTTGCAGGGTTTGCAAGCGCATTTACCGCAGATACAGTGGCGAGTTCTAACCATGCCGCCGCGCTATTTTAACTGGCGAATCCGTGGCAATCCCTTGAGCTGGTTCAGTGAGCAGCGGCACTTGCTAGACGATCCGGTGGATCTGGTCATCGCTACTTCAACTGTCGATATAGCTACCTTGCGCGGTCTTGTCCCAGCGCTGCGCAATATCCCCTGGGTGGCATATTTTCATGAGAACCAGTTTGCGTATCCGCCATCGCCACAGGGTTCCCGTCAGCAGCAGATAGAACCGCAGATGGTAAATCTCTACGCAGCGTTGGCGGCAGATCAATTGTGGTTTAACTCACGTTATAACCTGGACACTCTGATCGCGGGTTGCGAGGCACTATGCCGTAAATTGCCGGATCAGGTTCCCGAAAATGGCTGGTTTGAGTGCTTGCGGCAGAAGTCGCGGGTATTGCCGGTGCCGTTGCGGGCGTTGGATAGTGTTGCTGGCCGTGAAGAGGAGGTAGCGCCAGAACAACCCTTGCGACTTGTCTGGAATCACCGCTGGGAATATGACAAGGGCGTGGCGCAACTGGAAGCGCTGGTGACAGCTTTAGAACGTGGCCGACAGCTGGTTGAGCTGACATTGCTTGGGCAGCGCTTTCGGACCTTACCTGAGGAGATGAAACGCCTGCTGGCGAAGCCGGGCAATGGGTACGTACGCGTTGTTGATACAGGGTACGTAGCTGACAGGGCAGAGTATCTGGCGGAGCTGGGGCGGCAGCAGGTTGTGCTTTCCACTACATTGCATGATTTTCAGGGTTTGGCAGTGATGGAGGCGGTACAGGCCGGGTGTGTGCCATTGCTACCTGATCGGCTGTGCTACCCGGAGTTTTTTGCTGATGCGTACCTTTATCCATCACGGCCCGGTTTGCCGGCGGATGAAGCCATGGCGGTGGTGGCGCGACTGTCCAGCTGGCGTCGCGACGGATTGCCGCCTTGCCCGTCATTGGCTTCACTGGCTTGGGATCGCCTCGCAACTGATTACCAGCGCGCCATTGACGATGCTGTCAGTAACATTTTGCCCCGGGAGCCAGTATCATAGTCGGCTTCTACTGTATTGATACCCTGTAATCTGGAAACTCTGGAGCTTTTAGTGTCATCCGAAAAACTTCGCGTTCTGACCGGAATCACAACAACTGGTACGCCCCACCTTGGAAATTACGTTGGGGCGATTCGCCCGGCCATCGCCGCGAGCAAATCTACTGACTTTGATTCCTTTTTTTTCCTCGCCGATTATCATGCATTGATCAAGTGTCATGAACCGGAGCAGGTGCGGCAGTCGGCGCGCGAGATAGCGGCTACCTGGCTGGCGCTTGGGCTCGATACCAATAACACCACATTTTACCGTCAGTCAGACGTGCCGGAAATTCCCGAACTTACCTGGGTACTCACCTGTGTTGCGGCCAAGGGATTGATGAATCGCGCACATGCCTATAAGGCGGCGGTGCAGGCCAATGAAGAGGAGCAGCAGGATCCGGACTTCGGTATCAACATGGGGCTGTTCAGTTACCCGATATTGATGGCTGCCGATATCCTTGCCTTTAACGCGCACAGAGTGCCTGTAGGTAGAGACCAGGTTCAGCATCTGGAAATGGCGCGAGATATCGCACAGCGCTTCAATCACCTTTACGGGGATACGTTTACGTTGCCCGAGGTGCAGGTGGACGACAATATGGCGGTGCTCAAAGGTCTAGATGGTCGCAAGATGAGCAAGAGTTACGGCAACACCATTCCGTTGTTCCTGCCGCCGAAGAAAATGCAGAAAGCGATCAATAAAATAAAAACCAACCTGCTGGAGCCCGGCGAGCCCAAAGACCCTGATACGTCCACCGTGTTTCAGATATGGCAGGCTTTTGCCAGTGAGGAGCAGACTGCTTGGATGCGTAAGCAGTTTGCAGAAGGTATTGCCTGGGGCCAGGCCAAGAAAGAATTGTGTGCCTTGATTAATGACGAGCTGGCCGAGGCGCGCGATGAGTATGAGCGGTTGATGGCCGACCCTGGTTTTGTTGATGTGCAATTGCGCAAGGGTGCTGAGAAGGCGCGGGAAAGAGCG
>NZ_JBFJTH010000104.1:0-13435 GCF_041625495.1 Litorivivens sp. | reverse complement strand
GTCGTGGAACACCGGAATGTTGCACTGCTCAATCAAAATGCGTTCAATCTCGAAACACTGAGGCGCCTTGATGTCTTCCAGATTGATCCCACCAAAGGTATCAGCAATACGCACGACGGTGTCGATGAACGCCTGCGAGTCTTCGGCGTTGACCTCGATGTCAATGGAATCCACATTGGCAAAACGCTTAAATAACAGAGCCTTGCCTTCCATTACCGGCTTACTCGCCAATGGACCCAGATCACCCAGACCGAGAATGGCGCTGCCATCAGAAATAACCGCAACCAGGTTGCCCTTGGCGGTGTATTTGTAGGCCAGCTGCGGATCGCGGGCAATCTCCCGCACGGGCTCCGCGACACCCGGGCTGTATGCCAGGGCCAGGTCCCGTTGGGTTTCCGCAGGTTTGGTTAATTGAACGCCGATCTTCCCCGGCGTCGGTTCGGCGTGATACGCCAGCGCAGCGCGCTTGAAATCCTCAGACATTGCAGGTCCGGTTCGTTGAAATAACCCTAAAGAGGCGCAGAAGCATATAGAAAAGCGAGGGGCGCCTCAAGGGCACGGCAGGCCACTTTTCGAGATGCATCCAGCATAACGAGTGTGTTTACTGTGAATACTTACTTCCTCGCAGAGAGGGCCCACATCAAGTGCTGGGCATTATGGTGTGACAGAGTTGATTTCGCCCACCATCCTTTGCTTCGTAAAGCTTCTCGTCCGCGACATCTATTAACCTATCTAACGCCAGCTGCTCATAGTCCACGGTGGTTACCGCGCCTGCACTCACGGTGAGCACATCACCCGTCGTTGCGCCCTTGTGTTCAATACCGGCCCCGGCAAGTTTTGCCATGAAGGCCTCCATGAGACCCACAGCTTCGCGTGGCGACAGACCAACCATAATTACCGCGAACTCCTCGCCGCCGTAGCGCGCCACAAAACAGCTTTCAGCGCTAAAGGCTTCTTTCAGTATCGCGGCTACTTTCTGCAGGCATTCATCGCCATAGCTGTGTCCATAGCTATCGTTCACTTGCTTGAAGTGATCTATGTCAATGAGCGCGAGCGTTAAACAATCAATCTCATCGGCTTTATGGAGAAGGCTCTGAAGCTCTTCATCAAACGCCCTGCGGTTAAAGAGATCAGTCAGCGGGTCTTGGACTGCCAGCTCACGCGTGCGGATTTCAGCAAGTTTTCGCGTAGTGACGTCAATATGCATGATTGAAACATAGGGCGCCCCGTCCACCTCAAATCGGGTGACACGCATGGTGAACCAGCGCTTTTTTGTCGGGCTATGGCAGGGGTATTCAAGGTACTCAAGTTTCGACGCGCCGGTGGCGACAAGCTTGATAGCCCGGACAGCCCGTCGAGCGTGCGCATCACCACCCCTGGCTGCCTTCTCGCAGCTTTCGAAGTAGTTCATGCCAACGCCGGCAATGGTCGACGCGCACCCGGCGTTCTGCTCTCCAAACGCCTGCCAGGCGCTGTTAACAAACACGATATCGCCTGCCAGGGTTGTGACAGAGATCGAGGAATTAAGCGAATGGATCGTAGCGCGTAAGAACTTCGCCTCTGCTTCCGGAGAAACCGAAGGATTGTTCATTGAAATCTGAGCCCTCTGGCGCCATCGATGAGGTAAAGGGTTTCTACTGCACTTGCGCCGGCCAAACTAAACATGAAACCCCTGCTGCCCCTACAGGTTAAGGCAAGCAACGCAAGTTTGCACCTTTTACGGATTAGTAGCATAGCGACGCACACCGGACCAACAGGCGAGGTTATACGCATCGCGGGAAGCGCTCAAAGTGTCGGGCTGCGCATACCACAGCCCACCGGAAGGGAAAAATTTCTATGATTTCAATCAGATCGCCATGAACGACTGACCCTATTACCCTGCTGGATGATACTGCGGCAGGTCGTAAAGCCCGTCTACACAAGGCTCGCAAGCCTTATTAATTCTGTTCAGGACGGTAAACAGCAACGGCACGATATGGCTACTGATAACCGGCTTACCGCTGCTAACCAACGATACCGCAAGGTCGCGCTGCGGGTCTGCCCAACAAAGGATATTGCTAAAGCCCAAGTGACCAAAAGCGTGATGAGTATCGACGCCGTACAGCCCCGCCGGCTTACCACCCAACATCATGCCTGCGCTATAGCGCATGGGTAGCATCAGTGATTTATCAAGACGAGCACCGCCGACCTCACGCGTACCGCGCAGCACTGTCACCGGGTCGAGAACGCGTTGGCCCTGCCACTCGCCGCGGTCCAGCATCATCTGGAAAAAAC
The DNA here is from genome assembly GCF_041625495.1 of Litorivivens sp. GTDB lineage: Bacteria > Pseudomonadota > Gammaproteobacteria > Pseudomonadales > Spongiibacteraceae > Litorivivens. Next base: position 11,161 of record NZ_JBFJTH010000104.1, on the reverse strand, counting down.
GACACGCTTCCTCGGCGGTTGAATAAATATTGCCCGAGGGAATGACCGAAGATTTAAATTCCGGGCTATTTGAAATCTCAATGACCTCCGAGACACTGGCCCCGAGCACATTGCTAAGTAAATTTTCGATAGGCTTGGGGTTTTTCAGACCGGTTTCATAGTGACGCGCCACATTGTCATGATGCTCTTCGCCTATGCCATAGGTGAAATATTTCATACCCAACGGCTGTCGGAACACCGTATCGAGATATTGCTGGATGGTCAGGCCAGTAGTGACTTCAACCAGTTTCGCCATGACAAAGCCACCGGTAACCGCGTGGTAGGCTGATATCCGCCCGTCGCTATGCAGCGTTTCCATCTCGCAGATATGGCGCAGAGCTTCGTCCGGATTGTAGAGCACATCACGCGGCACATCCGCCGCAATACCAGGCACCCCTGCGCGGTGGCTGAGCAGATCGTGGATAGTGATATTGGCTTTGCCGCCCGCAGCAAACTCAGGTATGTAGTAACTGACGGGCGTCAGCAGCTCAACATGCCCTTCTTCCGCCAGTTTGTGAATCAGCATGGCCGATACTGCTTTCGACGATGAAAACAGGCACACCGGGGTCTCAAGAGAACCGACAACGGGCTCACACTCACCCATCGCGCCCTTGACGTATCCCAGCGACCGATTCAGGATCATCTCACCGTGACGGCGCACGCAGAGCGAAACAAACGGGTGAGCGCCACGGCGGTAAAAATCCTCCACCCCGGCCCAGATTGATTCCACTTCTTCAGCGGTAACACCGCTTTTGTTGCCAGCTCCCGCTTCGTTGGGATCAATATCCGTCAGCGGCGCCAGATCTTCCGGCACTTCAAAACCACGAAACACCTTGCGTTCGATCGCTTGCAACAACTTCTTCTTACGGGCAAACATGCTTACTCCTCGTCCGTCTCCAGCATCGCTGGGTGACGCAATACCATCATGTGCGCAGGATATTGCGCACGGTGCCTATCTCTATAAATCAACCATCCACGCACCGTCAACTCCTGTCCCACCAGGGATTGCATATCCACCCCCCGAAAATGGACCTGATCACGCTTATCAAGGCGTAGCGACAACGCACTATCCAATTCTATCCAGAGGGCTCGGCGACTGGGAGACACCCGCGTTACCCGCCCGGTGACACGCTTAAATCCGGCATCTGCCGGGGTTAGTGACTTCGCCCTCAATATCTCGGGCATCCGCCAAACACCACGCTCGGACCGCCTCGCCGCCAGTTCAGCTGCTCGCAGACAGGCCACATCGCGAAGATTGGGCGGCACACTGACCTGCCAGCCCAATCCCTGCTGCAAAAGATACTCGCCCAGATGTTTTTTATCCCGGTCGCGATAAACCGCCGCCAAGGTGCGGCCATAGCGATCCATTGGCTCATGTCCCGGCGCCAGCCATACGGTTTTGCCAAGCCATTGCCTGACCGCCCGCGCCGCCGCGACAGCGTATGGCTGATGGGGGGCGCCATCACGGCCGATTTCCGGAGTATTGACGCCAATCAGGCGCACCAGACGGCCGTCGGTCAGACGCAGGGTGTCACCATCCACCACACTCTCAAGGGTGGCAGGCTGCAGGGAGGAGGGAGGGATACAGTCCGCTTGGGCGGCGGCTGCCAGCCAGACACATACAAAAACGCCCAACCATAACTGGCTGGGCGTTCCTGAAATCATGGACTGAAACCGGTAGGTAACAATCAGGCTTTTTTCGCACCGCGGCTGCCGAAGCGCTTGCGGAAACGATCTACGCGACCGCCGGTATCCATCATTTTCTGGGTGCCGGTGTAAAAGGGGTGGCACGCAGAACATACGTCAAGGTGAGTGTCCTGACACATGGTAGAACGGGTTTTAATCACATTACCGCAGCTGCAGGTAGCCGTGATTTCTTCGTATTTGGGATGAATATCCGCTTTCATGATGGAATCCTCTTGAGCGCCGCCACCTGATCTCTCGCCAGGCACCGCGCAGGTCATCAGTAATAAAAACCGGCCCAGACATTATGCCGGGGTCGAAACAGGCCGCGAATCTTACCAGAAGTTGCTTAATAATCAACCGAAAGTACGCGCAGTTCCTGTCTTTCAGCGATGTTGCTCAGGAAATTCTCTATAGCCTGACTACAGCTTTCATTATACTGCGCCGATGCTGATTCTTGATATTGCCGTTCCCTGCCCACTGCGCCGCAGCTTCGACTACCTGCCCCCGGAGAATGCAACCACCATTCAGGCCGGCATGCGTGTGCTGGTGCCGTTTGGCAACCGCCGGCTGGTGGCTGTCGTTCTCGGCACCAAACAGCACAGCCAGATCGCCGGCAACAAACTAAAGGCGGCGGTAAGTGTGCTCGATACCGAGCCCACCCTCAGCCCGGACCTGCTGGCGTTGGGCCGCTGGGCAGCCAATTACTATCACCATCCAATTGGCGAAGTGTTACAACAGATGCTGCCGGTGCGTTTACGCCGGGAAAATCCACCCCGGGAACAGGTGGAACTGGCCTACAGCGTCACCGATAGCGGGCGCGAAGCACTGGCAGCAGACCTTCTCAAACGCGCCAAAAAACAGGCTGCCCTTTTGTCTTGGCTAAGCCACCAGGAAAGCGCCAGTCGCAATACCCTCAAACAGAACGGCTACGACTACCCGGTCATCAAAGCGCTGCTGGACAAGGGCTATATCGCCGCCAGCCGCCACACGGCCAAGCCCGTGGCCGCCACTCCGGCTAAGACTCTCAATCAGGAGCAGCTGCTGGCCGTCAACGCCATTACAGAGGCCTCCAAGCAGTTTCAGCCCTTTTTATTGCAAGGTGTCACCGGTAGCGGCAAAACCGAGGTCTACCTCCAGGCCATAGAGCACTGCGCGCAATCCGGACGCCAGGCGCTGGTGCTGGTGCCGGAAATAGGGCTAACACCGCAAACTCTGCGCCGTTTTGAGGCGAGGTTTCCAGGGCAGGTCTGTGTGCTGCACTCCGGGCTGGCGGATGGCGAGCGCCTGACCGACTGGCAGCGCGCCGCCCGCGGCGACTGCGCAGTTCTTATCGGCACGCGTTCGGCCGTATTTGCCCCGTTTCGCGCACTGGGCCTGATCATTATCGACGAAGAGCACGACCCTTCTTATAAACAGCAGGATGGCTTTCGCTACTCCGCCCGGGATATCGCGGTTAAACGGGCCGCCGACCATCGCTGCCCCGTCGTGCTGGGCTCGGCCACTCCCAGCTTGGAAAGTCTGCACAATGTGAACACGGGAAAATATCACCGCTTGCAGCTCACCCAGCGGGCCGGCGGCGCCAGCGCCCCCACCATCAAGTTGCTGGATATCCGCAACAGTGATCTCAATAACGGCCTGGCCCCCCAAAGTATGGACGCGATAGCCGATACCCTGGCTCGGGGCGAGCAGGCACTGGTTTTCCTGAATCGGCGAGGCTACTCCCCGCTACTGCAATGCCACGCCTGTGGCTGGGTTGGCCAGTGCGACCACTGCGATGTATCGCTTACGGTGCATTTTGGACGCCGACAGTTGCGCTGCCATCACTGCGACGCCTACAAACCGCTGCCTGATAGTTGCCCTTCCTGCAAAAACCACAGCCTCACCTACAAAGGCCCCGGCACCGAGCGTCTAGAACAAACTCTGAAGACCACTTTCATCAATACCCAGGTAATACGCATAGATCGCGATACCACCAGCGGCAAGGGTGCCATGCGCGATATGGTCAACGCCGTAAACGAGGGCAAACCATGCATTCTGGTTGGCACACAGATGCTAGCCAAAGGTCACCACTTTCCGCTGGTGACGCTGGTGATTATGCTCGATATCGACGGCGGCCTGTTCAGCCCGGATTTTCGCGGCGCGGAACGCGCCGGGCAGCTCCTGACACAGGTCGCCGGCAGAGCCGGACGCGCACAGCGCAAGGGCACGGTATTGATCCAGACCCACGCCCCCGATCACCCGATACTGGGCACGCTCGTTAGACAGGACTACGACCCCTTTGCCGAGCAGTTGCTGGCCGAGCGCGAGCAACTCGGCCTGCCCCCCTGCAGCCACACCGCCGTGATACGCGCCGAAGCCAACTCACTGGAGGCCTGCGACAGCTTTTTGCAGGCGGTGCGACGCGGCACAGGTATGCCCGGCAATGATGCCCAGTTCATCGGGCCACTACCCGCTCCCATCGCGCGCAAGGCTAACCGTTACCGCTGCTCACTGATTCTACTGGCGGAACAACGCAAACAGCTGCACACCCTGCTGAACAGGGCGCGGGCGGCCGCAGAACCACTAAAACCCGGCTTTGCCCTACGCTGGACGATTGATGTCGATCCACTGGAGTGGTTCTAACGCAACTTTTTGACGCATCTCACAAAGTAGCGAGGTGCTTGATGGCATCTTCCCGAGTTAATTCGGCGCCAGCTGGCAGACCGTAGGCGAAACAGGGATAATAGCCGCCCTCTTTTCACAGTAGCGTCCAGGAGTTACCCGCCCACCATGAAGGAACAGATCGTCACCCTGATCGAGCAGGCCATTGCATCTTTGCAAAGTGGCGACTGGCCTGCAGACCTCGAACCCAAGGTGCAGGTGGAGCAGACCCGCGACAAAAGCCATGGCGACTTTGCCAGCAATGTCGCGATGACCCTGGCCAAGCCCCTGCGCAAGTCACCGCGCGATATTGCCCAGCAGATCATCGACGCCCTACCCGACAATGCCCTGGTGAACAAAGCTGAAATTGCCGGCCCAGGCTTTATCAACTTCTTTCTGAACGCTGACGCTGCCACCGGCATCATAAGCGAGGTACTCGCCGCCGGCCGCAGCTTTGGTCGAAATGATGTCGCGCAAGGCAAAAAGGTGCAGGTTGAATTTGTTTCTGCCAACCCCACCGGGCCCCTGCACGTGGGCCACGGCCGTGGCGCCGCTGTGGGTGATGCACTGTGCCGCCTGCTGGAGGCCACCGGACATCAGGTGACCCGCGAGTTTTACTACAACGATGCCGGCGCCCAGATAGACAATCTGGCGCGCAGCGTACAGGCCCGCTGCCAAGGCCTAGGGCCCGATAGCCCGCAGTGGCCGGAAGATGGTTACCGCGGCGAATACATTGTCGACGTTGCCAAATCGTACATGAATGGCGATACCATCGACGCGGAAGACAAACATGTGACCGGCGCTGCCGATGCCGACAATCTGGATGCGATTCGCGATTTTGCGGTGGCCTACCTGCGCCGTGAGCAGGATCTGGACTTGAAAGCGTTTGGCGTCGATTTTGATGTCTACTTTCTGGAATCCTCCCTCTACGCCGAGGGTAAGGTAGAAGAAGCCGTGCAGACCTTGGTTAAAAACGGCTTTACCTACGAAAAAGACGGCGCGCTGTGGCTGAAAACCACCGACTTTGGCGACGATAAAGATCGGGTCATGCGCAAGCGCGAAGGCGGCTATACCTACTTTGTACCCGACGTGGCTTACCACCTGAACAAGTGGCAGCGCGGTTTTAACACCGTAATCAACGAACAGGGCGCCGACCACCACAGCACCATTACCCGCGTTCGCGCCGGCCTGCAGGCACTCAATGCCGGCATTCCCCAAGGCTGGCCAGATTACGTATTGCACCAGATGGTCATGGTGATGCGCGGCGGTGAAGAAGTGAAAATTTCCAAGCGCGCCGGCAGCTATGTCACTCTACGCGACCTGATAGACGAAGTGGGACGCGACGCCACCCGCTATTTCCTGGTGGCCCGCGCGCCCAGCTCGCAACTGACCTTTGATATTGATCTGGCCATTTCTCAGAGCAACGACAACCCCGTGTATTACATTCAGTACGCCCACGCACGGGTGTGCAGCGTGTTGCGCAAACTGTCCACACAGGGATGGAACTGGTCTGTAGAGAGCGGCTGCGATTCGCTCGATGCACTCACCGAAGAGGCCGAACTGGCACTGATGAAACGCCTCTCAGCCTACCCCGACGTGGTGACCACAGCGGCCAGCAGTTTCGAACCTCACACTATAGCCAACTACCTGCGCGAACTGGCCGGCGAATTTCACAGCTACTACAACAGCAACAAAGTATTAGAAGATAGTGAAACTGTTCGCAATGCCCGTGTTGCGCTTTCGGTTGCGGTACGTCAGGTTATTGCCAACGGGCTTGATCTGCTCGGCGTATCCGCCCCGGAGGAAATGTAATTGGCGACCAAACGCACACGCGGTGCAACCGCATCGCGTAAAACCGAATCTGGTATTCCCGCCTGGGTCGTATTCTGCGCCGGGGCAATCTGCGGCGGCTTTCTGACCTTTCTCGTATTTCTCAGCGGTGTTGATACTGGCAGCGAGAAAACCGAGGTTGCCAGCAAAAAACCGGAAAAGCCGGTGCCAGTGAGCAAACCGCGCACGGAAACCCAGTTCGATTTCTTCACGCTGCTGCCCGAACGGGAAGTCATCGTGCCCGAGGAGCAGCATCCCCGCCAGGAAGAGAACACCGCAAACGAACAGCAATATCAGTTCATACTGCAGGCGGGCTCGTTTAAATCCAATGCCGACGCCGATCGCCGACGGGCCGAATTGCTGCTGCTGGGACTAGAAGCCAAAATCGAAGCGGTAGAAGCAAACGGTGATACCTGGCACCGGGTTTATGTGGGCCCCTTTACCTCGCGCTCGAAACTGTCGAAGGCGAGAACTACGCTGATTTCAGAAGGGATAGAAACGCTCCTGCTTAAGCGAAAAATCGCAGGGTGATTTCCGGGCCAGACGCAGGAAGCCGTGGCGTCTGGCAAAAATATCGCCCAACCCTCGCAAAAGGGTTGAATTTCGCCCCCATCCCCCCAATATCTCCCTGATACCCGCCAACAACGAGGTTCTGAGTGGAACAATACCGAGGCACAACCATTCTCTCCGTACGCCGCAATGGCCAGGTCGTCATCGGTGGCGATGGCCAGGTGTCCATGGGCAATACCGTCATGAAAGGTAATGCGCGCAAGGTACGCCGCCTCTACGGCGACAAAGTGCTGGCGGGCTTTGCCGGTGGTACAGCCGATGCCTTTACCCTGTTTGAGCTGTTTGAGGCTCAGCTGGAAAAATACCAGGGGCACCTAACCCGTGCCGCCGTTGAATTGGCCAAGGCCTGGCGCACCGAGCGAGCCCTGCGCCGCCTGGAAGCCCTGCTCGCGGTTGCCGACAAAGAAACCTCTCTCGTGATTACTGGCAACGGCGACGTGATCGAACCCGAAGACAGCCTTATCGCCATCGGCTCCGGCGGGCCCTTTGCCCAATCTGCCGCCCGCGCCCTGCTGGACAACACCGACATGGATGCCCGCGATATTGTCGAACAGGGGCTGAAAATCGCTGCGGATATCTGCATCTATACTAATCACAATCGCGTGATTGAAACCCTTGAGACATAACACAATGCTGACTTGCCGGACGTCATACACCGGGCGCGACGGCGTCACCCATTCTGGTCAAACCATACACAACAAATTGCAGCACGTGCTTTTCACGTCAGTCGTAGCTACGTCAGACCTACGGAGTTCCCAATGTCACAAATGACACCCCGTGAGATCGTTCACGAACTGAACCGTTTTATCATTGGCCAGGACAAGGCCAAGCGCGCCGTCGCCATTGCCCTGCGCAATCGCTGGCGCCGCATGCAGCTCGACGAAGAGCTGCGCGCGGAAATAACCCCGAAAAACATTCTAATGATCGGCCCTACCGGTGTTGGCAAAACCGAAATAGCCCGCCGCCTGGCCAAGCTGGCCAACGCCCCCTTTCTGAAGGTCGAAGCCACCAAATTTACCGAAGTTGGCTACGTTGGCCGCGACGTAGAATCCATCATTCGCGATCTGGTCGACGTATCCATCAAAATGCACCGCGAAGCCGAAATGAACAAGGTTCGGCACCGCGCTGGCGACGCAGCTGAGGAACGCATCCTCGATATCCTGCTGCCACCCGCCCGGGATTCGCAGGATGCCAGTCCGGACAAGGAAAACAGCACCCGACAGATGTTCCGCAAAAAGCTGCGCGAAGGTGAGCTGGATGACAAGGAAATCGATATTGAAGTAAATGCCTCTCCCATGGGCGTGGAAATCATGGCGCCGCCCGGCATGGAAGAAATGACCAACCAGCTGCAAAGCATGTTTTCCAACATGGGCAGCCACCGCAAAAAGTCGCGGCGCATGCCAGTCAAAGCCGCACTCAAGCAGCTTACCGACGAGGAAGCCGCCAAGCTGGTTAACGAAGAAGAGACCAAAGCTCAGGCAATCCAGGCCGTGGAACAGAACGGTATTGTCTTTCTCGACGAGATCGACAAAGTGGCGAAACGCCAGGAAACTGGCGGCGCCGATGTTTCCCGCGAAGGCGTACAGCGCGATCTGCTGCCGCTGATTGAGGGCTGCACCGTAAGCACCAAGCACGGCATGGTCAAAACAGATCACATTCTGTTTATTGCCTCAGGCGCTTTTCACCTGAGCAAACCGTCGGATCTGATCCCCGAACTGCAGGGCAGACTGCCTACACGCGTTGAACTGGAGGCCCTGACACCCGATGATTTCGAGCGCATTCTAACCGAGCCAAATGCCTCGCTGACCGAACAGTACATCGCGCTGCTCAACACCGAAGGCATGACCATCGAATTCACCGATGACGGCATTCGCCGACTTGCAGAAACCGCCTGGGAGGTTAACGAGCGCACTGAAAACATCGGTGCCCGGCGCCTGCACACCGTACTTGAGCGCCTGCTGGAAGAAGCGTCTTTTGTCGCCACAGATTCGGCGGAAAAAACACTGGTCATCGATGCGGCCTACGTGGATGCGCAACTGGGCGCACTGGCGAAGGACGAAGACCTCAGTCGGTTTATTCTCTAGCGAGAGCGCAAAACATGAGCGACAACATCACCCCGGCCGGCATAGAGCTACACCAGAAATCCCGAGAACTGGAGCTGGTCTATGCCAACGGCGAACGACACCGTCTTAGCTGTGAACTGCTGCGGGTACTGTCGCCATCAGCCGAAGTACGTGGCCACGGTGCCGGACAGGAAAAACTGCAAACCGGCAAGATCAACGTGGCCATCACCGACATCGTGCCGGTCGGCAACTACGCCATCCAACTCAAGTTCAGCGACGGACACGACAGCGGAATTTACTCCTGGAACTACCTGCGCGAACTGGTGGACAACCGGGAGCAGTACTGGCAGGACTACCTGCAGAAGCTCCATGACGCAGGCGCCAGCCGCGACCCGGAGGTGCAGGTAGTGAAGTTTTTCGACGCCGACAGCAACACCTGACTACCCAACACTGCTGTTCATATGGCATCGTAGCCCCTGAGAATTATTACAACGATAGCCAGGGGCAATTACATCATGCCAACAAAACCCTTCTACGGCTGGATTCTGGTCGCGGCCATGCTTGTGTTGCTGAGCGTTGGCTGGGGCACCACCGTCTATATGTTCAGCGTGGTCGCCGGTGCCTTGCACACAGAATTCAACCCGACCCGACTGGTGCTCATGACCTGCTCAACCGGCATGATGCTGATGGTGGGACTAAGCTCACCGCTGCTGGGTAAACTGCTGGACCGCTACCCCAATAAATACTTGATGATGGCAGGTACCGTGAGCATGGGGCTTGGCTTTATCTGTATCTCACTAAGCCCCTCTATTACTCTGGTCGTGGTGAGCTATATCCTGCCGATTGGTTTCGGTATGGCGACCCTGAGCACCCTCACCGTATCCACACTACTGGCGCGCTGGTTTGTGCGACGGCGTGGGCTGGCCATCGGCATCGCCGCACTGGGCACCCAGTTCGGCGGCTTTCTCTACCCACCCATTTTTGCCACCGTAATGGCCAACCACGACTGGCGCTTTGCCATTGGCGGGCTTGGCATTCTTATTATCGCAATCGTACCCGTGCTGGTCTGGACACTGGTGGTAGACCGGCCGGAAGACAAAGGGCTTCACCCGGACGGCGACGCCACCGCCGCGCCGGCTCCGGAGACGACCAGCACCGCCGAAAAGTTGTCATTCTGGCAGCTGTTGAGGCAACGCAACTTTTTACTGGTGGTGTGCATCGTGGGATCTGCAGTCGCCACCAACACCGTATTACTGGCCAATCTTGCCTTGTTCGCCACAGACCTTGGCGAGGCGGCAGTGCGCGGCGCCTTTCTGGTATCCCTGGTCGCCCTGCTTGGCGTGTTCTTCAGCCCAGCCGTTGGCTGGCTTAGCGATGTCATCAGTATCAAGCTGGTAACGGCATTGATTACCGCCTCACTGGCGGGTTCCTGCCTGGTATTCAGCGTGGCCACCAGCTACCCCGTATTGCTGATGGCTGCGTTTCTGATGGGCATCGGTGGCGGCGGTGTATTTCCGCTGTGGGCATCATTGGTTGGCAAGCTTTACGACACCCGGATTTACGGTCAGGTAATGGGGGCAACCACGCTGGTGATTGCCCTGTTTACGGCAATAGGCCCACCCTTCGGAGGCTGGGTACACGACACCACCGACAGTTATCGGCTGCTGTTTTTGACCTTGCTTGGCATCCTCAGCGTAATGACCGCGCTGATAACGCTGATTCGCCTGCCTTCTCAAACCGGCCAGGCTTGACCGCGCCTTACCGGAGCTTATGCACGGTCACCGGTTTGCCCGGCAACTGCAAATTGTAAAGATCGAGCCGACGATCCTTGAGGTTCGTAACAGTACCCTCATTATGCAAAATCTTGAGCTTGTCGAGGTCGAGGTCGGAAAACAGCAGCATTTCCGTATTCGGAGTGGCTTCGTTCAGAACTGCATCGTGAGGGAAGGCAAAGTCTGACGGGGTAAGAACCGCCGATTGAGCGTACTGCACATCCAGGCTGTCGACTTGAGGCAGGTTGCCAACACTGCCCGCAATGACCACATAACACTCGTTTTCGATAGCGCGGGCTTGGGCGCAATGCCGCACCCGCAGGTAGCCGTTTTTGGTATCGGTCCAGAATGGCACAAACAGTATCTCTACTTCGTGTTCCGCCAATAGTCGCGATAGCTCCGGGAACTCGCAGTCGTAGCAGATCAGAATCGCGACGCGACCGGCATCGGTTTCAAAAATGTTCAGGGTATCGCCGCCAACCATTACCCAGTCCCAGCGCTCGTGGGGCGTCATGTGCAGTTTGCGCTGCTCACCGACACTGCCATCTCGCCGACACAGGT
>NZ_JBFJTH010000103.1:0-13445 GCF_041625495.1 Litorivivens sp. | reverse complement strand
TACCCGGCACACCAGGCGGTAGCGGTGTGAGCCGATAGTGAACTGGCGCAGTGCGCGAGTGCGCAGTGTGATTTGTGGATTTTCGACGCTGTAGCCATGCTGTTGCAGTGCCTGCATGGCATTGCGCACGATGTTCAGCGTTGCCTGTATCAGTTGCTCGCGATCGCCGATCAATTCGGGAATGCTGGGGTCGTAGTCGCGCAGTACCCGGATATTGCCGAGCCCTTCGGCCTCCACCAGGTGTCTGACCCTCTCCAGCACTTCATGGATGTTGGTCGGCTCCATGCGAGGGTTGGTGTTGGGTCCGAGCATGTTATCCACGAGATTGCGCAGCCGATCCGCCTCTTCAATGATGATGTTGGTGTAGTCGGCGAGGTCTTCACTAGGCAGTTCTCGGGCCAGCAATTGCGCTGCGCCGCGCAAGCCACCCAGTGGGTTCTTGATCTCGTGGGCCAGCCCCCGAATCAAGACCCGGGCGTTTTCCTGGCTGGAAAACAAGCCTTCTTCCCGGCTGATGCGCAGCAGGCGATCCAACGGCTGCAGCTCGATGATCAACGATTTACGGTTGTTGGCTTCGTGCACCGGGGTTACGGCAAAATCGACTGTGATCTTTTCACCGGACTGCAGAAACAGCTGAGCCTCGCGCTTGGTGTAGGCGTTGAAGTTATTGATGGCATCGAGCAGGTTGATCATGGTGTCTTCCGGCTCGAAAAACAGCTTGGTGACTGAATGCCCCTGCATGCGCAGGCGAGACACAGCCAACAATGCCTCGGCGGCGGGATTCAGGTAGCTCACCGTAAGGTTGGGCTCCACCAGAATGATGGCCGTCTTGAGATTGTCGAGTATGCGGTGGTGGAGGTTATCCGGTGCCATGGGAATATGTGAACTCCTTTCTATCCTAGGCCACAAGCAATATCCGGGCCATGGAGTCTGATGGGCGACTGCTGCTATCTGGGGCGCTGGCGAGCCCTCAGGACTCACCGAAATGAGGCTGGAAGATTGCCAGTATAGCGCACGCGCACCAATATGGTGCGCAAAAAGAGGGCTTGGATTCAGCCGGTTTGGCTGGAGTTAGCGGCCACCGGGCCATTGAGCGGTCACTTCAATGCTGGCGGGGCTGCCGACAACCCTACCTTTTTTGTCGACTACTCTGGCGCTGATCTGGTGCGCGCCGGGGCGGAGTCGTTCAATTGTGGTCGTGTAGTTGCTCCCCAGAGCGATGGATGCGCCGTCGAGCAAAAACTCAATCTGGTGTTTGGGCAGCACTGGCGGGGAGACGTTGATGGAGACAGAAACTGGCTGCAGACCGTTGGCGAAGAAGTCGCCATCGGCAGGTTCAAGAAAAACCACTTTGTAGCTGGAGCTGGCCGACTTCTGTTTTTTCGGGGGCTTTGCTTGGGGTTGAACCGCTGGGGTGCGATTGGTGTCCTTGAGATTCACGCGCTGTGCGTCGCGGCTCGGCTGGTCACTGAAAACGGGGTTGCCTTGGCTGTCTTCGGAGCGAAATATCAGCGGGCCGCTGTCTTCCTCGGCTTTCGGCGGTTCCGCCTGACACAGGGAGAAAGCCAGAAGGGTGCACACGGCAAGTGAGATGCGTTTTGGTTTCATGGCGTTATGGTTATGCCAATCGGGGCGGGCGTCAATAGGTGTTTGGCGAACGGTTCCGCGTTGGTCGCGCGGGCACAAAAAAGCCCGGCACAGGGCCGGGCTTTCGGGGCATGCGAGAGCGATTAAACGCTGTAGTACATGTCGAACTCAACGGGGTGAGTCGTCATGTTCAGGCGCTCAACTTCACCGGCTTTCAGGCCGATGTAGGCGTCGATCATGTCGTCGTCGAATACGCCGCCAGCGGTCAGGAACTCGCGATCTGCGTCCAGAGCTTGCAGTGCTTGCTCCAGGGTAGCGGCCACGGTCGGGATCTCGGCGGCTTCTTCTGCGGGCAGGTCGTACAGATCTTTATCGGCAGCGTCGCCGGGGTGGATCTTGTTCTGAATGCCGTCCAGGCCAGCCATCAAGAACGCAGCAAACATCAGGTACGGGTTGGCTGAGGGATCGCCAAAGCGCACTTCGATGCGGCGTGCTTTCGGGTTGGATACGTAAGGAATACGGATTGAAGCAGAGCGGTTGCGGGCAGAGTAGGCCAGCATTACCGGGGCTTCAAAGCCAGGTACCAGACGCTTGTAGGAGTTGGTGGACGGGTTGGCAAAGGCATTCAGCGCGCGTGCGTGCTTGATGATACCGCCAATGTAGAACAGGGCAGTTTCAGACAGGCCGCCGTAGGCGTCGCCGGCAAACAGGTTGGTGCCGTCTTTGCTCAGTGACATGTGGCAGTGCATGCCGCTACCGTTGTCGCCAACCAGAGGCTTGGGCATGAAGGTGGCGGTTTTGCCATACGCGTGAGCAACGTTGTGTACGCAGTACTTGAGTACCTGTACTTCGTCGGCTTTTTTCACAGCGTTGTTGGGGCCAACACCAATTTCACACTGACCGGCAGTACCCACTTCGTGGTGGTGTACTTCGATATCCAGGCCCATGGCTTCCATGGCGTCACACATGGCCGCACGCAGCTCGTGCAGGCTGTCGACTGGCGGAACGGGGAAGTAGCCGCCTTTAACGCCAGGGCGGTGACCGAAGTTGCCGTCCTCGAAAACCTTGTTGGAAGACCAGGCTGCTTCGTCAGAGCTGATGGCGTAGCCAGCACCGCTGATGTCAGCGTGCCATTTTACGTCGTCAAATACGAAGAATTCGGGCTCTGGACCAAACAGGGCGCCATCGGCAATGCCGGTAGAGCGCATGTATTCTTCAGCGCGGGTCGCGATGGAGCGTGGGTCGCGGTTGTAGCCCTGCATGGTAGAAGGCTCAACGATGTTACAACGTACGATAACAGTGGCGTCGTCGGTGAAAGGGTCCAGCACAGAAGCGGCGTCGTCCGGCATCAGGATCATGTCGGATTCGTTGATGCCTTTCCAGCCAGAGATGGAGGAACCGTCAAACATTTTGCCGTCTTCGAAGAAGCTGTCGTCTACTTCTTTGGCGGGAATGGTTACGTGCTGCTCTTTACCTTTTGTGTCGGTAAAGCGCAGGTCGACCCATTTCACTTCATTGTCTTTAATCAGTTTCAGAGTGTTCTCTGACATTAGGGTTTTCCTCCAATAAGAGAGTCTGGTTGTCTCGACCGTGCCTGCGGCCGTGCCGAAAGTGGGCGATTATATGCCTATCTTTCAGGGGCGCATAGGAGCCCCGTGAGTGACTCCACTAAAAGCAAAAGCCGTGCCACTACTATTGGGCAGGAATCCCTGCATTTATCGGCCTTTACGCGGTGCATTGCCTTTTTTAAGTGCGGAAAAACTGAAGAGCGCTCCATTATGGTGCGTCATCGCACCATAGTGGTGCATTTTGATCTTTGCAAGGGCGTCCATGAGTCTTGTGCCAATTAACGCTATAATCGCGTTTTTCTCCACTGCGCGTCTATTGTCGCCAAATCTGGGCTGTCATGAAGTTTATCGTCAAGTTTTTCCCTGAGATCACCATCAAAAGCCGGCCCGTGCGCAAGCAATTTGTGAAACAGCTGCACACCAATCTCAAGCGCCTTTTGCAACCCATTGATTCTGAAGTACATATTGAGCGCCAGTGGGACAAGATTGTAGTCAGTTCGCAGCAGCTAGAGCCTGATACGGCGGCGGCATTTATTGATGTGCTGAGTAATACCCCGGGCATCGCCTATTTTATGGACGTGGTCGAGTACCCGCTGGTGGATATCGATGATATTTTCCAGAAGACGCTCGCTTTGTGGGGCGATCGCCTCAAAGGGCTGCGATTCAGTGTGCGCTGCAAGCGCATAGGTGATCACCCCTTTCAGTCGCTGGATATAGAGCGCTACGTTGGTGGGGGGCTCAATCAGCATTCAGAAGCTCAGGGCGTTGATCTGAAAAACCCGGACGTCGTGGTGCGTATTGAGGTACGTGACCAGAGCGTGTTCATTGTCAATCAGCGCTACCCGGGGCTGGGTGGCTTTCCGCTGGGCAGTCTCGACCCGGTGCTGTCACTGATTTCCGGTGGGTTTGATTCGCCGGTTGCCAGTTATCTGATGATGAAGCGCGGTTTGCGCACTCACTTCTGTTTTTTCAATCTGGGTGGGCGCGACCACGAGATCGGGGTCAAGGAAGTAGCCTTGTACCTGTGGATGAAATACGGCGCGTCGCACCGGGTTAAATTCGTCACCGTGCCGTTTGAGGGGGTGGTGGGTGAGATTCTGAAAAATGTCGACAACTCCCAAATGGGGGTGGTGCTCAAGCGAATGATGCTGCGCGCCGCCGAAACTGTGGCTGACCAGCTGAACGTGCAGGCACTGGTGACGGGCGAAGCGATCGCGCAGGTGTCTAGTCAGACGCTGACTAACCTATCGGTGATTGATGCGGTTACTGACAAGCTGGTATTGCGTCCGCTGATTGCGGCCGACAAAGGCGATATTATTCGCACGGCAACAGAGATCGGCACCGAGGAGTTTGCGGCAAACATGCCGGAATACTGTGGCGTGATTTCTGTGAAGCCCACCACGAAGGCTCGTCCGGAGCGCATCCTTGCGCAGGAAGCGAAATTTGATTTTTCGGTTTTGGAGCAGGCCCTGGCGGCTGCGCGCTATACCACGATTGATCAGCTGGCCAACGAAGAGCTGGAGCGCATTGAAGTTGAGGTATTGCAGGTGCCGGTGCCGGATGCTGTGGTGCTCGATGTACGTCATCCCGATGAGGTGGAACGCGCGCCGCTACGCCTTGCCGGCGTGACGGTATCATCGCTACCGTTTTATGAGCTGCACAGTAAAAGCGATACCCTATCGCGTGACAAAACCTATCTGCTGTATTGCGATAAGGGAGTAATGAGCCGCCTGCATGCGGCTCATCTGGTCGAGCAGGGCTTTACCAATATCAAGGTGTACCGCCCCAATTGATTGGGGCGGTTGCCGCTCAGTGGTGAAGCCAGGCTTCGGCTGCGTGTGCATCCTTCATGTCGAAAGCTTTTACTTCCAGTTCATGAAACAAAGCGCCTTCCACTTCACTCAGATTGCGTATCCATTTTTCATCGGCGATGACAGCCGCTTTGTCGAAGTGCTTCAGGGTGCGAATGAGTTGTGGCAATTGTTTTAGTTCCACCCCAACAGCGCCGGCTGAGGGCATTTCAAAGTCGTGGACAAAATACAGCATTTTGCCGTCGCGAATATGCTCACACTTCATTTCCAGATTAGCGATCGCGGCACGCATATCGTTGCTTTCCAAGCGTCCGCTCATTTCAATATCAATGCGATCCTGACCTACCGGTTGTACGCGAAACATAGAGCCTCCTTCAGTGATGAGGTTGTTGCTGAATCGAAGGCGCAGGATAGCGGCTGAGAGAATGCGTGTGAGGGAAATAGTTGGGTAGGCGCGTCACGAATGACGCGCAATTTTCACAGCTTGAGGTTTTGCCAGATGGCTTTGGTGGGGTTCACTGTGTTCATGGTGTAAAAGTGTAGCCCAGGAGCGCCAGCAGCGAGCAATTGTTCGCAGAGACGGGTTACCACTTCGACACCAAATTCACGGCTCGCTTCGGCATCATCGCCATAGCTTTCAAACTTCTGCGTCATCCAGCGAGGCAGTTCGGCGCCGCAGTTGCGGGAAAAGCGCGCCAGGTTAGCAAAGTTGGTGATGGGCATGATGCCGGGATAGATTGGCTTATCAATTCCCGCTTTTTGGCAGTGATCCATAAAATAGTGCCAGGCGTCGATGCTGTAAAAGTACTGGCTGATCGCGCTGTTGGCGCCGGCGTCCAGTTTGGCTTTCAGAAAATCGATATCGGCCTGGTAGCTTTTGGCATCCGGGTGAATCTCCGGGTAGGCCGCCACTTCGAGGTGAAAATGCTCGCCGGTGTGCTTGCGGATAAACTCCACCAGCTCTTTAGCGTAGACCAGACGGGTTGCGCCCATGCCTGAAGGTATATCGCCACGCAAGGCAACGATACGGTCAATGCCTGCATCCTTGTAGCTGTTGATCAGTTCAAGCATGGAAGCTTCGTCATCGCCGCCAAAAGACAGGTGCGGCGCAACAGACAGGCCTTCCTGTTTCATCTGCGTGACAATGTTCTTGGTGTTGTCGCGCGTAGAGCCGCCGGCACCGTAAGTCACGGAGAAGAACTCGGGGCCTAGGTCGCTCAGTTCAGCGCGAACGGTTTGCAGTTTCTCCCGACCGATGTCGGTCTTGGGTGGGAAAAATTCGAAGCTGTAGCGTTTAGTCATATTGTTTGAATTCGACGTTGGTTCACCTGTCGGGCAGGCTTCTGCGAACTTGGCCGCAGAGGCCTGCCT
The DNA here is from genome assembly GCF_041625495.1 of Litorivivens sp. Classification (GTDB taxonomy): domain Bacteria; phylum Pseudomonadota; class Gammaproteobacteria; order Pseudomonadales; family Spongiibacteraceae; genus Litorivivens. The sequence continues at coordinate 7,108 of NZ_JBFJTH010000103.1, read as the reverse complement.
TCGAGCGAATAGATTAGTACTTGTAGCTTTCGGGCTTGTAGGGGCCGTCAACCGGTACGTTGATGTACTTGGCCTGCTCGTCGGTCATGCGGGTGATCACGCCGCCAAAACCGCGCACCATTTCGGCAGCTACTTCTTCGTCCAGTTTCTTCGGCAGTACTTTCACATACAGGTTGGCTTGCTTTTCTGCAGCGGGCAGATCGGCAAACTTGCGCTCCCACAGGTAGATCTGGGCGAGAACTTGGTTGGCGAAAGAACCGTCCATGATGCGCGAGGGGTGGCCAGTGGCGTTGCCCAGGTTTACCAAGCGGCCTTCGGACAGCAGAATCAGGTGGTCGCCGCTAGCTTCATCGCGCACGATGCGGTGAACCTGAGGTTTGATTTCTTCCCACTTCCAGTTCTTGCGCATGAAGGCGGTGTCGATTTCGCTGTCAAAGTGACCAATGTTGCACACTACGCAGCCGGTTTTAAGCGCTTTAAGCATATTGGCGTCGCACACGTCGACGTTACCGGTAGTGGTTACCAGCAGATCGGTGGTGCCCAACAGGCGGGTGTCGATGCTGGCTTCGGTGCCGTCGTTGATGCCATCGATGTAGGGCGAAACAACTTCATAGCCGTCCATGCAGGCTTGCATGGCACAGATCGGATCGATCTCGGTGACTTTTACAATCATGCCTTCCTGACGCAGTGAAGCCGCAGAGCCTTTGCCCACGTCGCCGTAGCCAATAACCAGTGCTTTCTTACCTGATAACAGGTGATCTGTGCCGCGCTTAATGGCGTCGTTCAGGCTGTGGCGACAGCCGTACTTGTTGTCGTTTTTCGACTTGGTTACCGCGTCGTTAACGTTGATCGCCGGTACTTTCAGTGTGCCGTTTTCCAGCATTTCCAGCAGGCGGTGAACACCTGTGGTGGTTTCTTCTGAAATGCCGTGAATCTTGTCCAGCATGTGGGGATACTTGTCATGCAGCAACAGGGTCAGATCGCCACCGTCGTCAAGAATCATATTGGCGTCCCACTCTTTGCCTTCGCTCAGAATGGTTTGCTCGATACACCACCAGAATTCCTCTTCGGTTTCACCTTTCCAGGCAAAAACGGGGATGCCGGCGGCGGCTATGGCTGCAGCAGCGTGATCCTGAGTAGAGAAAATGTTGCATGAAGACCAACGTACTTCCGCGCCGAGTTCGATCAGGGTTTCGATCAGAACCGCAGTCTGGATGGTCATGTGAATACAGCCCATGATTTTGGCGCCTTTCAAAGGCTGGTCAGCCTTGTACTTGGTGCGCAGGGCCATCAGGGCGGGCATTTCGGTTTCCGCGATTTCGATTTCGCGGCGACCCCACTGGGCCAGTGAAATGTCGGCGACTTTGTAGTCGGTGAAGTTGCTTTGTGCTGCTGTAGCAGTCATGTCTGTTTCCTCTTACTGGCCTGCGGCGCCCCTCTCGCTAGAGGCTGCTCGGCAGGCAAAAAATGTGGGATTCGCCTGCGCCGCAGGCTCCTACCTGTGATTGTTAAAGAGCGGCTTTCAGTGCATCCGCTTTGTCAGTTTTTTCCCAGCTGAATGCTGTTGCTGTTTCGGAGCGCTCTTCACCGCCTTCCTTAAAGGTGTAGGTGTGCTCGTAAGGCTCGCGACCAAAGTGGCCGTAAGCGGCGGTGGGCTGATACATCGGGTGCAGCAGGTCCAGCATTTTGGTTATGCCGTATGGGCGCAGGTCGAAGACCTCACGCACAGCGGCGGCCAGCTTATCTTCGCTTACCTTGCCAGTGCCGAAAGTGTTGATCGAGACTGATGTGGGCTCGGCAACGCCAATAGCGTAGGACACCTGGATTTCGCAACGATCAGCAAGACCAGCCGCAACAATGTTTTTCGCAACATAACGGCCTGCGTAAGCGGCGCTGCGGTCTACCTTGGACGGATCCTTGCCTGAGAATGCGCCGCCACCGTGGCGAGCCATTCCGCCGTAAGTGTCGACGATGATTTTGCGGCCGGTGACACCGCAGTCACCCACGGGGCCGCCAATGACGAAGTTGCCGGTCGGGTTGATGTGGAATTTGGTGTCGGCATGCAGCAGTTCAGCTGGCAGCACGTGTTTGACGATCTCTTCGATCACGGCTTCGCGCAGATCGCTCTGTGAGATTTCCGGGTTGTGCTGAGTGGACAGAACGATCGCGTCAATGGCCGCGGGTTTGCCGTTTTCATAGCGCAGGGTTACCTGGCTCTTGGCGTCTGGGCGCAGCCAGGGCAGTACACCGTGCTTGCGCAGGTAGGCCTGACGCTCTACCAGACGGTGGGAGTAAAACAGCGGAGCAGGCATCAGTACGTCGGTTTCGTTGGTGGCGTAACCGAACATCAGGCCCTGGTCGCCAGCGCCTTGGTCTTCGGGTTTGGCGCGATCGACACCTTGGTTGATATCTACAGACTGTTTGCCAATCGCGTTGAGTACCGCACAGCTGGCGCCGTCGAAACCAACATCTGAACTGTTGTAGCCAATGCCGTTAATAACTTCGCGGATAATGTCTTCGAGATCCACGTAGCAAGAGGTGGTTACTTCACCGGCAACCACAGCCATGCCGGTTTTTACCAGCGTTTCCACGGCAACACGCGCATGCTTGTCGCGAGCGATGATGGCATCCAGTACCGCATCGGAGATTTGGTCTGCCATTTTGTCGGGGTGACCTTCAGAGACGGACTCTGAGGTAAACAGTGCGTATTCGGACATAGCTTTTCCTCTAGTTGACGCTACTTTTATGTGCAAAATTTAAAATCAGGGTTTCAGGAATTGCCTGAGTTGCACCCTGAAGCCATTTTTCTGGGCCAGAAAAACTGCAGGCCCTTCCTCCAGACCGGCCTCGGTGGCCCAGTCTGTCAATTCGTCGGGATCTAATCCCAGCCACAAATCACCGCAGGCTTCTTTGGCCCAGCTCTGATTGTGCGGACATAAATCCGTGATGCTCAGCACGCCGCCCGGTTTTAGCCAGCGTGCCGTGTCGGCCACAATATCTGCCGGCGACGGCACGTGGTGCAAAACCATATTGATTGCTACGCAATCCACACTGCCTGGGCTTATATTGGCGCTGGCGGTGTCGGCCAGCACAAACTCGATATTCTCGAGCTGCTGTTCAGCGGCACTCTGACGCGATTTGTCTAGCATCGCGCTGGCATTGTCGAGTGCGATGACCCGCTGATAGCGCCGCGCCAGTTCAGGTAAAAAGCCGCCTTCGCCCGGGCCAACTTCCACGGCCAGCGCACCGGTACTCTGGGTGCTGCTAAGCAGCTCGGCACTGGCGGGCCCATAGAGACCGTATGCGACGATCTGTTCCTGCTGGCGGCGAAACTCGCCGGCATATTCTTCAAAAAAGGCCTTCGAGCTTTCCGCTCGAGCGTCGTTAATCAGTGCCAGTTGTCGCTCGGCTGACGCGTCGAGAACCACCAGGTCGGCGCTACTCAGAATGGCCGTTTGCAGCTCGGCAAATTCCGGGTGGCGCGGTTTGTGCGCGCGCCGGTAAAAAATAGTGCTGCCTTCGCGACGGGTGCTGACCAGGCCGGCGGTGGCCAGAAGCTTTAGGTGGTGGCTCATGCCCGGCTGACTGACATCCAGTATCTGGCTCAGTTCCTGCACGCTGAAGGTGTCCCGCCGCAGGATGCGCAAAACCGACAGGCGAAGCTGGTCGGCAGCGGCCTTCAGTAGGGCTACCAGGGCATCGCGGGTTTCGTGCCCGCTGCTAATCTGCAGGGCGGATTCAGTCATGACGGGGAGTTTACCAGCATCTTCGGCAATATAAAAATATTTTTATATAAGGATTTTTTTATGGATTTTGGTCGATGCTCCAGCCCGCTGGGGCTCTGGCCTCAGCTCGATTTGCTGTATTGGCCCGAGTAGGGGAAAATAGCGCCTCTTTTTTTCCGGCAACCGCACTTCTCTATCACAGGAGCCCTCAATGCCCTCTCGTCGCGATCTCGCCAATGCCATACGCGTTCTCAGTATGGACGCTGTTCAACAGGCCAATTCCGGCCACCCCGGCGCACCGATGGGCATGGCAGATATTGCTGAAGTGCTTTGGCGTGACTTTCTCAAGCACAACCCGGCCAACCCGAACTGGGCGGATCGCGACCGTTTTGTGTTGTCTAACGGTCACGGTTCCATGCTGCTGTATTCGCTGCTGCACCTTAGCGGCTATGAACTGTCTATCGACGATTTGAAAAACTTCCGCCAGCTTCATGCGAAAACACCGGGCCACCCGGAATACGGTTATGCGCCGGGCGTTGAAACTACCACCGGCCCGCTGGGTCAGGGCATCACTAACGCGGTGGGTTTTGCACTGGCAGAGAAAGTGCTGGGTGCTCAGTTCAACCGCGACGGTCACCAGATTGTTGATCACTACACTTACGCCTTCCTCGGCGATGGCTGTCTGATGGAAGGTATCTCCCACGAGGCCTGTTCACTGGCGGGCACCTTGGGGCTGGGCAAGCTGGTTGCCATTTATGATGACAACGGCATTTCTATCGACGGTGATGTGGAAGGCTGGTTTACCGACGATACCCCGGGCCGGTTTGAAGCCTACGGCTGGCATGTGGTGCGCGGCGTGGACGGGCACGATGCCGAAGCGGTTAAAAAGGCGATTGAAGAAGCCCGAAGCGTGACCGACAAGCCGAGCTTGATCTGTGCCCGCACCGTGATCGGGTTTGGTGCCCCCAACAAGCAGGGCGGTCACGATGTGCACGGCGCACCGCTGGGTGGTGACGAAATTGCGGCCGCACGCGAGCATCTGGGCTGGAACCACGGCCCCTTCGAAATCCCCGCCGATATTTACAGCGAGTGGGATGCCAAATCCCAAGGTGAAACCGCCGAGGCCGAGTGGAACAAGGTGATGGACGCCTACCGCGCGGCCTACCCGGAGCTGGCGGCTGAATTCGAGCGTCGCATGGCTGGCGAACTGGTTGAAGATTTTGATGCCCGCGCCCAGGCGTTGGTAGAAGAAGCTCAGGCGGCGATGGAAAAGGTCGCCACCCGCAAAGCGTCAGAAAAGGCCCTGAATGGTTTCGGTCCCTTTATGCCCGAGCTGCTGGGCGGCTCGGCTGACCTGACCGGCTCTAACAACACCTGGTGGCAAGGTTGTACCCTGATGTCACCGAGCGAGCCTGGTGCCAATTACATCTCTTATGGTGTGCGCGAGTTTGGCATGGCCGCCATCATGAATGGCGTTGCCCTGCACGGCGGCTTTATTCCCTATGGAGGCACCTTTCTGGTGTTCTCTGATTACGCCCGCAATGCCCTGCGCATGGCGGCTATCATGAAGCAGCGCAGCATCTTTGTATTGACCCATGACTCGATTGGTCTGGGTGAAGACGGCCCGACTCACCAGCCGGTGGAGCACGTACCTTCTCTGCGCATCATTCCGAACATGAGCGTGTGGCGCCCCTGTGATGTGACCGAAACCATGGCGGCCTGGCGTGCGGCGCTGAGCCGCAATGATGGTCCTACTTCAATGGCCTTGACCCGTCAGGGGCTGGCGCCGCAGGAGCGCAGTGCCGAGCAGGTGGCCAATATCGCCAAGGGCGGTTATGTGTTGAGTGACTGTGACGGAGAGCCCGATGCCATCATTATCGCGACCGGTTCCGAAGTGCAGATTGCCATGGACGCCAAAGCCAAGCTGAGCGGCAAGAACATCCGCGTGGTGTCGATGCCCTCGACCGATGTGTTTGAGCAGCAGGATGCGGCTTATCGCGAGTCGGTACTGCCCAGTCATGTGCTGGCCCGCGTTGCGGTGGAAGCGGCGCACGTGGATTACTGGTACAAGTATGTGGGCCTCGATGGTCGCATTGTCGGTATGAGTACCTTTGGTGAATCGGCGCCTGCCGGTCAGTTGTTTGAATACTTCGATATCACTGCCGACGCCGTGGTGGCTGCGGTCGAGGATTGCCTGCCAGAATGATCAGGCTGGCGATCAACGGTTATGGTCGCATTGGGCGCTGCGTACTGCGCGCCCTCTATGAATCTGACTATCGCAGCCAGATGCAGATCGTGGCGATTAACGAGCCGGCGGATCTGGCGACGATTGTCCACCTGACCAAATACGACAGCACCCACGGTCGCTTCCCGGGCAAGGTGGCGGCAGCGGACCAGTCGCTGGTGGTGCAGGGTGATCGCATTGCGGTAACGCACCATCACTCGCTGGAGCAGGTGCACTGGGCCGGTGTGGATGTCGTGCTGGAGTGCTCCGGTAGCTACGACAGTCACGCAGATATGGCCGCGCACCTAGAACAGGGTGCAAGCTATACCCTGCTGTCCCAGCCCGGTCAGTCGGATATCCCGGCGATAGTATTTGGTATTAACGAAGAGCTGCTGACACCCGAAACCCATATTGTGTCGGCGGCGTCCTGCACCACTAACTGCATCGTGCCTGTTATCGATGTTTTGGAGCGCAGCTTTGGCATCGAGTCAGGTACCATCACTACGATACACTCGGCGATGAATGATCAGCCGGTGCTCGATGCATATCATCATACCGACCTGCGTAAAACCCGCGCAGCGGGTCTGTCCATGATTCCGGTGGATACCGGTCTGGCGGCAGGCATTGGTCGCATACTGCCAGCGCTGGACGGAAAGTTTGCGTCGCGCGCCCTGCGCATCCCAACGCATAATGTCTCTGCCATGGAAATGACCGTACACTGTCGCAAACCGGTGACAGCCGATGCGGTCAACCGTGCGTTGTTGGCGGCGTCGGAATCGCGCTTGCAGGGCTTGCTGGGTGTCAGCAATGAGCCGCTTGCCAGCTGCGATTTCAATCATGATCCGCGCTCCGGGGTGGTTGACGCCGGGCAGACCCGCGTCAGCGGCCAGTTGGTCAATATGCTGGTGTGGTTCGACAATGAGTGGGGGTATGCTAACCGGATGTTGGACGTGGTCAGCCACTGGCAGGCCGGATGATGTTGAAATCGGTGAATGTGAAATAGTTGCGTTGAGGCTGTGGAATCCTTTTGGAGCATAGGATGTCCGATAGCGCACCTGGAATGTTAGAAGGATAGGATGAGGGGCTTTTGGGGTGGCTTCAGAAGCGTGCTCCTTAAAGGCTGTCAGCTGTATTGTCCCTCACCCCCGGCCCCACTCCC
>NZ_JBFJTH010000102.1:0-13515 GCF_041625495.1 Litorivivens sp. | reverse complement strand
GATGTACGCGCTGTGTGCGCTGTTGCTCGCATTGCCACTGGTAAATCAGGCGGGTACAGACTTGAGCACAAAAATAACCGGCGTTGCGATGGCGGTATACGGGTTGGCGTTCCATGCGCTGATGCTATTCTGGATTCTAGGGGCAATTCACGCGGCCCAAATGCGGACCATCGGAGCGCCAGTGTTTGGGGTAATGCTGATTGCGGTTGTTGCAGCGGCATTCAATTTTCGCAAGCGTATCGAGCGGCTGCCCATCCACGATCACAAATCTGCAAATTAAGAAGGAGATGGTAATGGAGCACCGGGCAGAGTTTTTAAAGCTGTTTGAATATGAAGTGCAGAATAGACTGATGGCTTACAACGGCAATTTGGGCATGGTTAAAAGGAAGCTCGAGCCCGAAGTATTAGGTTGGTATCAGTCCTACCTCGCATTCGAAACGTTGAATCAGGAGCGGTACACACCCGTTGCAGAAAAATTCGGCATCAGCACTGCGCCAAATTTCAAAACCAAAATGGAAGTATTTGTAGGCGCGCTGGTGTTGCGAATATTGTCTGAGCTTTCGGTCTTAAGGTATATGTGCAAGGAAACGGAAGCCTACGTTGCTGACCTGGAGCGACTCAGGGATATTGCGCCCGAAGAAGACAGGGAGTTCTTCGATTACGTTGTTGCGCAGGAAGTGATGCAGGTGGAGACCTTGAAATTACGTCTTGAAGGTAATCCCCAAAAAGCAACTGAAGTCATAGATAAATTTGTGGCTCAATACCGAAGTTAACGGGGTAGTATTATGAGTCGCCACATTAAGCGTAGGGACTTTCTTGACGGCGCTATGCTCGCGCTTGCCGCTGGTGCTGCGATGTCACCGCGAGAATTGCTGTCGCTCGGCGCGCCCCATGGTTCCCCCCCAATAATAGACAGCAGCTATTATCCGCCAACGCTGACCGGCATGCGCGGCAGTCATGACGGGTCTTTTGAAGTGGCCCACGCAATGGCGTGGCGTGGTGAGAAGCCGTCGAAATACACGAGCTTAGACGAGGAGTACGACCTTATCGTTGTCGGTGCCGGCATCTCGGGCTTGGCCGCGGCCTATCTGTATCGCAAGCAACACGGGCCCGAAAGTCGAATATTGATACTCGATAATCATGACGATTTTGGCGGCCATGCCAAGCGCAATGAATTTCATATCGATGGGCGCATGTTGCTAGGTGCAGGTGGAAGTCAAAATCTGGAGACCCTGAATTTTAGCGATGACGTCAATGCCTTCATTGACGAAATTGGTGTGGACATAAAAAAGCTCGGTGCGGCATGTGAAAACGATTTCGTTCTTCACACACTCCACTCGGAACATGGGGTCTTTCTCGGCAAGGAACACTTCGGGAAATCCAGATCTGTCTTAGGTAATTGGTGGGGCGTGTGGCTGGGTTTGGGCGACTGGCGCCAGATGGTGCAATCTCTCCAGTTGCCGGACGAGCAACAGCAGCGGCTAATTGCGTTGATAGCGGGTGAGAAAGATCTAACCGAAGAATTGTCGCTGTTGGAAACCAAGCGTTACATCGAAGCGACCTCGTACATGGAATTCCTTACCAGTCGAGCGGGGTTGACGCCGGAAACGGCGACATTGTTTGAGCCCTTCATAAAGCTCTTTTGGGGCCTGGGTGCAGAATGCCCTTCGGTATCCGAAGCGCTCTTGCTTGGCATGCCGGGGGCCAGGAGCCTTGGGCTGGTGGGTAAACTCTTTACCAGGGTTTTTGGATATGTGAGCTCGAAGGTGTCCTTTCCCATGTTTCCTGACGGAAATGCCTCGATCCCGCGGCTGCTGGTTCGTCATCTTATTCCAAACGTCGCGCCCGGCAATACCATGGACGACATCGTCACTGCACGTTTTGATTATAGTCAGCTCGACCGATCTGATGCGCCTGTCCGCCTGAGGCTAAATAGCACCGCCGTTAACGTGGTGAATTCCAAGGACGGTGTGGAGGTTTCCTATGTGCAGGACGGGAACGCGCTTACCGTGTCGGCCAGGCACTGCATTCTGGCTTGCTATAACGGTATTATTCCGCACCTGTGCCCGGAAATGCCCGAAGCGCAAAAAGAGCACCTCAGGTACGGCGTCAAAATTCCATTGGTCATGGTTAATGTGCTGTTGCGGAGAAGTGCTGCGATACAGGCTATGGGTCCAGCGCAGTATACCTGTCCAGGTAGCTATTTCGTGTCGGTGATGAAATCTGCACCAGTAAGCCTCGGTGACTATAACGGCAAGACTGATGAGAATGATCCGATGGTGCTGTGGATGGGGCATACACCGTCGCCACGCATCGCTGATGGACAGTCTGCCCGGGATGCCTACCGCCTTGGCCGATACAAACTTTACAGCACGCCGTTTGCGACTTTTGAGAGCGAGATCAAAAAACAACTCACCGAGATGTTTGGCGAACAGGGCTTTGACGCAGAACGCGATATTGCAGCGATTACGGTCAATCGCTGGTCGCACGGCTATACCTATGATTATCTGGATCGTTACGATCCGCAATGGGAGGAAGGTCAGGCACCCCATGAACTCGGTCGCGCACCGATCGGGCGAATCAGCATCGCCAACAGCGACTCCGAGGCTCAGGCATACGTGCACAGCGCGATCGATGCAGCTTATCGTGCGGTGGCTGAACTGGGGTAAAGGTGCCCTGGCTTGTCTCCTGCAATTTCCCTAAGCCAGCGACATCTCCAGGGAAACGTTGCAATTCCGACATCGATCAGCGAGGGCTTTTATTGGTAAAGCCATCGGTAACAATTTAATTTTGCATCGCCCGCTCAATAGAGATCACGGGCGTGTCTTTGACTTCTTCCATGACGACGTAAGTTGTTGATTCCAGTACGCCGGGCAAGGTTAGCAGGGTGTCGCCGAGAAAATCGCGGTACTCTCGCATGTCTGCAACCCGTGCTTTGATCAGGTAGTCGAAATTGCCCGATACCAGAAAGCATTCCTGAACCTGGGGCAGCCGCGCAGCGGCTTTACTGAACTCGCGAAAGATATTGCGAGATTTTCGGTCGAGACGGATTTGTACCAACACCACCAGTCCTGCATTCAGCACTTCTGGGTCCACCTGAGCGTGGTAGCCGCGAATAACGCCCAGCCTCTCTAGCTTTTTGACGCGCTCCATACACGGCGAGGTACTCAGGCCCACCTCCTCAGCTAGTGCGGAATAGGTCATCCGCCCGTTTTCCTGCAGAACACGAAGAATATTAAGATCGATTGTCGATAGTTTATTTTCTGCCATATCGTCATTTTACGATAAAAAATGCTGCTTAAGTAAAAATATAAATTATATAACCTGATAAACATGAATATTAAAGAATATATTCTGTGGCAAATGTGTAGAGTTTTCACTTATGTCAAGGGTCTGAGTTAGGTGAAAAATCATGCGTATAGGTGTCCCCAGGGAAATCAAAAATCACGAGTATCGTGTCGGTCTGAGCCCAGCTAGCGTTCGCGAGCTCACGGAGCTCAATCACGAAGTCACGGTGGAAGCGGGTGCTGGTGCCGGAATCGGATTTGGTGATGAGCAGTACCGCGCTGCTGGCGCACGCGTCGTGTCTGACAATATTGCAGTGTTTGACGCTGCCGAATTGATCGTTAAGGTGAAGGAGCCACAGCCAGAGGAGTGCAGGTTGCTACGCGATGGCCACACGCTTTTCACCTATCTGCATCTAGCAGCAGATCGTGCACTCACTGAAAATCTATTGGCCAGTGGTGCCACCTGTATCGCGTATGAAACAGTGACCGATGATATTGGTCGCCTGCCCTTGTTAGCGCCAATGTCAGAAGTGGCGGGGCGCATGGCGGTGCAGGAAGGGGCGCATTGTCTGGAAATCGCACGAGGCGGTTCAGGCGTGCTGCTGGGCGGTGTTCCGGGCGTTCCCCCTGCCAATGTATTGGTGCTCGGCGGCGGGGTGGTTGGTTTGAATGCCGCGCGGATGGCCATCGGCATGGGCGCGAATGTCACCATGCTTGATCGTAACCTTGACCGACTCCGATACATCGACGATCTGTGGACTGATCGCATCACTACGGTATATTCCACCACACAAGGTATTGAGCACTACCTTGGGTTGGCTGATCTCGTGATTGGTGCGGTGTTGTTGCCCGGTGCAGCAGCGCCCAAGTTGGTGACGCGCGAAATGTTGCAGCTAATGAAGAAGGGCTCGGTGCTGGTCGATGTGGCTATTGATCAGGGCGGTTGCTTTGAAACCAGTACGCCCACCACGCATGAAGACCCCATCTATACCGTTGACGGTATCGTTCATTACTGTGTCGCCAATATGCCCGGAGGGGTGGCGCGAACGTCCACGCTTGCGCTGACCAACGCGACCTTGCCATACGTAATCCGACTGGCAAACGACGGTGTGTTGGACACGTTGAAAAAAGATAAGCACATACGTAACGGCCTCAACATCATCGATAAACAACTGACGTGTAAAGCGGTGGCTGACGGACTGAATTTGCCATTTGTTGCGTTTGAGTAGATATCGAGGCTGCAACAGACATAATCGTTGAAATGCTTGTCATCATGTCAGTCGTGTGGCCGCGTTTGCGGCCCTACAATCTGATCAACACATTTTTCAGGTCGGTATATTTGTCGAGTGCATGCAATGATTTGTCGCGACCGTTACCGGAAGCTTTGACGCCGCCGAAGGGCACTGTAGTATCGCCTTCGCCCCAGGTGTTGACCCAAACCATGCCGCATTGCAGTTTGTCGCTGACTCGATGCGCTCGGGACAGGTTGCCGGTCCAGACGGCGGCGCCGAGCCCGTAAGCGCTATCATTGGCTAGTGCGATAGCTTCCTCTTCTGTTTCAAACTCGCCCACCGCGAGCACTGGACCAAAGATCTCATCTTTGACGAAGGTCATATCGTTGGTCGCGTCGGATACGATGGTTGGGGTTGCATAAAAGCCATTGCCTGGAAGGTAATCGGATGCTCCGCCCATCAGCAAGTTGCCACCTTCATTTCGCGCTGACTCGATATAGCGTTCTACTGTTGCCAATTGCGCGCGATCAACCATCGGTCCCATGGTGGTGCTCGGATTTAAGGGATCCCCGGGTTGGAAATGCTCGGCAGCTTTCAGCAGGGCTTCCAAAAACGGTGCTTTAATCTTCTTCTCAACATACACGCGCGAGCAGGCGATACACACCTCACCCTGGTTTGAAAAGATTGCGGCAGCTGCACTTGTGGCAGCAGCTTCGATGTCGGTGCAGTCTGCAAATATTAAATTGGGTGACTTGCCACCGGCCTCAAGCCAGACTCGCTTCATATTGGATTGGCCTGCGTACTGCATGAGCAGTGCCGCGACTGCAGTCGAGCCGGTAAAGGCAAGCACCTGCACGTCTTTGTGTAATGCGAGCGCTTTTCCGGCCGTCTGCCCCGAGCCGGGCACAACATTGAACACGCCGGCTGGGATGCCTGCTTCGGAGGCTAATTGTGCGAGTCGGATAGCGCTCAGCGACGCTTTTTCCGACGGTTTTAGGACGACGCTGTTACCCGCGGCCAATGCCGGTGCAATCTTCCAGGCGATCATCATCAGCGGGTAGTTCCATGGTGTGATCGCACCGACCACGCCGACGGGTTCACGCTTGATCAACGCCAGTGTGTCTGGACCGGTCGGGGCAATTTCGCCATACACCTTGTCGATGCATTCCGCGGTCCAGCGAAAGCAGTCGATGGTATCCGGTAGGTCAATCGACATCATTTCCGAGATGGGCTTGCCCATATCGAGCGTGTCGGTGAGGGCTAATTCCTCTTGATGCGCTTCAATCAAGTCTGCCAGTTTCAGCAATACCTGCTTGCGCTGTTTCGGTGCGGCATTTGACCACTCTCCGTTTTGAAAAGCAGTGCTCGCAGCTTGCACGGCCAGGTCGATATCCGTCTCGTCGCAGGCGGCGATGTCCGCGAGATGTTCCTCGGTCGCCGGATTGACACTCGGGAAATACTCACCACGTTGTGGTGGTTGGAACTTGCCGTTGATATACGCTTGACCGTTAAATGTGAGAGTGCGGCTGAGGTGCTGCCACTCGGCATAAGTCTTCATGGTTTGCGTCACTCGCTCGTAATCGGAATATTAGCCCGCGTTGACGTCTTTCATCGTCAGGTCCAGGCAGTGCTTGGCCTTGGTAACAAGCTCATCAACTTGCTCGTGTGTAATGATTAGCGGTGGTGACAACACCATGCGACTGCCCACGGCGCGCATAATCAAGCCATTGTTAAAACAGTGGTTTCGGCAGATCAGCCCGATGTTTACATCATCGCTGAACAGGGCCCTGGTCGATTTGTCTTTGACCAACGCAATGCCCGCCATCAGACCTAGCCCCTCGATGTGACCCACCAGCGGGTGGTTCGCCAATGTGTCCCGCAACTGCTTCTGAAAGTAGGGTCCGATGTCCGAAGCCACGTAATCGATAATGTTTTCGCTCTGCATGAGGCGGATATTCGCGGCTGCGACGGCGGCTGCGACGGGGTGGCCGGAATAGGTAAAGCCGTGTGCGTACTCGTCATCCCATTCCAGCAGCGCGTTGGCAATCCGGTCGCCTATTGCCACTGCCGCTATCGGTAGATAGCCGGAGGACAGGCCTTTGGCCATGGAGATGATATCCGGTTCAATGCCTAGCGTTTGGCTGCCAAACCAGCTACCGGTGCGGCCAAAGCCACAGATCACTTCATCGGCTGCCAACAGTACATCGTACTTTCTGCATATCCGCTGAATCTCGGTCCAGTAGTTTGCCGGTGGCACGATGACACCACCGGCGCCCTGCACGGGTTCCGCGATAAACGCAGCAACATTGTCCGGGCCGACGGCAAGAATGCGATCTTCCAGCGCCTGGGCACAGGCGAGTCCGAAATCTTCTGGAGATTGATCGCCACCTTCACCGTACCAGTAGGGCTGGCGGATATGCTCGATGCCCGGCAGCGTGGGCGCACCCTGCTTGTGCATCGCCGACATGCCGCCGAGGCTTGCGCCGCCGACGGTGCTGCCGTGGTAGGCGTTCTCTCTGCTGATGAGAATATGCTTGTAAGGTTTTCCCTGAATTTGCCAGTACTGACGGGTAGTGCGGATAATCGTGTCGATGGCTTCAGAGCCCGAATTGGCGAAAAACACGTGATTGAGATCGCCGGGGGTGACACTGGCTATCAAGGCCGCTAAATCCACCGCTGGTGTATGGGTGGTTTGAAAAAACGTGTTGTAGAAGGGGAGCTCGCCCAATTGCCGGGTGGCGGCATCAATCAATTCCTGGCGGCCGTAGCCCATATTCACGCACCACAGGCCGGCCATTCCATCGAGGATTTTATTACCCTCGGAATCCCAGACATAAACGCCTTCGCTGCGAGTGATAACGCGCGAGCCCAGACGATTCAATGCTCCGCTATTGCTGAAAGGGTGTATGTGATGAGCAGCGTCCATGGCTTGAATTTCTGCAGTGCTTGTCGATGGCGTCAATGTTGACTGGGTCATGGCTGCCCCTGTTGATTGGTTTGAGTCAGGCGATGAATAATGTGATCACAAAAAGAGGTTGTCAAGGAAAATGTGATCACAAAAGTGGTGATTAGGTCCTGTTTTCCTGCTCATGCATTGGTGTCCTGCCTCGACTGGATGACAAAGCTTTGCAATAAATGCGGGTCGGCAGCGAACGCCAGTCCGTCGCGTATATCGCTGGTAATCGCCATTTTTAGAGCGTAGGCATCGCTTTTCGCGATAGCAGAGAGTGCTTCCTTGTGGCGGTCTGCGATGTAGTGATCGGCCAGATTTGCCATAGCCAATCGCATAAACGGTCCAAGCTGTAGCCACAAACTCTCTATCAGTGGCTGGGTAATATCATGGGGGTTTGCCAGGTATAACGTACGGTGAAATTGCTGATTGAGCTGGGTTATTCTGATGAGGTCTCCTTCGGCCTGCGCTTCATCGATCCTTGCATCCAGCTCGGTTAGGTCGTCGAATCTGCGACTGTCAATATAGGGCATCGCGCGCGCCGCGGCGTGCGTCTCAAGTGCAATGCGGGCTTCACACAATTCGGCGAATTTCATCGCGCTCATCTCGGGCACGATAACCCGGCGGTTGCCCAGCAGTTCGAGGGCATTTTCTGCGGCGAGAAGGCGCAAGGCTTCTCGAACCGGCATGGCGCTGACGTCGAGTAGTGCAGCCAACTCCCTGATGGTGAGCGCGCGACCGGGGAGCACAGTGCCGTTCATCACGGCATCTCGCAGGGTTCGATATACCCACTGCGTGACTGTCTCCGTCTGATCGCGCGGGTCAGGGATGATGTTGAGCGGCGATTTCTTGTCCATTGACTTTACCCGGATAAATGTGATCACATTATAGCTGAATTTTACGCGACTTGTAGATGAATATATGGCCGTTGAAAAAGAAAACGAGATCGATGTCTTCGTTACCGATCTGAACGGTAACCTCAGAGGCAAGAGGCTGCCAGCGGGCAGCGGCGACAAGTTGGCTGTCGATGGTGTGAAAATGCCGCGTTCGGTGTTGGGTGTCGATTTCTGGGGTAGCGACGTTATTGATAATGGCTTGGTCTTCGAAACCGGGGACAGCGATGGCATCTGTCTGCCGGTAACGGACCAGCCAGTGCCAGCGCCGTGGCTGGAACCTCCCCGTCAGCAGGTGCTGGCGACGATGTTTAACGCCGATAGCACGCCGTTCCTGGCCGATCCGCGGCAGGTACTGAATCACGTGGTTGCGCAATATCACGCTCGCGGTATGTATCCAGTGGTGGCGTTGGAACTCGAGTTTTATTTACTGGATGGAAGTTCAGAGACGACGCAGCGCCCGAAGCCCCCGGTATTGACTGATGGACACGGGCGTCAGGTCTCAGAAATTGATGGTTATTCCATGGATGAACTCGATGCGCTGGCGCCGTTTTTTGCGGAGGTGCGTGAAGCCTGCAAGCAGCAGGGCATATCCACACAAACCATCATTTCCGAATTCGGACCCGGACAGTACGAAATCGATCTCGAGCACGGGGATGACCCCTTGCGTGTTGCAGATCACGCGGTGATGTTTAAGCGCCTGGTCAAAGGGGTCGCCCGCAAGCACGGTCACGCAGCAACGTTTATGGCCAAACCTTATACAGAGCACAGCGGTAATGGCATGCATGTACATTTCAGTTTATTGGATGGCGACGGCAGCAATGTATTTGATGATGGTAGTGATCACGGCAGCGGCCTGCTGCAGCAGGCGATTGCCGGACTGATCCATACCATGGCCGACAGCATGCTGATACTTGCGCCGCATCAAAATTCCTACCGCCGCTTCATGCCGGGTTCGCACGCACCGACGTTGGCTTGTTGGGGATACGAAAATAGAACCGTCGCGATTCGTGTGCCGGACAGCCCGCATGCCGCGCGCCGTATCGAGCATCGCGTTGCCGGTGCCGACGCCAACCCTTACCTTGCGCTCGCCACGGTCTTGGAGGGGGCCTTGCATGGCATTGACAACAAACTGCAACCACCCGCTGCGACAGAAGGCGATGCCAATGATCTTGATAATCGGCAGCCTGGCACCACCGGTCCCGCGTTGCCGCGTAACTGGACTGACGCGATACACAATTTCACCAACTGCAGCGTACACGTTAATTATCTTGGCGATACCTTTGTCAAAGTGTTTTCTGCCGTTAAACAGCAGGAATTCGAAAAGATGCAGCGATGGATTCCAGACATCGAGTACGACACCTATCTCGGCCAGTTGTGAGGCGAAGCCTGTGGCAATCACAACGCTAAAGGTTGGAATTCTGGCGGCTGGGATTACCCCAGATGAGTTGCGTGACGAGTACGGCAGCTATGCCGACATGTTCATTGAGCTGTTTAATCGTGCTGGTGAGACGTTTGCCTACGAAGTGTTTGATGTGCGGGATGATTGTTTCCCCGACAGCGTTCAGCAATGTGATGCCTGGCTAATCACGGGTTCAAAATTCAGTGTGTACGACGGTTTTCAGTGGATAGATCGACTCAAGCAATTTGTGCGTGATGTTTACGCGGAGGGACGACCACTATTGGGTATTTGCTTTGGCCATCAGATTATTGCTGAGGCGCTTGGTGGGCGGGTTGAAAAGTATAGCGATGGTTGGGGAGTTGGGTTGCAACGGTATCAGGTGGTTGCGGCACACAAGCTTGCTGGCACGCAGCTAAAAGAATTCACTTTGAATGCGATGCATCAGGATCAGGTGGTCAATCTGCCTGAGCAAGCCTGTGTGTTGGCGAGTTCGACATTTTGCAAATATGCCGCGCTCGCCTACGGGGATGCGGTGCTGACCCTTCAGGCGCATCCGGAATTTACCTCAAAGTTTGAACGAGAGTTGGTGAGTCTGCGTAAAGGCGTGGTTATTCCGGAGGACGTTGCAGACCGGGGATTGAGTTCGCTCATTGACAGCACTATAGAGCGTGACGAAGAGCCGGTAGTGCGGTGGATGACGACATTTCTTAAGCAGGTTAACAACGAAAAGCATCAGGCTGATATAACATGAGTTTACAGTTGGCGGACAGATCACTTTTGCGCACGCAGGCCTATATTGACGGTGGGTGGTGTGATGCCGATGACGCTAGTACACGCCCGGTAAAAGATCCCGCGACCGGTAACGTGATTGCAGAGGTCGCTGCCTGCGGGCAGACGGAAACCCGGCGGGCGATTGACGCTGCAAGCGCGGCGCTGCCTGCTTGGCAGGCGCTCACAGCAAAAGCACGCGGTGGACTGCTGCGTAGCTGGTTCGATCTGGTCATGGACAATCAGCAGGACCTGGCCAAAATTCTTACCGCAGAGCAGGGCAAGCCGCTGTCCGAGGCGGCTGGCGAAATCGCCTACGGTGCCAATTATATCGAGTGGTTCGCCGAGGAAGCCAAGCGGGTGTATGGCGATACTATTCCGGGACCTGCGGCAGATAAGCGCATTGTCTGCGTCAAACAACCCGTCGGTGTGGTGGCTTGCATCACGCCCTGGAACTTTCCCAACGCCATGCTCACCCGCAAAATTGCGCCGGCTCTGGCGGCCGGTTGTACCGTGGTGTGCAAACCCGCCAACGAGACGCCGTTCTCGGCCCTTGCTCTGGCGGAACTGGCAGAGCGCGCCGGTATACCTGCGGGCGTCATTAATATACTGGCGGGTAATACTCAGGCCATAGGCGCTGAACTCACCGCCAACCCCATTGTGCGCAAGCTGAGCTTTACCGGATCCACCGAGGTTGGCAAAAAACTGATCGCTGATTGCGCCGGTACCGTGAAACGTACCTCGATGGAATTGGGTGGCAACGCACCGTTTATCGTATTCGACGATGCTGATCTCGATGCCGCAGTGCAGGGGGCTATGGTCAGCAAGTACCGCAATGCGGGTCAGACCTGTGTTTGTGCCAACCGCATATTGGTCCAGACGGGTGTCCATGATGTGTTTGTTGAGAAGTTGCGGGCCGCGGTCGCAGAGTTACGCGTCGGCGACGGTACCGAAGAGGGGATTGCCATCGGACCGTTGATCAACGAGAGCGCTGCTGCGGATGTGCGGGGATTGATCGATGACGCGACATCACAGGGAGCCGAGGTATGCATTGGCGGCAATGTGGCGAGTAAGGGCGCGTGCTTTGTCGAGCCCACAATTCTGACCGGCGCGACCAACACCATGCGGGTGTTTCGTGAGGAAATCTTCGGGCCGGTGGCGCCGGTATTTCGGTTTGATACCGAAGAAGAAGCTATTGCGATGGCCAACGACACCGAAGTTGGTCTGGCCGCATACTTTTACTCACGCGACATCGGTCGCTGCTGGCGTGTGGGTGAAGCTCTGGAATACGGCATCGTGGGTATTAATGAAGGGCTGATCTCCAATGAGATGGCCCCCTTCGGTGGGGTCAAGGAATCCGGGCAGGGGCGCGAAGGCTCAAAATACGGTCTCGATGACTACCTGGAAATAAAATATATGTGCATGGGAGGCATCGACAAATGACGGTAAGCAACGCTGAGTGGCAGCAGCGCAAGGAAAATGCCATTGCGCGTGGACAGGGCAATGTTGCTCCGGTCTATATTGATCGTGCGGACAACGCCGAAATGTGGGATGTGGAAGGCAAGCGCTATATCGATTTCGGTACGGGCATTGCTGTGTGCAATACCGGGCACCTGCACCCCAGGGTCAAGGCGGCGGTGCTGTCGCAGCTAGAGCGCTTCAGCCACACCTGCGTGATGGTGACACCCTATGATTCCGCCGTATTGCTCGCCGAACAGCTCAACCGTTTAGCGCCGGGCGATACACCGAAGAAATCTATTTTTGTCACCACCGGCGCCGAGGCTGTCGAAAACTGTGTCAAGATTGCCCGCGCTTACAACCGGCGGCGTGGTGTGATCGCCTTCAATGGTGGCTTTCACGGCCGTACCCAGTTGGCGATGGCGATGACCGGTAAGATCACCCCTTACAAGAACTTGTTTGGTCCGTTTCCCGGCGAGATTTTTCATGCACCATTTCCAATGGCGTATCACGGTATCTCAGTGCAGCAATCGTTGGCGGCTCTGGACACGCTGTTCAAAGTCGATATCGCGCCCGAAGACGTATCAGCGATTATCGTCGAGCCGGTGCAGGGCGAGGGCGGATTTTATCCGGCGCCGGACGAGTTCATGCAGGCGTTGCGCAGTTTATGCGACCAGCACGACATCGTTTTGATCGCCGATGAGATTCAAACCGGGTTTGCACGCACCGGCAAGTTCTTTGCCAGCGAATATTCAGGTATCGAGCCCGACCTGATGACCACGGCAAAGGGTATGGCCGGCGGGTTTCCGTTGGCGGCGGTGGTGGGCAAGGCCGATATTATGGATGGGGCTTTGCCGGGCGGCTTGGGGGGCACCTACGGCGGTTCACCCATCGGCTGTGCTGCCGCGCTGGCGGTTATCGAAACCATAGAACAAGAACAGCTAACGGCGGCTGCGAATCGAATCGCTGCGCGCTTCGGCGAGCTCTTGCGCGCACTGCAGGCGAAGCATCCCGATAGTATCGGCGAGGTGCGTTGCGACCGCGGCGCCATGATTGCGATTGAACTTGTTCAGGACGGCGATGCCACCAAACCGGCGGTCGAGCTGACCAAAGCCATCGTCGCCGAAGCTTACCAACGCGGTTTAGTGCTGCTGAGCTGCGGGTACTACAGCAATGTGATTCGCTTCCTGCCTGCACTCACCATCGACGATGCGCTGATTGACGAAGGTCTTGCGCTCTTTGCTGATGCCATGGACGCCTGCTTGCAGTAGCGCAAGTTCTGCCTTTGCCGCTGATCGCTGCCGCAATGCCATATTCACTATGAGATGACGCATGTCAGAAGCTGACCAAGCCGGGCTGCCCAGCGAATACGCAGTCGATGATCACGCGCTGCATGGTGCTATAACCCCGACATTCTTTAAGTATCTGTTTCCGTCGCTGCTGGGGTTGCTCGCCTTAACCTCAGCTTCGATTGTCGACGGAATTTTTATTGGTAACTATGTCGGTGTCACGGCACTCGCAGCCG
>NZ_JBFJTH010000101.1:0-13662 GCF_041625495.1 Litorivivens sp. | reverse complement strand
ATTGTCGGCGGTACAGCTGGGTAGTTTTCACGCCGAGACCATTGAGGATGCTGGCAAACTCACAGGCGATATAGCCGCCACCAACAACAACCGCAGTTTCTGGCAGTTTGTCGAGATAAAAAATCTCATTCGATGAGATGGCGTGCTCTCGGCCGGGTATCTCGGGGATGAAAGGCCAGCCCCCGACCGCAAGTAAGATATGCTTGCAGCGAAAAGTCTGCTGGTTGATCACAACCTGGTGTGGACCGCTAAGTGCGGCATGGCCGCGTATGATTTCTACGTTAGCACCGCTGAGAATGTTGCCGTAAACACCATTCAAGCGCTCTATTTCACGGGTTTTGTTGTCCCTCAGGGTCGGCCAGTCGAACCGCAGATTGTCTGCGGTGAAGCCAAAAGAGCGCGCATTGCGAATATCACCAGCCACATGTGCAGCATAGCTGAACAACTTTTTGGGAACACAACCCACGTTCACGCAGGTGCCGCCCAAATAGCGCTCTTCAGCGATAGCAACTCTGGCGCCAAAACCAGCGGCCATGCGCGCCGCTCTCACCCCGCCGGAGCCGGCGCCGATGACAAAAAGATCGTAGTCAAAATCCATTGTGTTTCCTGTATTTCCTTTTGCAGACGAGCGTGGCGCTTACGGATCCTGTGCGAGCTGAGCCGGCGACTCATACCAGGCCAACTGCTCACGCAATCTCACCACTTCACCGACGATAATAAGCGTTGGCGCAACAACCTCCTCGCGTGTCACCAGTTCCGGCATGGTGGCCAGAGTGCCCACCAAGACCTTGTGATTGGGAGTTGTTCCTTGTTGGATCAGCGCCATCGGCGTGTCCGCATGTCGCCCGTGGGCGATCATCTCTCGGCAGATGATGGCCAGGCCTTGCAGGCCCATATAAAACACCACTGTCTGCTGGGTATGAACCAGCTCCTGCCAGGGCAAGTCCATGGTGTTATCTTTTAAATGACCCGTAACGAAACGCACAGACTGGGCATAATCTCGATGGGTCAGTGGAATCCCGGAATAACTGGCACAACCGGCAGCAGCTGTGATACCCGGCACAACCTGAAATGGGATGCGCTCCTGCGCCAGACCGGCTAGTTCCTCGCCGCCGCGACCAAAAATAAACGGATCGCCGCCTTTCAGGCGCAATACTCGCTTGCCTTCTTTTGCCAGACGGATAAGCAGCTGATTGATGTCTTCCTGAGGCATGGTGTGCTGGGAGCGGGCCTTTCCAACGTAAACGCGCTCCGCATCCTTGCGACACAGATCGACGATTTCGTCCGCCACGAGACGGTCATACAAGACAACGTCGGCTTTCTGCATCAAGCGCAGCGCCTTGAAGGTCAGCAGATCAGGATCACCGGGACCGGCCCCCACCAGGTAGACTTCACCGCGCGGCGCTGGCTTGGCATCACGCAGCTCGCTTTCCAGCATATCTTCCGCAGCTTGCCGACGACCGGCGAACATTAACTCAGCAACTGGCCCCTGCAGAATGTGCTCCCAAAAATCGCGCCGTAGATCGAAGTCAGGAATACGTTGACGAACCCTATCGCGAAACTTTCCCACGAGCTCGGTCAGGCGGCCGTAACTCGCTGGTATGGTGGATTCGAGCCGAGCCCGCAGCAACCGCGCCAGCACCGGGCTGCGGCCACCGCTGCTAACAGCGATAATTAGCGGTGAGCGATCGACAATGGAAGGCAGTATCACAGTGCACAGCTCAGGCTGATCCACTACATTTACCAGCACATTGCGCGCTTTCGCAGCCTCTGACACCACCCGGTTTATGTCAACATCGTCAGTAGCGGCAATCACGAGCATGGCGTTTTCAAGGTCGCTCTCTGCGAACTCGCGCTCATGAAACGCACCGCCACTGTCGCGGCACAGGGTTTTGAGCTGCGCCTCAATGCTCGGCGCCACCGCCGTGACCCTGGCGCCTGCCCGCGTTAGCGCGCCGGCCTTGCGCAGAGCGACCGTGCCACCCCCTACCACCAGACAGTGAGTCTGGGCAATACGTGTAAAGAGTGGCAAATAGTCCATGGCTAGCCCGCCTTGATCACATCACATTGCATGAACGCGCGTAGTGCCTCAGGTACCACAACACTGCCGTCCCCCTGCTGATAGTTTTCGAGGATCGCGACCAGCGTGCGCCCTACTGCCAGCGCAGAACCGTTTAGTGTGTGAAGGTATTCAGGTTTACCTGTCTCCGGATTACGCCAGCGCGCCAGCATCCGCCGCGCCTGGAAATCGCCAAAGTTGCTGCAGGAAGAAATCTCACGGTATTGATTTTGCGCGGGCAACCACACTTCCAAGTCATAAGTTTTTTGCGCTGAAAAGCCGATATCTCCGCCGCATAACAACACTTTGCGATAAGGTAATTCAAGGGCCTGCAATATGGCTTCAGCGTGCCCAGTGAGGGTCTCCAACGCGGCATCGGACTCTGAGGGTTTCACCAGCTGCACCAGCTCGACCTTTTCAAACTGGTGCTGGCGAATCATCCCGCGGGTATCGCGACCGTAGGAACCCGCCTCACTGCGAAAACATGGGGTATGGCAGGTAAAGCGTAAGCCCTGCTCAAGATCCGCAGCGTCGACGATGGTGTCACGCAATAGATTGGTAACGGGCACTTCGGCGGTTGGAATCAGGTAGTACTCCTGATCGCCCTGTAGCTTGAACAGGTCTTCTTCAAATTTAGGGAGCTGACCGGTGCCGCGCAGCGAATCCTTGTTCACCATATAAGGCACATAAACTTCAGTATAGCCATGCTGGCCGATATGGGTGTTGAGCATAAACTGTATTAGCGCCCGGTGCATGCGGGCAATGTCACCACGCATTACACTGAAACGGCTGCCAGTAAGTTTGGCAGCAACATCAAAATCAAGCCCGCCGAGATTTTCACCCACGTCGACATGATCCCTGACCTCGAAGTCAAAGCTCCTTGGTTCGCCCCAGCGCGCTATCTCAAGATTGTCTTCTTCGCTAGCCCCTTCGGGCACATCCGCGTGCGGGATATTGGGGACACCGAGCATCAGATTATCGAGCTCGTCCTGGGCCGTTTTGGCTTTGGCAGTCAGTTCACCCAGCTGGGTTTCGATTTTCTCAAGCGTCGCATTGACTGTGGCTTTTGCCTCATCAATGGCGACCCCGCTTTTAACCAGCTCTCCGATTTTTTTCGAGGCCTGTTTGCGTTCAGCCAGAAGGTTTTGACTGTCGATATCGGCCTGTTTCCGGGCTTGATCCAGTGCTTCAAACGCGGCAACGTCAAACTGGAAATTGCGTTTGGACAGTTGGTCGGCAATTGCCTGTGGGTTTTGCCTTACCAGTTTCAGGTCGAGCATCGAAAAAGAATCTCCGTTAATCAGCGCATCAGTAAAATGCCCAAGCCGCAGCCAAGAACACAGCTTGCTATGGTGGCGGTCACATAAGCTACCGCCAGTACCCAACGCCCGCCCTCAAGCATGGCGACGGTTTCCAGGGCAAAGGTTGAGAATGTTGTAAACGCACCCAGAAAACCCACCATCAGTAGATAGCGGTTGTCTGCATGCACGGCGCCACGCTCTGCGATCAGTACATAGAGCAAACCAATGGCAAACGACCCCAAGGTATTAACCCCAAAGGTTGCCCATGGCCAGTCGTGGCTATACCAGCTAAAACTGGCACGACCGATGGCGAAGCGGCTGACTGCGCCCAGCGCGCCACCCAATGCCACCAGCAGGTATTGTAACATCAGGAGTAACGCTTCCAGTTACTGCCGTTATCCAATTGCCGAAGATACTCCAACTTGTCGGCAATTTTCTTTTCAAGGCCCCGCCCAACCGGTTCGTAATAGCGCGTATTCTTAAGCGTTTCGGGGAAATAATTCTCTCCAGCGGCGTAGGCATCGGGATAATCGTGGGCGTAGCGATACTCTTCACCATAGCCCTGCTCTTTCATCAGGCGGGTGGGCGCATTGCGCAAATGCAGCGGCACGGGCTCGCTACCCTGTTGCTGGATGTCTTTCAGCACCGCTTTGTACGCTTTATACACAGCGTTACTTTTCGGTGCGCACGCCATATACACCACGGCTTGCGCCAGAGCCAATTCCCCTTCGGGACTGCCGAGGCGTTCCTGTACGTCCCACGCATTCAGTGCAATCTGCAGCGCGCGGGGGTCGGCATTGCCAACATCTTCACTGGCCATTCTCCCCACTCTGCGTCCGACGTATAGTGGATCACAGCCACCATCGATCATGCGGGCAAACCAGTACAGTGCCGCATCGGGAGAGCTGCCACGAACAGCCTTGTGCAGAGCCGATATCTGGTCGTAAAAATCATCCCCCTGCTTGTCGAAGCGACGCGGCTGGCCACTGAGAATTTCCTCAATAATTGCGTCGGTCAGCTGCTCTGGATGCCCGGCGGCATAAGCCATGTCCATCGCCAGCTCAAGGAAATTCAGGGCGCGCCTAGCATCGCCGTCGGCAGCACGGGCCAGGCGTTCCAACAGGGTGTCGTCGCAGGCGACATTCAATCTGTCGCGACTGCTGCGCAGGATAGCCTGCAGGGTTTCGGTCGATAGCGACTGGAGTCGGTAAACACGTGCGCGTGAAAGGAGTGCGTTATTCAGTTCAAAGCTGGGGTTTTCTGTTGTCGCGCCTACAAATATCACTGTGCCGTCTTCGACAAAGGGTAAAAAGGCATCTTGCTGCGCTTTGTTGAAGCGATGCACTTCGTCAACAAACAGAACGGTTTGCCGGCCCAAAAGCTGCTGATTTTTCGCATCTTCTATGGCGGCGCGGATTTCCTTCACGCCAGCAAGCACTGCTGAGACGGTGATAAAGTGCGCATCACAAAGCTGGGCAATCAATTTCGCCAGCGTGGTTTTCCCTACTCCCGGTGGCCCCCAGAAAATCATCGAGTGCAGCTGGCCGGAATCGAGCGCTTCACGCAGCGGCTTGTTGGGGCCAATAAGGTGTTCCTGCCCGAGAAAGCCCGCCAGATCGAGTGGACGCATGCGCGCCGCGAGCGGTTGGGAGTCGCTCACGACGCCCCTTCCTGCGTGAAGATAAATCGGCTTTCCGCTATCGGCGCCTGATTGGCCGTCACGTTCTTCAGGGCAATACTGGTTTCCTGTCCGAGCTTGTCGCGCAGGGTCATTCGCGCGAGTTTGCCCTCGGTAAAGGTCAACACCAACCTGGAGAATTCACTCTGTTTCTGGCGCGGCTTGAGCACATACTGGCGCGTCTCCTTGCCACTCACCAGGCTGATGTCGTACTGCGATGCCAGCTCATCTGCGGTGGCAGCGAGTATCATAAGCGGTGTCTGCGAAACAGAACTGAAGGGTTCTTCGGTGAGCTGTTCAAAGTCTGGATCATAACGCCACAGGGATTGACCGTTCGTCAGAATGAGGTAGCGATATGGCGCAGCAACTTCCCAGCGCATGTGGTGTGGCCGCTGAAATTGCAGTGTGCCGGATGACGTTTCGAGAATTTCACCCTCGTCATCACGTACGGTCTGTTCAAAGGTGGCGGCCAGGTTTTTCAGTTCACCGAGTGTGGCTGACAGCGTGTCCGCTGCGGTTTCAGCGCGCAAAGCACCAGAAACCAGAAGCAGCGACACCAAACACACCCGCAATAACATTCGCATCATGAAGTCGAACCTTCTATTCAACTGGCGGCGGCGCCAGTACTTCTCGTGATCCGTTGGTGCCCATTTCACTGACGACACCAGCGGCTTCCATGGTTTCAATCAACCTGGCGGCGCGGTTATAGCCGATGCGTAGCTTTCGCTGCACCGACGAAATGGATGCGCGCCGGCTTTGGGTGACAAAGCGCACGGCTTCGTCGTATAGCTCATCGCCCTCTCCGTTATCGTCGTCGCCCGTGGACGGTGCGCCGGTAATCGCATCAATCTGACTACCTTCTTCCAGCAAGCCATCGATATAATCCGGCTGTCCGCGACGCTGCCAATCTGCCACCACCCGGTGCACCTCATCGTCGGAGACAAAGGCCCCATGGACACGTACCGGCAAACCACTGCCGGGTGGCAGATAGAGCATGTCACCGTGGCCCAGCAATTGCTCGGCACCTCCTTGATCAAGGATGGTGCGTGAATCCACCTTGGACGAAACCTGGAAGGCAATCCGGGTTGGTACGTTGGCCTTAATCAACCCGGTGATCACGTCGACCGAGGGGCGCTGGGTGGCAAGTATCAGGTGAATTCCCGCCGCCCTCGCCTTTTGCGCGATGCGCGCGATCAACTCTTCCACCTTTTTGCCGACAATCATCATCATGTCAGCAAATTCGTCTATTACTACTACGATGGCAGGGAGCGTCTGTAAATCTGGTGCAGTCGCTTCCTCCTCGCCGGGCACAAATTCCTCTGCTGCAACCCAGAGCGGATCCTTCAACGGCTCGCCTGCGGCGGCTGCTTCCTGAACCTTGCGGTTAAAACCAGCCAGATTTCGCACGCCAAGCGATGCCATCAACTTATATCGGCGCTCCATCTCACCGACACACCACCGCAGACCATTTGCGGCATCCTTCATGTCGGTGATGACCGGCGCCAGCAGATGTGGAATACCGTCGTACACCGAGAGTTCAAGCATCTTCGGGTCAACCAGCATCAGGCGGACTTTATCCGGACCGGCCTTGTACAGCAGGCTTAACAGCATGGCATTAACACCGACCGACTTGCCCGAACCGGTGGTGCCGGCCACAAGCAGATGAGGCATCTTCGCCAGATCGGCAACCACGGGCTCGCCGGAGATATCATGTCCTAGCGCCAAAGTCAGTGCAGATTTGTTGTCTTCATACGCCTTGGAGGAGAGAACTTCGCGGAAGTTCACCACCTCCCGGTCTTCATTTGGGATTTCGATACCAACATAGGGTTTGCCGGGAATAACCTCGACCACTCGAACGCTGATTACCGCCAGCGAGCGGGCCAGGTCTTTAGCCAGGTTGCTGATCTTGCTAACCTTGACACCGGCGTCTGGCTCGATTTCAAACCGGGTGATCACCGGGCCGGGATAGACCGCCACCACTTTGGCTATGACATTGAAATCCGCCAGCTTCAGTTCCAGCAGACGTGACATCGCCTCAAGCGTTTCGGGCGAGAACCCTTTCTTGTTGTGGTGGTCGGCTTCATCGAGTATTTCCAGTGGTGGCAGATCGCCTGTAACGGGCGTATCAAACAGTGATTTCTGCCGCTCCTTTTCGACTCGTTTACTGGGTGCAGGGGCCTTGGGTTTAGGCGCCTCGATCTTGGGCGGCACCCGATCTTTCTGCCGGGCGATCTGTTTTACTACGGCTTCACGGCGCTGAGTCTGCATTTGCTTGACTGATTTTCGTTCACGCTGGCGCTGCTGAAACTGCTCTAGGCGATCACGCACGTTGTCGAACGTGCTCAGGGCCAGAGCGCCAGTTTTGTCCATCAGGGCTATCCACGACAGATCCGTAAAAATAGTTAAGCCGAACAGCAAAATGGCGACCAGGATCAGACGCGCACCAATAACACTGAAGGCCTCTATTGAAGCCTCACCAACGGAGGCACCCAGCACCCCGCCAGCACCGAATGGAATCTCTGCGACGCTTGCGCCGATTGCGGCCAGCGCTGTGCTCGCCAGCATGACCAGCAAAAAACCAACCAGTCGCAGCCCCAAAATGACCGGGTCTACGCCTGCGGCAGAAAAGCGATCGCGAAACACACGCCAGGCCTGAAACGCCAGCATTAACGGAAATAGGTAGGCCATATAGCCAAACAAAGCGTAGAACACGTCAGCAACCCAAGCGCCGACCGGCCCCACTGCATTATCAATATCGCTGCCCGTGCCGGTACGCGACCAACCTGGATCGTCTGCGCTATAGGAAACCAGGGCCAAAAACAGGAACAGACTGATAGCCGCCAGAGCGATTAATGCGCCCTCTCGCAAGCGGGTAGACAGCTGTTCCCGCGTTTCACCATCGCGACGTTGTGCCGAATTCTTCAAAAGTCTTTCAACCTGTTCTTTTGATTTCAAAAAACGCCCCCATCTTATCATTCATGGGGCCAGTTTGCGCCAGTGGAATAGCTTTTGCTGGCACCGCGCTTTTACCCTATCATGTGCGACCCAGCGCCCGTTACAGTCACTTTGTTTTTCAGGATTTGTTCACATGTCAGATGTCAAACACCACCAATTAATCATTCTCGGCTCCGGCCCTGCCGGCTACACCGCCGCCGTTTATGCTGCTCGCGCTAACCTGTCGCCGGTTGTCATCACTGGCCTGGAACAGGGCGGCCAGTTAACCACCACCACTGACGTTGACAATTGGCCCGGCGACAACGATGGCGTTCAGGGACCCGAATTGATGCAGCGCATGCAAAAACATGCCGAGCGCTTCGAAACCGAAATCGTGTTTGACCACATTGAGTCTGTAGATCTGTCGTCCCGCCCTTTTCGCCTTACCGGCAACAGTGAGTACAGCTGCGACGCGCTGATAATTGCGACTGGCGCATCAGCCCAGTACCTGGGGCTGCCTTCAGAACAGGCGTTCATGGGCAAGGGTGTTAGCGCCTGCGCAACCTGTGACGGATTTTTCTATCGCGGCAAAAAAGTTGCTGTCATCGGTGGCGGCAACACAGCGGTAGAGGAAGCTCTATACCTGTCGAACATCGCTTCCGAGGTCACCCTGGTGCACCGTCGCGATGCCTTGCGGGCAGAGAAGATACTGCAGGACAAACTGTTTGACCGGGAAAAGAACGGTAATATCACCATTGAGTGGAATCACACGCTGGATGAAGTGCTCGGCGACGATAGCGGCGTAACCGGCTTGCGAATCAAGAATACGCAGTCTGGCGACACCAAAGAGCTGGACCTGGCGGGTGTGTTCATCGCCATCGGTCACAAACCCAATACCGACATTTTTGCGGGCCAGCTCGACATGAAAGACGGCTACCTGAAAATCACTTCAGGCACTGAAGGCAATGCCACTGCAACAAGTGTCAGCGGCGTTTTCGCTGCAGGCGATGTCGCTGATCACGTATACCGCCAGGCAGTCACTTCGGCAGGTTTCGGCTGCATGGCCGCGCTGGACGCCGAAAAGTATCTCGACAACCTCTAACACCTTACGCAAGGGCTTGTGATGAGTTCGGTCTACTGGCTCGATCCTGACAAGCCCGATTTCCCGCCGTTATCGGCAGCTCTGCAGGAACCCAATGGTCTGCTTGCAGTCGGTGGCGACCTAAGTCCAGAGCGCCTGCTGGCGGCCTACCAATCCGGCATTTTCCCCTGGTATGAAGACCCCCAACCTGTGCTCTGGTGGTCACCCGATCCACGCGCCGTGCTGTTTCCAAACAAGGTCCACGTCTCGCGCAGCTTGCGCAAGGTGCTCAAACGCGGCGAATTGCGCGTTACCGTCGACACGGCCTTTCGACGCATCATCAGTGGTTGCTCGACCCTTGACCAAAGCCGTACCGGCACCTGGATTACCCGCGAAATGCTCAATGCCTATATCCAGATGCATGAACTGGGCTGGGCGCATTCGGTAGAGGTCTGGCGCGACCAAACGCTGGTTGGCGGCCTGTATGGCATTGGCATCGGGCGTGTATTTTTTGGTGAGTCCATGTTCAGCCGCGAAAGCAACGCCTCAAAAATAGCTTTAGTAGCGCTGTGCGAGAAGCTGCAATCGCTGGGGGTTGAGCTGATCGATTGCCAGGTGGGCAATCCGCACCTGTTTTCCATGGGTGCCGAAAACATCTCTCGCCAGCTGTTTGCCGAGCATCTGCAGCGCCTCATTGGCACTACGCCAAAACCTCAGCAATGGGGACTTTCCTAACTCCCGTCAGTTATGCGATGCTGATTCCATGGCCAGCATTCAAGACCTCAAGCTATACCAAACCCATCCGCACCCCTGCAGTTACCTTGACGAACAGCAGGCAACGACCGTATTTATTGATCCGGAAGCATCTGTCGACAAAACCCTATATACGCAACTCTCTCGCAATGGCTTTCGCCGCAGTGGCGAGCACCTTTACCGCCCGCGCTGCGAGCATTGCCAGCAATGTATTCTAACCCGCGTAGCGGTGAACGCTTTCACACCCAACCGCTCCCAACGGCGTATTGAGCGACGTAATCAGGATCTGCGAGTAGAGATTGGTGACAGCCCAGATTTCGAGCTAGATTACCCGCTATACGAACGCTATATCCGCGAGCGCCACGTTGATGGCGACATGTACCCGCCCAGTCGAGACCAATTTCAAAGTTTTCTCAGCGCCGAATGGGGAGTAACCCGTTTTGCCCGCCTGTATGACGAAGATCAGCTGCTGGCGGTGGCCGTCTACGATGAGCTTGATGATGCTCTGTCCGCGGTTTACACCTACTTTGAACCTACAGCCGACAAGCGCAGCCTTGGCACTTTTGCCATTCTCTGGCAGATCCGGCGCGCACAACAGCTGGGCCTGGGCTACGTCTATCTCGGCTACTGGATACGCAACTGTCGCAAAATGAACTACAAAATAAAATTCCGGCCATTGCAGCTACTTATTGAGCAGCGCTGGTTAACGCTGAAATAGCCCCTTAGTCGACCAACCTCCTGCTAATTGCAAGCAAGGCGCTTTGCGCTTCGCCCCGATTTAAGGCAAAATGCGCGCAGCCAAAATGGCGTACGCTTTATTTTGATACGCCACAAACCCATAGCAGAAGAAATTTCGAGGTAGCGCCGAATGGCGAAAGAAGACCAATTTGAAATGGAAGGTGAAGTGATCGACACACTGCCGAACACAACTTTCCGTGTAAAGCTGGAAAATGGACACGTAGTAACGGCCCATATCTCCGGCAAGATGCGCAAACATTACATCCGCATTCTGACCGGCGACAAGGTCAAGGTAGAGCTTACGCCCTACGACCTGACCAAAGGCCGCATAACCTACCGAGCCCGTTAATGAACGGGCGCCTCCAGCTCAGCGTCCTGCTGGGCTGTCAGGATTAACTTGCCATCTTCCACTGACACCTGCACCACACCACCCTTCTCGGCCAGCTCACCAAACAGAACCATCTCCGCCAGCGGCTTTTTGATGTTCTCCTGGATGATGCGCGACATTGGGCGAGCCCCCATTGTTTTGTCGTAGCCGTGTTCCACCAGCCACTCCCGTGCTTCGTCATCGATATGCAGGGTAACCTGCTTATCGTCCAGCTGCGATTGCAACTCGATCAGGAATTTGTCGACCACCGTCAGCACCACGCTGGTGTCGAGTGGATCGAACTGAACGATACTGTCGAGCCGGTTGCGAAACTCCGGTGTAAAAAGACGATTGATGGCTTCCAGCGAATCGGTACTGTTGTCCTGCTCGGTAAAGCCGATCGAACGCTTGCTCATGGACTCAGCGCCAGCATTGGTGGTCATCACCAGAATAACGTTGCGAAAGTCGGCTTTACGCCCATTGTTGTCGGTCAACGCACCGTGATCCATCACCTGCAGTAACAGGTTGAACAGGTCCGGGTGGGCTTTCTCAATTTCGTCCAGCAGCACAACAGAGTGCGGCGCCTTCGTTACGGCGTCAGTGAGCAGCCCCCCCTGATCAAAGCCAACGTAGCCTGGAGGCGCACCGATGAGACGAGACACCGTATGGCGCTCCATGTATTCCGACATATCAAAACGAATCAGTTCTAGGCCGAGCAAATTGGCCAGCTGTCGGCACACTTCTGTTTTACCCACACCGGTCGGCCCAGCCAGAAGGAAGGAACCAATCGGCTTTTGTGGCTCTTTCAGACCTGCACGCGCCAACTTAATCGCAGAAGACAGCGTGCTGATGGCGCGATCCTGTCCAAACACCACCATGCGCAGATTGTCTTCGAGCTTCGCCAGTGTCGCTTTATCATCAGAGGACACTGACTTCGGCGGAATGCGCGCAATTTTGGATACAATTTCCTCAATATCACCCACATCGAGCAGATTTTTTCGGGCCTCGCCCTTTTG
Source organism: Litorivivens sp. (assembly GCF_041625495.1). Classification (GTDB taxonomy): domain Bacteria; phylum Pseudomonadota; class Gammaproteobacteria; order Pseudomonadales; family Spongiibacteraceae; genus Litorivivens. The sequence continues at coordinate 1,735 of NZ_JBFJTH010000101.1, read as the reverse complement.
CAAGCGCTGATAGGCGCCCGCCTCGTCGATCACATCAATCGCCTTGTCTGGCAAGAACCGGTCGTTGATATACCGATGTGAGAGCTCGGCGGCAGCCTTAAGTGCCGCATCTGTGTATTCTAGCTCGTGAAATTTCTCGAAGCGCGATTTCAGCCCCTTCAAAATACCATGGGCTTCTTCTACCGTCGGTTCGAGGACATCGATTTTCTGGAAGCGACGACTCAACGCCCTGTCCTTTTCAAAAATACCTCGGTATTCCTGGAATGTTGTCGAACCAATGCAGCGCATCTGGCCCGATGCCAGTAGCGGCTTGAGCAGATTGGAGGCATCCATCACACCGCCAGAGGCGGCGCCTGCACCGATAATGGTGTGGATCTCATCGATAAACAGAATAGCGCCTTCGCGCTTTTTCAAATCGGCCAGCAACCCCTTGAACCGCTTTTCAAAATCGCCGCGATATTTGGTGCCCGCCAGCAACGCCCCCAGATCCAGCGAGTAAACCACGCTTTCTTTGAGAATGTCGGGCACTTCGCCATCGACGATAAGTTTGGCGAGACCTTCGGCAATAGCGGTTTTGCCAACGCCGCTTTCGCCAACCAGCAGCGGGTTATTCTTGCGTCGGCGCGACAATATCTGAGCCACGCGCGTCACTTCGTCGATGCGCCCTACCAGCGGATCAATGCGCCCCGCCAGTGCCTCATCATTTAAGTTGACGGCAAATTGATCCAGCGGCCGATCGCTCGCCCCTTCAGCAGCCTCCTCATCGACTTTTTCAGCGGTGTTGCGATGTTCGTCATCGCCCACCCGAGAAATGCCGTGTGATAGGTAATTTACGACGTCGAGCCGGGCGATATTCTGCTGTTTTAGGAAGAAAACAGCCTGGCTTTCCTGCTCACTGAATATCGCCACCAGTACGTTTGCGCCAGTCACCTCCTGCTTGCCCGATGACTGCACATGGAACACCGCGCGTTGCAGTACACGCTGAAAGCCCAGGGTCGGCTGGGTCTCTCGCTCCATATCATTTTCAGGAATCAGCGGCGTGGTTGCCTCTATAAATTCCACTAGATCAAAGCGCAATTGACCAATATCGGCACCGCACGACACCATCACTTTGTTTGCCGAATCGTTATCGAGCAAGGCCAGAAGCAAATGCTCAACCGTCATGAATTCATGGCCCTTGGTTCGGGCTTCTTTAAAAGCCTGACCCAGTGTTGCTTCAAGATCTCTGCTGAGCATAAGCGCTGCTACCTCTCAATCACTGCTTTCTTCAATATCAGCCAGAAGCGGATGTTGATGCTCCCTGGCATATTGATTCACTTGTGCCGCTTTAGTTTCCGCTATATCACGAGTATAGATCCCACACACGCCCTTGCCCTGTGTGTGCACCGTCAACATGATGTGCGTCGCGGTTTGCCTGTCTTTGTTGAAGAACACTTCCAATACCTCCACAACGAACTCCATGGGGGTATAGTCGTCGTTTATCAATACCACTTGGTAAAGTGGTGGCGATTTAACCTCCGGTTCAGATTCCTGAACCGAAATGCCGCTTCCATAGCGGTCTTCATCCTCATCAGATCCCCCTGCCATGGCCTGAATGCCTGACAGGGCGCTGTTTTCAAGCTTACGTTGCATCATCGTACGTGGTTTGGATATCCGTGAATTTTACTACTGATGTAAGGGGTATATTGACTGATCAGCGTTTACCTGTATAACTTAACCTAACTAAGGCATTGAT
>NZ_JBFJTH010000100.1:0-13761 GCF_041625495.1 Litorivivens sp. | reverse complement strand
TGCCTATGGCGTGGAGCGATCTTTTGCCGTAAACCAGATCGGCGATGACCAGGCCCGCTCCTGTATGACAGTCTGCGTTGTCTGGCAAGTGCTTGCTTGTGCGGCAATATCGGCAGGTAGTTCGCTGCAGACTGCCTGATTCCAGCGGCAGGTGGGTTGCTCCAAAACCCGCAGGTAATACACGCTGGGTTGATCGGAATTGAAATCCGGGTCTTGCCATTGAGCGCAGAACGCGGTTTTTCCGTCTGACGCATTGATGAAAGTATTCTTATTGCTGCTGCTGGTGGACAGGGCACACGAAGCATTGTCTGCTTTGGGCACTTCGTTCAGTGTAATGACCTTCTCGTGTTCTGTTCCATTCACGTCTATCCATGCTTTGACCAGCTGCAAACTTTGCAGGGGTGTACCGTCTGGTGCACTGTTGGCCATCGCAAAAAAACTCGGTGCTTTGGCGTGACTGACGGTTCCGCCCATGGGCTGGCCGTGTGTATAGGCGATTGTCAGAGCATCCGTGCGGTTGCACAGATCCTCGGGTAGATCGTCACTGGCGAAAAAACGCAGCCCTATGCGGGTACCGCTAGTGCCATACACTTCCCGGCGTTTCATTGAGTCGAACAAATCCTGCCGGGTATTACTGTGTGCATAGATCACGGCAAGGCCACCGGGGTTAAGCTCCGCCTGCTTGGGGATGCTGTAGCCTTCAATGCGCTGGTTCTTGTTGTGGTGCTCGCGGTAACGGCGCTCCTGTACCTGACCGGCTGTTGCCAGGTGGGTATCTGTGCTGCCGATCAGGCCCAGCTGGTATGGGTTGCTCGCATCGAAACGCAAGCCTTCCTTCAGCGCCTCTCGCAAATTGCTGGTGTCGTTCTCGGGTCGCTTGGCGGCTATGGGTAAGAATTTGCCGAGGAAAGACGCGTAGGGAAGTGCTTCAAAACTGCAGGCTTCGTCGGTGGCGCCGACACCGCTGTAGCACTCTGAGGCACCTTTGTGCTGAATGATTTCGGCCAGCCGGTCGAAATAGTGCCTGTCAGCAATGTTTATTTCGGGATCGTCCCCTTTGCGGGGAAACATCTGCCCCTTGCTCAAGTTGCTGTTGTGCGGAATTGTGAGGGCGTCACAGCCAGTGCCTTTGTCCACACAGTGTTTGCGCAGTTCGCCGAACAGGGCTTCGGGTGTTTTGTAGTCAAGGGCACTGAAGGGGTTTGAGAGATCCGGGTTACCGTTGAAAATAACATTGCGGTGAATAGTTGCGCCGCCGCTGCCGTTACCAGTCCACTCGTAGGCAACAAAACTGGTGAAGACACAGGGATCGTTTGCGGTTTCGGCTGCGCGCACGGTTTCCTGCCATGCAGAGCGTTGCACATCCTTGCAGGCGTTATGGGCACAGTGGGGGCCGCCGGGCTCGCCCCAGAAGTTGCCGGCGATGCTGCCCAGCAGCAGGCCGAGACGCGGCCGGTTGCGCTCGAGCTTGCAACTCCAACTCTGGAACGACGGGCTTTGCGGATTGTGACATAGGGTGGCAGCCCCGAGTTGTTCCGCGTGGTCAGTGACCGCGGCAAAATCCAGTGTCCAGCCAGGCGTGATCGACAATGTGTCGTTAACGGCAATGGTTTCGCCGCGGGCATAGCGGTAGGCATCGTCGGGGAGTGCACGAATACCCATGCCGTTGGCATCATTAGATAGCGCCGTATGTACATGCAGATCGCCGAAATAGGCCTGAGGCAGCTCGTGGCGTATGCAGTCTCCGTGCGCACCTAGTGCAAGGCCTGCCAGGGTACCTATGAATGTGATTTTTAGGCGTGTTTGCATAGGGTCTGTCCGGAGTTGTGGCGGCATATCTCAGAGGGATAGGCGGTGCGATTCGCGCAGCACCTGATCCGCAATGCCCGGGTGGTCTGCTATGGTTGCCGGGAAAATGTCTCGCATCGCCAGTAGGGTTTTTATACCTTCTGCAAGATTCCCGTTTTTAGTCTTGCGCAGGGTGTCGGCCAGCGGATCATTGACCGTGTGGCCGCTGCGGAGAAACCCCAGCCAGGCGGCAATCGTCAGGCAGGCGTAACGTGGAATGCTGTCCCGTGCAATGTGCCATTCAATAACCGGAATAATACGCTGCGGAATTTTCTGTGAGCCGTCCATAGCAATTTGCTCGCAGCGATGTTCAAGGACCTGATTTTCAAAGCGTTCGATCAGGGCGCGTTGGTAATCATCTACCGGGAAACTCTCTGGCAGGGTAAAGGTCGGCTCTGCTTCGCGCATCAGGGCGATAACCGCATCGCGAATGAAGTTATCTTTGATCGCCTGGGCGACGCTGGTATGACCTTCAAGGCAGCCCAGATAGGCGATGAGAGAATGGCTGGCGTTCAGCGTTCGCAACTTGGCTGCTTCGAATGGCGTCACGTCATCGACGAATTGTGCGCCGACCTTGTCCCAGGGTGGTACCGGCCCCGCAAAGTTACGTTCGATAACCCACTGGCTGAAGGGCTCGGTAAACACAGGCGCGCCGTCTGCAAAGCTGTAATTACCAGAAAATTTTTCTATTGCGGTGTCGGTGGTGGCGGGTACGATGCGATCCACCATGGTGTTGGGGAAGCGGCAATGCTGGTCAATCCAGTCGGCGAGCAGGCGATTATTCACCCGGGCGAACTGCAGTAAAGCGACGCGTAACTTGCGGCCGTTGTCGCTCAGGTTGTCGCAGGAGATCAGCGTTACTCCCGGTAGATTACGCTGCTGGCGTAGTGCGAGAGCCCGGGTCAGAAAACCGAGCGTGCTCTGCGGGGTGTCGTTATTATTCAGGTCGTGGGCGATATCGTCCTGATTGATATTCAGTGTGCCGCTGGCGGCGTCGAGACCGTAACCTTTTTCGGTAACGGTAAGCGTGATTACATGCACCGTTGGTGCGGCCAGCGCCTCAATAACAGCGTCAGGTTGTTCTGAGGCGACCAGTACTTTGTTTAACGCTCCGATGATCTGACAGCGCTCGGATGCATCGCGACGGGTTACCAGGCTGTAGAGATTGTCCTGCGGTGCGAGTGCATCGCGCATGGCAGGCCGACGCAGGCTCACGCCGATAATGCCCCAGTTGCCGCCAAAACGGTTCATCGCCGCTTCCGTATACCAGGCCTGATGGGCACGGTGAAAAGCGCCCACTCCGAGATGGACAATGCCTGGTTGGATTGAAGCGCGATCATACTCCGGCAAGACAATGTCGCGGCCGTTTGAAGCCAGTGCTGTCAGTGTATCGTTACATAGTTTCACAGCCGATAGGCCTTTTTCGCCAGACCGTAGCTCAGTTCTGCGATCAGTGCTTCGGCCTGTTCCTCGCTAAGCCGGTGATCCGCGACCAGTTCCGCCAGATAGCGGCAATCCATGCGCCGCGCTACGTCGTGGCGCGCGGGGATGGAGAGAAAAGCGCGGGTGTCGTCGTTAAACCCCACCGTGTTGTAAAAACCGGCGGTTTCGGTAGTCTGCTGGCGGAATCGACGCATACCCTCGGGACTATCGTGGAACCACCAGGCAGGGCCAAGTTTCAGGCAGGGATAATGCCCGGCCAATGGCGCCAACTCGCGGGCGTAGGTGCTTTCGTCGAGTGTGAAAACAATCAGTGAAAAATTCGGGTTGTTACCAAAGCGATCCAGCAATGGTTTCAAGGCTGATACGTAGTCTGTTCGGGTGGGGATGTCAGCCCCTTTGTCGCGACCATAACACTGAAAAAGTTGCGCGTTGTGATTGCGAAAAGAGCCCGGGTGTAATTGCATGACCAGCCCGTCGTCCAGGCACATGGCCGCCATTTCGGTGAGCATCTGCGCGCGGAACAACTCCGCATCGCTATCAGAGCATGCGCCTGAAAGCACACGTTGAAACAGGGCCTCGCATTCAGCGCCGGACAAAGCCGCAGTTTGGGCTGTGGGGTGGCCGTGGTCAGTGGAAGTGGCGCCCATGGCTTTAAAAAATTCGCGTCGCTGCCGTAAGGCCTTGAGATAGCCCTGCCACTGATGGCAGTTTTCTCCCGTCAGGGCAGCGAGTTGGTTCAGATTATCGGCAAAACCTTCGTACTGTGGGTCAATCACGGGGTCTGGGCGATAGGCTGTGATAACCCGGCCTTTCCAACCGCTGTCACGTATGCGCTGGTGATGCTGGAGGCTGTCGAGCGGTGACTCGGTGGTGGCCAGCAGCTCGATGTTGAATCGCTCAAAAAGGGCGCGAGGGCGGAAAGCGTCGCTGGCGAGGGCCGTATTTATCTGGTCGTAATATGCATCTGCAGATTCCGCTGTGAGAGTGACGGTTAGGCCGAAAACCTCACTGAATACATGGTCCAGCCATAGCCGCGACGGTGTGCCGAGAAAGCAATGATAGTGTTCGGCGAATCGATGCCATATTTTGCGGTTGTCTGTTTCGATACAGGTGCCGTTCTGGTGGCAGATACCCAGCTCATCCAGAGATACACCTTGGCTGTAAAGCATCCGGAACACGTAGTGATCGGGTTTTATCAGCAGTTCAGTGGCGTCGGTGAACGGCTTATTGTCCGCAAACCAGGATGGATCTGTGTGCCCGTGTGGGCTGATGATGGGCAGATCCCGAACCTGCTGATAGAGACGGCGGGCGATGTCTCGTTTCAGTGGTTCAGGTGAAAACAGTCGGTCAGGGTTGAGTTGCAGGGGTGTCGTCATAATGTTGCCGCGCGCTGTCAGATTGTCGGTAACCGGGTATAGGCTCTGTTACTTATTTTGGCCTGACCACCTTACCATTATTCAGGTCGCGCCGCGTCGGGTCAAGTCGCTTCGCTTTCGATCACGGTCTTGATCACACGTTTCAGGTGTTTGTGCATCGCTTTGCGTGCTTTGCTGGCACTGCCTTCGACGAGTGCGTCATAGATCGACTGGTGATCTTCAATAATCGGGCGCACGCCTTCCTCTCGCAGCCGCCGGTGAAACATCTGGCTAATTTCCGATTCATTACGCAACGCCCACAGCCATTCCACTGCCGAGACCAGCACGCTGTTGCCGGAGGCCTCGGCAATAACCCGGTGAAATTCTTCGTCGGCATCCTCGTGTACGGATTCCTGCTGATTCTCACGGGCCATGTCCGCCAGCAGTTTTTTCAGTCGCTGCAGTTCCTGTTTGGTAATCTTGTCTGCGGCCAGTGCCGCGGTTTCTCCTTCAAGCGCCAGGCGGGCTTCTAGAATTTCGAACGGACCGGCGCCGAACTCTGTTGGCAGGGTATCGTGGCGGCCGGGTTTGCGTACCACGTAAACACCAGAGCCGCTGCGAATTTCTACAATGCCGGAGATCTCCATGGCAATCATGGCTTCTCGAATGGTGGGGCGGCTGACGCCAAGCTTTTCCGCCAGATCGCGTTCTGACGGCAGACGAGAACCGACGCTGATTACTCCTTCACGCACCATGCTGATGATCTGATCTGCTACCTGCATATACAGGCGCTGCTGCTTTACGGTTTTGAATTCCATTGCTGTTCCCAAGCTCAATTGCCCTGGAGGCCTTTTGTTGAAATAAGCCTTGCTCGTGTCGTACTGTCTTGGTAAGTTGGCAAAGTGGTCAGGCCAATTTGATTTTTAGTATAGCCCGCCCGTTAGCGCCAAGTCAGTACTTTGTTTGGCTGTGAGTGTAGCAGAGGCCCCGTTTTTAAAGAATTGATAATCCTATGAAAATAATCGACGCCAAAGTCATTGTTACCTGTCCGGGACGCAACTTCGTGACCCTGAAAATCCTCACCGATGAGGGTGTCTACGGTATAGGGGACGCCACCCTGAACGGCCGGGAAATGTCGGTCGTTGCCTATTTGCAGGAGCATGTGGTGCCCTGTCTGATCGGCCGAGACCCACAGCAGATTGAGGATATCTGGCAATATCTCTACCGGGGCTGCTATTGGCGGCGAGGCCCGGTGACCATGACGGCGATTGCAGCCGTCGATGTGGCGTTGTGGGATATCAAAGCCAAGGTCGCCAATATGCCGTTGTACCAGCTGCTTGGCGGCCGTTCCCGCGAAGGCGTGATGGTTTATGGCCACGCCAATGGTGCTGATATTGAAGAAACCCTTGATGAAGTCGCGCGTTATAAGGACTTGGGATACAAGGCCATTCGTGCCCAGTCCGGTGTGCCGGGTCTAGCCAGCACTTACGGCGTGTCGGGCGATAAAATGTATTATGAACCCGCCAACGGTAGCTTGCCGGAAGAAAACGTGTGGTCGACCGAGAAATACATGCGGCACACACCGAAATTGTTTGAGCGCGTTCGCGATGCGGTTGGGGATGAGGTTCATCTGCTGCACGATGCTCACCACCGGCTTACACCTATTCAGGCCGCGCGTCTGGGTAAGGACCTCGAGCCCTTTCGTCTGTTCTGGCTGGAAGACACTGTGCCGGCTGAATTGCAGGAGCGTTTTCGACTGATCCGCCAGCACACCACGACGCCCTTGGCCGTCGGTGAGGTGTTTAGCTCAATTTATGATTGCAACACCTTGCTCAGCGAACAATTGGTAGATTACATCCGTGCCACCATTGTACACACTGGCGGTATTACTCACGTACGTCGCATTGCTTCGCTGGCAGACCTGTATGAAGTCAAAACCGGTTTTCACGGTGCTACCGATCTGTCTCCGGTCACCATGGGTGCGGCCTTGCATTTTGATACTTGGGTGCCCAACTTTGGTGTGCAGGAGTATATGCGGCATACCGAAGCAACCGACGAAGTCTTCCCGCACGACTACCAGTTCGAAAATGGCTATTTGAAAATAGGCGATACCCCGGGGCACGGCGTGGACATCAATGAAGAACTGGCAGCGAAATATCCCTATGAGCGCGCCTATCTGCCGGTTAACCGGCTTGAAGATGGCACATTGTTTAACTGGTGAAAGCAGGTAACCCCATGCGAATTCTAATAACGAAAAGTATTGCGTTGGCGGCAGCGATAATCAGTATGAGCTCACTGAGTATTGCGCAGCTTGAAGAAGTGATTGTAACGGCACAAAAGCGAGAGCAGAGCATGCAGGATGTGCCAATGGCTATAACAGCCATCGGCGGACGCATGCTGGAAAATAATGAGATTAATAGCGTTTCTGATCTCAGCAAACTTGTGCCGTCTCTTAAATTCACGCCGGGCGACAGCCCCAAGAACAACTCCATTCGGGTTCGTGGTGTTGGTACTGATGTATTTAGTTCTGCGGTTGAACCCAATGTCTCGGTGGTGTTAGACAATGTGCCTCTGGCGCGCACCAGTCTAGCCAACTTTGATTTCGCTGACGTCGAACGCGTTGAAGTATTGCGCGGGCCTCAAGGTACACTCTTTGGGAAAAATGCTTCCGCCGGTCTGATTCACGTTGTAACGCGCGATCCCCATTCCGAATTCGAGGCGCGATCCCGATATAGTTACGATCAGGCCAGCGATTTTGACAGTGATATGTGGAAGTTTCAGGCCAGCCTGAGTGGACCTTTAACTGATGCGCTGGGTGCGCGCCTTACCATTTATAAAAAGTCTACGGATGGACATATTTATGATTTGACCACTAAGGATCACATCCCCTCGAGCGAGAGTCGCGGGGCCAGGCTTAAATTCAAGTGGGACGTCAATGATGTTCTAACTTTGTCCTTGATTGGAGAGTACTCGGAGTTCGACGGAGAGTCCTATCCCATGGTGCAACGCAGTGCGAACCCCGGTATAGAGCGTAGCAATGACCCGATCAACGCCAGTGAAGACAATCGTCAAGCGCGCACAGTAAGCGGTACCGATAGTGATTCGGAAACAGAGGCACTCACCCTGCTTGTGAACTGGGATGTTGGTAGGCACACATTGTCGAGCGTAACAGGGCTTCGCGAAGCTAATATATTTGCTGATACTTCCGCTGCTGCATTAGACGGTGCCAATGCAAATCTTGAATCCAATGGCGGCCCCCGTACGATTGAAACCTTCACTCAGGAGCTGCGCATATCTTCTGTCGATAATGAAGTGTTGGAATACACGCTGGGTGCGCTTTGGTTTGACAACAAGCTGGGAAATACCTTTGACCGCCGTGTGACTGACATTCCCGCGAACTATGCCGCTAATCTTTACACTGATGATCCTTTGGTGATTCCGCTTAATGTCGGTAGCATCAATCAGGAGGCCGGTTTCTGGAACCAGATCGATACAAAGAATCTGGGGGCTTTTGGACAAGCTACCTGGCATGTAGCTCATCGATGGCATACGACACTTGGATTGCGCTATATCGATGAAACGCTCGAAGCCGCCTTTACCAGCTACCAGCGATTGGAAGAGTCTGCTACCGGGCTGCCTTTGTCCGCAGCAGACTCCAGTGTTAGCGTACCGCATGCAGAGGTATCGGACACCGCCGTGACAGGGACATTTTCCCTGCAGTACGATCTGAGTGATTCGTCCATGGTTTATGCTACCTATTCAAAGGGCTATCGTGGCCGTGCATTTGATGTCGTGTCATCCTCGAATGCCGAGAGCTTTGCAGATCCGCTTGAAGCAGAAACAGCTGATTCCTATGAGATAGGCATTAAGTCACGTTTTTTTGATGAGCGACTGGAGCTCAATGTTACGGCTTTCCAGACATTTTTCAAAAATTTCCAGGCGCAGATTGTCGATATGTCTGAAGGCGGTTTCACCACTGAACTACGACTGGATAACGCGGGGGAACTTGAAACAAGGGGCGTAGAATTGGATTTCAAGGCGAATCCGATAGCGCCCGTTTTTATCTTTGGCTCACTGCTTTATAACAATGCTGAGTTTAACGATTTTATTACCCAATGTTTTACCGGTCAGGGCCCTAGCGAGGCCGGTGCTATCGATTCCGATGGCGATGGAGCCTGTGATGGCAATGATGTGGCGGGCGGAAAACTGCCCAATGCGCCCGAATGGAGTGGTTCTATTACTGGCCGCTATGATTGGGCTCTCGGTGAGAGTGGCCGCACACTCTATGGTCAGATCACCGGACGCTATCAGTCAGAGGTTCAATTTCAAGCGGATCAGCATCCACTGACCATTCAGGAAGCCTATGACATCTGGGATATTCGCGCCGGTTTTATCGGCGTGGGGGGGCGATTGGAAGTGTCGGGCTATGTCAAAAACCTGTTTGCACAGAATCATGTCAACGCCATGTTTGCCTTATCGCTGACGAACGACCGGCGCGATATAACGCATTTCTTGCCTCGTGATGCTGATCGTATTGTCGGTTTGTCGGTAGCTTATCAATGGTAGTGACCTGTCTGGGCGAGGTAATGCTGGAGCTCCGCCCCGCCGACAGTAGCAGCCAGCTTTCGCTTGGCGTCGGTGGTGATACCTTCAATACCGCCGTTATGCTGTCTCGGGAAAATGTGAGCACCGGCTACCTAACTGCGCTCGGGAAAGATCGCTTCAGCGATCAGATTCTTGATCGGGCGCACGCGGAGGGTGTTGGTACTGCCGGTGTCCAATTTGACTCCGACGCATTGCCTGGACTGTACCTGATTCAGAACGACGCCAGCGGCGAGCGAGAATTTTTCTATTGGCGCGACCATAGCCCGTCACGGCGTCTGTTTGATAGTGATGAAAAGCTCAAGGCTTGTATTCAAAGCTGCTGTGAAAGTGGGTGGCTGTACCTCAGCGGCATAACAGTTGCGGTGATGGCGCAGCAACAGAAGCGTCGTTTTCTTGAATTTCTTAAAGCGCTCAAAAATGCAGGGGTGAGTATAGCCTTCGATCCGAATTATCGTCCGAGCCTTTGGGATTCGGTTGAAGATGCCAAGCTCTGGCATGCCACGCTGCTGGGCTATAGTGATCTGGTGTTGCCGACGCTGGTTGATGAACAGGCTTTGTGGGGTGCGGACAGCGCGAAATCTGTTATAGAACACTGTCAGGCCGCTGGTGTTACCACGGTGGTTGTGAAATGTCCCAATGCGCAGGCCGTGGCCTGGAATGGTAATGAGTCAGTCGAGTGCGGTACGCGTTACCGTGGCCTGGTTGTGGATACCACTGGCGCTGGCGATGCCTTCAATGCAGGTTTTCTTGCCGCCCATCTTGCCGGACAATGCTTGGCAGAATGCCTGCAACGCGCTCATGAGGTCGCTTCTCGTGTGCTTGCCGTGCGCGGTGCGCTTCCCTGATATGCTGCTTGCGGCAACTGTCAGTGTTTCCTTGGTGTAGTTTGTATAGATGGTGATTCGTGTGCGCGTTTTTACAGCCCTGGGGCTTGTCGGCAGCCTGCTTTCGAGCACAGTGATAGCAGACGGCCTCGAATCGATTCTGGTAACCGCCAATGCGCCGGTTGATCAATCGGTGGGCTACCTGGACTCTCTGGATATTATTACGCGAGAACAGATTTCGCTTCAGCAACCAGTCGATACCAATCAACTGCTCGACGGGATTGAGGGCGTATACGCATCCCGCGAAGGTGGTCCCGGAGGCGTAAACAGTCTGACTGTGCGTGGCGCTGAACCGAATTTTGCGGTCGTACTGATCGACGGAGTGGCTGTGAATGATCCGACCAATACTCGCGGTGGTTCGTTTGATCTGGCAACGATGTCTGCCATTGCCGTGCGTCGTGTCGAATTAATCAAGGGTCCACGCAGTGTCGTCTATGGCTCCGACGCCTTGGCCGGCGTCGTCAAGCTGATTACAGCGCCAACAGAGGGAGAGAGCAGTGGTCTGCAGCTCTATCAAGAATCCCAGGAGTATGGTGCGTTTCGCCAGGCCGGTGAAGCGGTGCTGGCAAACGCCCATCACGCGGTGAGCTTGCAGGCGTCACGAGAAGACAGCGGACGAGTGTGGCAGGGCAGCCTGCGAACGCTGGAAGAAATGGCGGTTCACTATCGCGCCGACTTTGATCACAGCACATTGCAACTGGGAGGCCGTCAGGCCGAGTTCGACAAACGAGCCTATCCTGAGCAGAGTGGTGGCCCCCGGTTTTCGACGAGTGCTGAGCGCGATATCAGTATCGGCGACGATCAGACGGCTTACATCTCGAGCGAAATCTCACCAATGACAAGCTGGCGTATTGCAGCGCAGTACTCAGAATTCGATCGTTTTCTGGATTACTACTCGCCCGGTATCGCCCCTTACAATAATGTGCCCGAAAATTTCTATACGGCGGATTATTCGCGGCAGCAATGGCGGCTGGTCAGTGAGCTGCGTTTGGGAGGCATTAATCTCAACGTGGGCATCGACCGCCGCTGGGAAAGTGGTGTCAGCGAGGGGCAAGTGGTGTTCACGAGTATCCCCGTTGATGCGCTCGGCTTTTTGCTGGGCTTGCCGTCACCCCCGGTGGAAACCGGTCTGGGGCTGCCGGTCGAGCTTGCGCTGGATACAGACTACAGCCTGCGGCGTACAACACAGGGTCGTTTTGCCGAGCTGAACTGGCAATCCGACGGTGACTGGGTGTTGAGCGCGGGTATTCGTCGCGACACCGGAGATGAGGCGCATGAAACGGTGCGCCGCTATCGCGTGAGCGTTCCTGCCGGATTAACCCGGATAAATTTTTCTTACTCAGAAGGCTTTAAATTGCCCAGTTTTTTCGCGCTGGGTCATGGTCTGGTGGGAAACCCTGAGCTGAAACCTGAGCAGGTGAAAAGCTACGACATTGAATGGCTCGCGCAATGGTACGCCGTGGGGTTGGAACTTTCAGTTTTTCATACTCAGTATCATGATCTCATTGATTTTGATGCAGAGGCCTTTACCAACGTCAATCGCAATCGCGTCACTAGTCGGGGAGGCGAGATTTCACTGAACTACCGCTGGCACCGCTGGCAGTTGCGCGGTAGCTGGTCGCACGTGGCTATTGACGTGGAGCGAAGTGATCGCCGGCTCGCAAACCGGCCGGAAAACACAGCTGTACTGGAACTCAACTGGCAACCGGCTGATTACCTGAGCTGGCACAATCGTGTGCGCTGGGTCGATGAGCAATTTGCGACGTCTTTATACACAGGCGAGAGTCGCGAGTACGTGCTGGATGATTACACGCTATGGGATTCGGCACTGCGCTGGCAGCTCAACAACATGCTAGCGATAACAGCAGGCCTCGAGAACGTTGCCAACACCCGGTATCAGGAAGCGGTAGGTTTCCCCGGCCACAGTCGTTTGTTGCGTGTTGGACTGCTGTTTACCCTGTAAACGCCCTAGCGCTGGTCTTGGGTTGCGAGACGGGACGCGCGCTCCCGTCTTTTCCTTGCAAAGTTTGGCAGATCACTGACGAGGGCCGCAGTTTGCTATGCGGGAGGAGACCACACCCGCCCCTTGTTTCGGCAATAACCGGATTCTGTTTCTCTTGGTGAAAGTTACCGTCGAATTATGGGCAATCGCCTTCAAGGCCCATGCCCCAAGCTAACGCACCCTTTAGCATACTTTTCTGCTCGGGACGCTCGTAGGTGTTCGCTTCGTGTCCCAGTGCTGAATAGAAAACGCGTCCGTGATTGTTCAGGCAGTGATGCCAGATAATCGGGTGGTCACCCATGTTGAGGTCACCACCCATGGCTTTAGCCTCGTAGGTGCTTTCATCGAGATTGGCCAGTACCGCAGCGCCGTCTTCACGGGGATTGTTGCCAAAGCTGTACCACTCATCCTCGTGTTCCCATGTGGCGGGAAAGTGTTTGGTGGCCGGGTGCGTTTGGTCTTCGAAATGTACTGTGGCGGTCTGAAACTGAGGAAACATTGGGTGGCCGATAAACTGCCCTTTCAACAGATCTTGTTTGTACCAGTCCCAGAAGTCATAACGGGTACCAGCGGCGCCATGTACGCCAACAAAACCGCCGCCATTTTCAATATACTGCTGGAAGGCGGCTTTCTGCTCGTCTGTCCAGTTGTCGCCCGTGCAATTGTTGCCAAATATCACATCGAACTGGGCTAACTGTTCGTCATTAAATATGGCGGCATTCTCAGTGTTGTAGACTGTCCAGCCGTTTTCTTTGGCAATATCTTCCAGAGATTGGGTAGCCGCGACGATGGCCTCGGCGTGACGAAAACCATTGGTTTTGGAGAAATTTAGAATGCGCGGACGCGGGCCAAGCGTCTCTGGCAGTACAGGTGCGACTGTGTCGATCACTGGTTCGCCCTTGCCCATTGAGCGTTTAATGTTCTCATAAGTATCGCAACCGGTTAGTGCAAGGCTGCAGAGAATAAGAATAAGCGCGCAATAGCGGCTTTTGAAGAAATGGGGCATGAGCGATACTCTGTTTTATTTGACAGTTTATGAACACATTGTAGTGTTTCTTTGTAGCCCATCGCCTTGACAGCCTCGGGGTGTTTCCGGGAGACTGCCCATATTGGCCTGACCACCTGTCCAAAGTTAGCAGAGGTTGTGGGGACGGATCAAGTGTACATGGAGTGGCTGGGATGCTGGTGCCCCTTGCGCCGTGCAGTTTCAGGCGCCGCAAACGAAGTGGCAGCAGCTGGAGATGTGCGCGCAAGGCAGTTTCCCGGCATATAAACAATAAAAGGCATTATTCATGAAAAAGTGGTTTGTCTCCTTCGCTGTCATTCTAGGCATTGTTGCTGCTGCGGTTTCATTCTGGCAAACACGTGAAAAAGTGCCAGTGTATCTGGCGGTGGAAACGCCACCCGCACCTGCGCTGACACCGGTAGAGGCCCTTGCGGGCTTTACGCTCGCACCGGGATTTTCGGTAGAACTGGTGGCAGCCGAACCCTTGGTGGTCGACCCTGTAGCGATGGCGTGGGACGAATCCGGTCGTCTTTTTGTGGTGGAGATGCGCGGCTTTATGCCAGACACTGAAGGCACTGGCGAAGACAAGCCGATCGGTCGAGTAGTAATGCTGCTGGA
>NZ_JBFJTH010000099.1:0-13991 GCF_041625495.1 Litorivivens sp. | reverse complement strand
TTCCATAAAGCCGGCAGGAATCGCCCAGTGTCCTGCCCGGGGCGGGTTGCCGCGCTTCATCCAGAGCAATTTTTCACCGCAATTGACAAAGGCCGCTACCAGAATTTTCGGGCCGGGCGGATAGCATGCGTGTCCGGCGGGGCACAGCAGAACTTCGCCGCGCCCTTGATAACTTTGGGCGGTGAGTGCTATGCCGCATTCCGGACAGTAGTTCATACCAGTTTGGTTTTTTCGCCTTCACTGCGGGCAATAATCACGGTGGCGCAGGTGTCGCTGAATACGTTGACGGCAGTGCGCATCATGTCCAATACCCGATCGGTAATCATCAGCAAGCCGATACCCTCCAGTGGTAGTCCGATGACCCCCAATATGATGGAAATGGCTACCAGGCTCGCGGCCGGTATACCGGCGACGCCAATCGAGGTGAGGAGGGCGACCACCACGATGGTAAATTGCTGGACAAAGCTCAGCTCAATACCAAAGGCCTGTGCAATAAAAATGGCGGCTACGCATTCGTAGAGGGCGGTGCCATCCATGTTCACAGTGGCCCCCAGTGGCAGGACAAAACCGCGAACTCGCTGGGAAACACCGGCCTCCTCCATGCATTCCATGGTCAAGGGCAGGGTGGCGGAGCTGGAGGCCGTGGAAAACGCTGTCAGCATTGCCGGTGACATGGCCTGATAGTGTTTGGTGGGGTTGATTCGGCCAATATACTTCAGTAACAGGGGCATGGTGATAAACGCGTGAATGGCCAAGGCGATTGCCACGGTGAAGAAAAACACCAGCACCGGTTTGAAGCTGGCAAAACCGGTATCGGCCACCGTTTTTGCGACCAGACCGAAAACTCCGAGGGGCGCGAACTTCATTACCCAGAGAGTGATCAGGGTCATGATGTCCATCAGGCCATTAAAGAAATCGCGCACCGTGTCGGTCTGCGGTGAACGGCTTTGCGCCAGGAAGTACCCGAACAGGAGGCTGAAGAAAATCAGGCCAAGCATTTGCCCGTCAGCCGCTGCCGCAATGATGTTGGGGGGAACCATGCGAATGAAAACATCCACGATGTCTGCGGTGCTTTTACCCTCAACTTTGGAAAGTACGTCTGACACTGACTGGTCGCCGCTAAGACCATCGGCGAGATTGGAGCCAACCCCAGGCTGCAAAATATTTACCGCGGCGAGGCCCACCAGAATCGCCAGCAGGCTACTGGTTAAATAAAACGCGATGGTTTTGCCGCCCAGTTTCCCCAGGCCCTCGTTGTTGCCGATATTGGCGATACCGCTAATGATGGAGGCGGTGACCAGCGGCACAATAATCATCTTCAGCGCATTGAGAAAAAGGGTGCCCAGGAAGGCGTAAATGGCGTAAAACGTTAGATCGCCCAGCCCGGCCTCACGACCTGTGAGGCTGGCAACAATAACGGCGAGTATAATGGCGATGGCAATTTGCCAGTGAAGCGCGACTTTTTTCATAGAATTTTCAACAATATGGCCCGACACTGCACTTTAACGCGCGAGGCCTTCTCGCGCCACTGATCCCATCGCTCAAGTCAGGGAGAGTTTAATGGAAATAAATCTGGGTATTTTGCTGACCCTATTACTGATCGTAGTCCCGTTCTGGAAAATCTGCGAGAAAGCAGGCTATTCCGGTTGGCTGTCGTTGTTGCTACTTATTCCGCTGGTGAATATTGGCTTTCTGTTTTTTCTCGCGTTTTCAGACTGGCCCCGCGACCGGGGTAACCCTGGCGCGTAACTGGCGCGAAGCCGCCGGTGGGGCTCCCGCCGGCCAAAATAACACAGCTGTAATTTCGCTGGGTATCTAGCCTCCGTATGCTCAAGGTAATAGTAAGCAGATAACGGATGACACCATGACCCAGGCGCTGGCTCCGGCATTGGAGCCCATTACTGAAGATGACGCGTTTATCGCCGAGGCTCTGACCGACGCCTCTATTCCCACATTGATGCTCTCCATGATTCATATGAGTGGTGACACCGCCTTGCTGGATGGTGCAATCAGGCCGCTCGGGGTTTACCTCAACGAAGTGCAGGGTTACATGTCGGACGAGGACAAGGCCGCAGTGCGTGCCCAGGCGCTCGAGGTGATCAAACGCTACCGCGATGGCGGATGTAAGCCTGTTCAGCTCAGTGATCACGAAACCATTCGCCGAATGATGAGTTTCCTGGTGGCTGAAGAAGTGCCCATGGACTACGTACCCATGATGCTCGAGGAAATGGAGCTCGATGGCGATGCGCGGCAACTAGACTGGGACGCCATTCCGGTGGAGCAGCGATCAGGTTTTCATGTCACCGTCATCGGCGGTGGTATGTCCGGAGTACTGTCTGCCATTCGCTTGAAGGAGGCTGGCCTGTCGTTCACCGTGATTGAGAAAAACGCGGGGGTGGGCGGCACCTGGTATGAGAACCGTTATCCCGGCTGCCGGGTGGATGTTGGCAATCATTTTTACTGTTACTCATTCGCACCCAATCACAATTGGAGCGAATACTTTGCCCAGCAGCCAGAGTTGCAGCAGTATTTTGAAGATTGCCTGGATCGGTTTGGTATTCGCGAGCACTTTCGTTTTAACAGCGAAGTGGTGAGCGCGGCCTACGATGAAGCAAATAGCCAGTGGCAGGTGACCTGTCGTGATGCCGATGGTCAGAAACAAACGCACACGAGCAACGCACTCATTAGTGCGGTAGGTCAGCTAAACCGACCCAAATTGCCTGATATAGAAGGACGAGATCGGTTCAAGGGGATCGCCATGCACTCGGCCCAATGGCGTAGTGATGTGGATTACGCCGGCAAACGGGTCGCTGTTATCGGTACGGGAGCCAGTGCTTTTCAGCTGGTGCCTGCCATTGCTGATAAGGTCGCCGAGCTGAAGGTGTATCAGCGTTCTGCGCCGTGGATGTTTCCCAACGTCGACTATCACCGCAAGGTAGAAAGCGGTGCCCAGTGGTGTATGAAAAAACTGCCATTCTATTCACGCTGGTACCGCTTCCTGTTGTTCTGGCCCGCCTGCGACGGTCTGTTGCCGAGCCTGAAAATTGATCCAGACTGGCCCCACCAGGAACGCTCTATCAATGAAATGAACGAGATGGTGCGCGAGGTGTTTACCGACTGGATGAAACAGCAGGTGGGTGATGATGAGGCATTGCTGGATAAAGTGATTCCAGACTATGTGCCGCTGGCCAAGCGTACGCTGCAGGATAACGGCAGCTGGCTGACTGCGCTGACTAAACCTCATGTTGAACTGCGAACCGAAGGCATTCGCGAGATCACTGAGGCGGGTAT
Organism: Litorivivens sp.; assembly: GCF_041625495.1. Classification (GTDB taxonomy): domain Bacteria; phylum Pseudomonadota; class Gammaproteobacteria; order Pseudomonadales; family Spongiibacteraceae; genus Litorivivens. The sequence continues at coordinate 10,700 of NZ_JBFJTH010000099.1, read as the reverse complement.
TGTCGACGCTCATGGTGAGCTGTTTGAGGCAGATATTATTGTTTATGCCACGGGTTTTCACGCTAACCGATTTCTCTGGCCGATGGAGATTGTCGGTCGCGGCGGGATGACACTTCGTGAGCAGTGGGGTGACGAGCCTGAGGCCTACTTGGGTATCACTGTGCCAAACTTCCCCAACCTGTTCTGTCTCTATGGTCCGGGTACCAACCTCGCCTTTGGCGGCAGCCTGATATTCAATTCAGAGTGTGAAGTGCGCTACGCCCTGTCTGGAATCAAAACCCTGCTGCAAGAAGGCGCGAAAGCGCTTGAGGTAAAACACACGGTGCATCGAGATTATCAGTTGAAGTTGCAAAATGAGTTATCGAATATGGTCTGGTCGCACCCGACGGTGAAGCATAGCTGGTATCAGAATGAGGCTGGCAAAGTTACCGTGCTGTCTCCCTGGCGTCTGCGTGATTTCTGGGAGTGGACTAAGGCAATTAACCCCGACGACTATGCGTTCACGTGAACGCTGCGATCAGGCCGAATCAGTCAGGCGACCACGTAGCGTAGAAACTTACGCGGTCAGACCGATTTCCGGTGTCAACCAAAACTGGCCAGCATTGCTCGTTCTTCGGCGATCAGTGAAGCAAAGATCTCATGGTTTTGAATGCGGCCAAGGTAGGCAGCGGTTTTGGGCCATCGCGCAGCATCGCAGGCATGGCTGCTGTGCAGCATGGCTACACTGATTGCGCCCACGGCAATGTCGGCTAGAGAAAAACCGGACGCCAGAAGATAATCGCCGGCTATCTCTGATTCGAGGTAGTCAAATATCGCCGGTATTTCCTGGTTGATGGCTTTGTCGATATCCGCCTGTATCGGGTCGCGTTTAAATACCAGGCGGGCGAGCACCACTTCGGCAAACAGGTGCCCACCCATGGCCGTCGTCATAACGCTGCCGGCGTATTCTTCAAACCACAGCGCACGCGCTGCTTCAAAGTTGTCGGTTGGCAATAGCGGCCTGTCGGGATATTCCCGCTCCAGCCAGGCGCATATAACGGATGAATCACTCAGGTAGCGATCCCCAATGCGCAGCAGCGGTATTTTGCCCAGCGGACTGTTGGCCTTGAACTCTTCTGGCTGATCGTCACCAACCGGAACAACAAAAACGTGTTCGTAGTCGAGCCCCTTGTATGCCAGGGCTGCACGAACTTTGCGCACATAAGGAGAAATGTGAGCGCCGTAGAGGGTGAGTGTGCTCATCGTGAAAATCCTCTGTTGTGTGGTTCAACAAGCTAGCGCCATTTTCGCGCGGCGTCGAGTGCATGAATGCACAAGGCCTCCGCAGGTATAATGCCTGTTTTTGCCGGTGCCTGCCTTTGTCTGTCTTGGATATTCTCTATCGTGACGATCACTTTGTTGCGATCAACAAGCCCAGCGGCCTGCTGGTGCATCGCAGTGCCATTGATCGCCGCGAAACCCGGTTCGCGCTGCAGCTGGTCAGGGATCAGATCGGACAAAAGGTTTATCCGGTGCATCGACTCGACAAGCCCACGTCCGGGGTTTTGTTATTTGCACTGTCACCTGAAATGGCTCGCGCCGTCTCGACGCAGTTTGCCGAACAAGGCGTCTATAAGCGCTACCTGGCTGTGGTTCGTGGTTTTGCGCCTGACAATGGCGCGATTGATCACCCTTTGAAGGAGGAGCTGGACAAAATGACGGATAGCCGGGCCCGTCAGGACAAGCCACCCCAGCCTGCGCTGACACACTTTCGTTGTCTGGCGAGGGTTGAGTTGCCGGTGCGCGTCGAGCGCTATCCGCAGACGCGCTATTCACTGGTTGAAGCGATTCCCAAAACCGGCCGCAAACACCAGATCCGGCGGCATATGAAACATATCGCGCACCCTGTTATTGGTGATGCCAAGCATGGAAAGGGTGTACACAATCGCTTTTTTCAGACGCAATACCACTGCCATCGATTATTGCTGGCGTGCGTCGAAATGCGTTTCCAGCATCCGCTAAGTGCGGATGAAGTGAGGCTATCTGCTCACCCGGGTGAGGATTTTATCCGGCTGTGCGAAGGTTTCGGCTGGGGCAAATATTTGTCCGGGGGCACGCCGCCATAGCAGTGGTTGCTACTGTGGGCATCTAGCGCAAGGCTGCTCTGTTCAGGGTGTGCTCTGCGCTAATTGCAATGCAGTATGTATCAGCGTGGGTGCAGATTCGTTGGGCGTTTTCGGCGGTGGTAAATTGCGACGGCGGGTGGTAGAAAGCCTGCTGTATTTCAGGAGTCCACACGTGCATAAAGCGTTAGCCGAATTGCTGGTCTGTAACCAGCTTGAAGAGATTGATACCAATCTGTACACCGGCCGAGCGGCCCATAACAGTGGTGGTCGCATATACGGCGGGCAGGTGCTAGCGCAGGCTTTAAGCGCTGCTGGACGCACTGTGTCTGAAACATTCACGCTACACTCCATGCATGCTTATTTCTTGCGCATGGGCGACCCGAGCCGGCAGGTGGTGTACGAAGTGGACCCGATTCGCGACGGTCGCAGCTTTGTCACCCGGCGGGTGGTCGCCCGGCAATATGGCAAGGCCATTTTTAGTGCAATGCTGTCCTACCAGGTGGCGGAAGAGGGGTTCGAGCACGCGTGTACGATGCCTGATGTGCCGCCGCCCGAAGCGCTGGTCAGCGACGACGAGCGCTTGAAGAAATACTTCCCGAATCGTGAGGGCAACTGGCCCATTGAGTTCAGGAAAGTTAATCCGCAAGACCTGGATAATCTGCAGCCCAGTGAGGCGGTGTCCTACAGCTGGTTCAAGGCGACGGATATCATCGGCGACGATCTGGCAACACATCAGCAGTTGTTGGCCTATGCGTCGGATAATCCGATTCTGATCACAGCGCTGAACCCGCACGCCGTTTCCTTTCTTAACCCGGAACTGGCAACCATCTCACTCGACCACGCGCTCTGGTTTTACCGACCTTTTCGGGTGGATGACTGGCTGCTCTACGAAACGCACAGCGATGTGGCAGCCAATGGGCGGGCCTGGTGTCGCGGACGTATCTATAATCGCTCGGGTGAACTGGTGGCGGCGGTGACTCAGGAGGGCTTGCTGCGGCTGAAAAACCGGTAGGCCCACTCCGCACGTATAAGGCGCTTTAAGTTCGGAGATTTCCTCATCGTGCGTTTGCTCATTTTACCCGCCTTACTCTTCCTGTCAGCCTGTGCGTCCCATAAAGGGGTGCCGCCGGGGGCTGCCGAGGTCGAGCTGCAGCAAACTGACTATCAGGTAGTGCGCGGACTGCGTTATAGCCCAGACCGCTGGCCGGAGCCCTTGCTGGCAGATGTCTATCGACCTCTGGGCGCAGGGCCGTTCCCGGCGGTACTGGTAGTACACGGTGGAGGCTGGGAAGGGCGCTCTCCCGAGGATATGGCGGGTATTAGCGAGCGCCTTGCGACCAACGGCTTCGTCGCGGTAAATATCGCCTACCGGTTTGCGCCGCAGTATCGTTTTCCGGCGCAGCTCCACGATCTGCAGCAGGCCATGCACTGGATTCACCAGCGCGCGGATGAATTCGCGATTGATCGGTCGCGGGTGGCGGCATTGGGCTATTCCGCCGGAGCCCATCTGGTGAGTTTGTTGGGCTTGGTGGCAGGCACCGCAAGCGATCTGGATGTTCCTTACGGTGGCGCTGTTACTCGTCCCTACGCGGTGGTGGCAGGGGGAACGCCATCTGATCTGCGCAAATTTACAGGCGGTCGGCTGGTGCCGCAGTTTTTGGGTGGGACGATAGAACAGATGCCCGAGGCCTTTGCTCAGGCGTCACCGGTTGTTCACGTTCACGACAATGCGCCGCCATTCTTTATCTACCACGGAGCGGCTGATTTGCTGGTTGCCGACGATCACGCGACCGATTTCTATGCGGCGCTTCGGCAACAAGGTGTTCCGGCAGAACTATACCTGCTCCGATTGAGGGGGCACTTTACGGCCTTTGCTCTCAGCGGGTCAGCGATTGACGCGAGTATGCGATTTCTTCAGCGTTCGCCGGAGTCGTTGCACTGAATGTTGGCCATGGCTGCGCGCATGACGTCGGGTATGCGTACCGACTTCTGCTGTGCCCGGGTGACAAAAACATGGGTAAAGTGACCGCTCGCAGCAGCGTAATCTTCTCCGGCCTTGAAAATTCCGATGTTGTAGCGCACCGAGCTGTTACCCAGCTTTTCAATTGCCAGTCCGGCTTCCAGTTGCTGCGGATATGCAACCGGCGTGTAGTACTCGCAGCCTGATGACACCACGAACCCAATAATGTCACCACTGTGTATGTCCAGGCCGCACTCTTCAATGAGAAAGCGATTGGCTGCGCTATCAAAATAGGAATAGTAGGTAACGTTGTTCACGTGCCCGTAGATGTCGTTGTCCATCCAGCGGGTGGTGATGGGGTAGAAGCGTTTGTAGTAGGCGCGATCCTTGGGTGTCATGGTATTCCCTAAAATGCCGATCGATAGATGGTCAGTGCGTCAGCCTCGCTGACTTCCCGCGGATTATTTACCAGTAACCTCTGTTGCAGCATGGCATCGCTCGCCAGCATCGGTAGGTCGCTTTCCGGTACGCCGGCCTCTTTCAGGGTTTGCGGCAGCGGCGCTTGGGCGACTAACTTGCGCATGGCGGCAATGAACTGATCACAGGCGGTGTGCGGTGACAAAATCTGCACCCCTGGCTGCAGGCAGGGCAGGAGTTCGGCGTAGTGGTTTGCGGCGACGCTGGCGTTAAATTCCAGAACGGCCGGCAGCACTAGCGAGTTACTTAAACCGTGCGGTATGTGGTAGTGCCCGCCCAGTGGATAGGCCAGTGCATGTACAGCGGCCACTGGTGCGTTGGCAAAGGCCTGACCGGCAAGGCAGGCGCCGAGCAGCATGTTGCTACGGGCTTCAATGTTGTTGCCTTCATTGATGGCGATGGGCAGGTTGGCGGCCATTAGAGTCAGCGCCTGTCTGGCCAGCATATCGGAGTATGGGTTTTTCTTCAGTTTGGAGGTGTAGGCCTCTATGGCGTGCACCATGGCGTCTATCCCGGTGGCGGCGGTTACCGCTGGTGGCAGGCCGAGAGTTAGCTCCGGGTCGAGCAAGGCGATGTCTGGCAGTAGTTGAGGCGAGACTACCCCCATCTTCGTGGTTTCGCCGGTGGTGACGATGGCAATCGGAGTGACTTCCGAGCCGGTGCCGGCGGTGGTGGGTATTTGGATCAGTGGCAGGCGCTCGCCCTGCACATTGCCAATACCGTACATTTGCGTCAGTGATTGGTTCGAGTAGGCGAGCACCGCAATGAGTTTGGCTACATCCATGGAGCTGCCTCCACCGAGACCGATCACGCCATCGATGCCGTGTTCGCGAGCAAACGCAGCGGCAGCGAGCACCACGGCTTCCGGTGGATCGGCCTGAACGTCGCTGTACAGGCTGACCGCAAGGCCGCCCTGCTCAAGGAGTTGCTGGATGCGTTCCACGATACCGGTGGCTTTCAGGCCCGGATCGGTAACGAGCAGCAAGTGTTTTCGGGCCAAGGCCTGGCAGAGCTCGGGAAGTTGGCGGCTGCCCCCGTTTTCAAAAACAATCCGGCGGCAGGTTTCAAACTGGAAGTTCATGATTGCATCCCTTCGTAGATGTTTACGATTGCTCCTGCACAAAACTGTGGTAGGCAGAGGCCACGGCGCTGGGTGTTTCAACCTGTGGGTAGTGGCCAATCTCCGGCAGGTCGACAATCGTGTCGTTGGGTCGGACCAGTTCCCGGTAGCGCGCGACCATATGCGAGCCAGATACCGGGTCGGCGTTGCCGTTGATCAGCATCACCGGTACGCAGCTATCGCGCAGCGCAAGCAGCCAGCGTTCCCGGTTTTTGCGGCGATCAGCCATGTAGTGAATCAGCTTGTGAAGAATCTGATTGCCGTGTTGGCGGCATATCAATTCCCAAAAAGCGTTAAGTTCTGTCTGGCTGGGTCGGCTTGCTGTACCAAAGATGGCGGTAAAGCTGCGCTCAAACTGTTTTTTGCCGAATAGTCGGGAAATGTAAGCGCCGAGTGGACCTTCCAGTAATTTCTGTATCAGGCGGGCGCGGTGGGTCTCTGGAAACAGACCGCCGTTGAGCAGGCAGACGGAGAGCCAGTGCCCCTTGCCCTTGCCGGTGTTTTGTCGGTAGAGCAGTTCCTGGGCAACCGTATCACCATAGTCATGGGCCAGTACGTGAAAGCGATCAATCTCCAGTGCGCAGATCAGGTCCTCGACGATGTCCGCCTGCTGGTGAATGCTGTAGGTGTGGTCGCGCGGTTTGTCGCTGAAGCCAAAGCCAAGCATATCCAGCGCGATGAGGCGGTAGTGTTCTTCCAGTAAGGGCCACAGTTTGTACCAGTCCCAACTGCTGGTGGGGAAGCCGTGGATAAGCAAGACCACGGGCTTGTCGCTCGGGCCGCTGTCCCGGTAAAAGAGCTTGTGGCCGTCGACGGCAAAAAAGGTGCCTGCTTCCAGCCACTGGTCGATGCCGCTGATATTGGTTCCGTTACTCTGCATGTGTCCGAAGTTCTCAAAAGTTGTGGCCAACTATGGCAAAATTGCCGTCCATTGCACAGCTCTGCTCTTGCCAGGTCGGGAAATAATGCCAATTACCATTCGATATAGTCACGAAATTGAGGCTTCGGCCGCGCAGGTGTGGGAAGTTCTCACGGATCTTGAGGCCTATCCGCGTTGGAATACGTTTGTGGAGACCTGTCGTTCCACGCTGAAAGTTGGTGACCCAATAGACATGCGTGTGCGGGTTCTGCCTTTTGTGGCGCAAGCGCAGAGAGAATACATCTTTGAGCATGAGCCGGGGGTGTTGTTGAGTTACGGCATAAAGCCAGCGCCGTTGGGAGCCATGAAGAGTTATCGATCACACCGCATTGAAGCGCTGGCGGACGGGCGCACCCGGTATCTCTCCAGTTTTGAGCTCAGTGGCTGGTTTGCACCGGTGGTGGGGTTGTTGCTCGGGCACTTCCTGCGCGACGGTTTTCGCCGTATGAGCCAAGGCATCGCTGATGAGGCGGAGCGGCGGGCGTCGTCAAACGCGTAGCACGCGCACACAAAAAAGCCCGGGCAGCGCCGGGCTTTCGCGATGCGTCAGGTTGCCGATCAATTACTTGATCTTGGCTTCCTTGTAGATCACGTGCTTGCGAACAACCGGATCGTACTTCTTGAACTCGAACTTGTCAGGCGAGTTACGCTTGTTCTTGTACGTGGTATAGAAGTGACCGGTGCCAGCAGAGGACACCAGACGAATTTTTTCGGTTACACCTTTCTTGGCCATGATGTTCTACCTTATACCTTTTCGCCGCGGGCACGCAGATCGCTAACAACAGCGTCGATGCCCTTCTTGTCGATGATGCGCATACCTTTGCTCGATACTCGCAGGGTCACAAAGCGCTTTTCGCTTTCCAGCCAGAAGCGATGTCTGTGCAGGTTCGGCAAAAAACGACGCTTGGTGCGGTTTTTGGCGTGGGATACATTGTTTCCGGTTACGGGACGCTTACCAGTAACCTGACACACTCTGGACATGATACTCTCGCTCGTCTTTCAGACCCTTTTCACAAAGGGCTGGTCGTCATAAAGGACTAATTCAACTAGATTTTTCGGCGTTCGCCAGGGCGAATCGCCCAAATTCTGGCCCGATACAGTGGCTGAGAAAATGCAGCGGCCGAAACGGAGCGCGACTTTATACCAGAAGGGGCGCTGCGCCGCAAGGAATTTGAAGTTTGAGAATGATAATGGGCGGGCGCTGTTTGCGGGTGCGGCGTCTGCGGCACCCTCAGAGTTCACCCCGCTCCGCCAGTGATACCACCGCCGACCCGGCAACGATGCAATGGTCGAGAAGGCGGATATCCACCATTTCCAGAGCCTGCTTCAGACGCGCCGTGATAGCGATATCGGCGCGGCTTGGTTCGGCCAGACCCGATGGGTGGTTGTGGGCTACGATGAGTGCTGCCGCGTTGACGTCCAGGGCGCGCTTGACCACTTCCCTTGGATACACCGTGGCGCCGTTGATAGTGCCGTAGAAAAGCGGCTCGTATGCCAGCAATCGATGCTGGTTATCCAGATACAGCGCCGCAAATACTTCCCTGGCTTCGCCGCGCAGTTGGGCCTGGAGAAACTGGCGGGTGGCGGCAGCGCTGGTGAGCACCGTATCGCGCTGAAGGTTTTCAGCGAAATGACGTCTGGCCATTTCCAGTATGGCTTGGAGTTGGGCGAATTTGGCATCGCCCAAGCCGGGCGATTGGCAAAAGACTTTGCGATTGGCGCCCAATAAGGCGCTGAGGCTGCCAAACTGGTGAAGGAGTTCTCGTGCCAGGTCGACGGCCGATTTGCCAGGCACACCCGTGCGCAGAAAGATGGCCAGCAATTCCGCGTCAGACAGGCTTTGCGGGCCGTGAGTAAGCAGTCGCTCGCGTGGACGTTCTGAAGCAGGCCAGTCCGTTATGGCCATATCACCCTCCCTGGTGAGCCGCCGGTAGTGAGTAACGAATGAAAAACTGCAATAATGACGGCTGCTTAGCTATTATCAAACCAACAGGGCGCACACCGCAATATGTCACGCTTGAATAACCGCCACATCGTGCTGGGAATTACCGGGGGGATCGCTGCCTACAAAGCCGCTGAGCTGGTACGCCGCCTCAAGGAGCGCGGCGCCCAAGTACATGTGGTGATGACCGCTGCAGCCCAGGAATTTATTACCCCGCTGACCCTGCAGGCGTTGTCGGGAAATCCGGTGCATACCTCATTGCTGGATTCAGAGGCCGAGGCGGCAATGGGGCATATCGAGCTGGCGCGGTGGGCCGATTTGCTGCTGGTGGCGCCAGCGTCGGCGGATTTTCTTGCCAAGCTGGCCCAAGGCCAGGCCGATGATCTGCTGTCTACCCTGTGGCTTGCCTGTCAGGCGAAAAAAGCCGTGGCGCCAGCCATGAACCAGGCTATGTGGGCAGATGCTGCAACCCTCGCCAATATGGATGTTCTGCGCCAGCGGGGTGTCACGGTGTTGGGGCCGGCGGCCGGCGAGCAGGCCTGTGGTGACGTTGGTTTGGGTCGCATGCTGGAGCCTACTGAACTGGCGGATCTGGCGGAAGCGCAATTTCAGGGGCGCGCGCTTGACGGCAAGCGGGTTTTGATCACCGCGGGCCCGACTCGTGAAGCGATTGACCCGGTGCGCTACATCAGCAATCACTCGTCGGGCAAGATGGGTTATGCGCTGGCGCGTGCTGCCTGCGATGCCGGCGCCAGCGTGGTGTTGGTCAGTGGCCCGGTTGCGTTACCCTGTCCGGAAGGCGTGGAACGCGTCGACGTTTCCTGCGCGCAAGAAATGTATGATGCTGTCATGCAGCGCGTCGCGCGCACCGATCTTTTTATTGGCTGCGCTGCGGTAGCCGATTATCGACCGGCGCAGGCTGTTGAGCAGAAAATTAAAAAGAATGCTGAAACCATGCAGATCGAACTGGTGCGCAACCCGGACATCATTAGTGCAGTAGCCGGCGCGGAGAAGCGCCCGTTTACAGTGGGTTTTGCCGCAGAAACACAGGATGTGATCAGCTACGCACGCGGTAAGCTGGAGCGCAAAAATCTCGATGCCATCATTGCCAACGATGTGTCAGATGCAGGCATCGGGTTTAACAGCGACCAGAATGAGGTGGTGCTGCTGGCTGCGGGGCTCGAGCAGGCGCTGCCGCGGATGGGTAAACAGCAACTCGCGACGACGTTGATTGACCGCCTCGCCCACTGCATGGCGAGCTGACGTTTTGGTCCGTCGGGGAATGACTTCGCAGGGAGCCCAATGAACAGGCGCCATCGGTTTGACGATTTTGACTTCAATGCCACCAAGCTGCGCACTGGCAGGAAGTTTTCGGGTCTGCGTTCTCTGTTTCAGGTGCGTCGTGGCGATCTGCTGCGTCTGGCGGCAACCAAGGCCATACTGCTGCCGCTGGTGGCTGGTTTTCTGGTCATTGGGCTTACCTACATCAGCGAGCGTTTTCATCATGCCCAAGCGATTGCCCATCTGACGATGGAAGCAGAGCGTGCAGCGCTGCTTATGGATCGCCATCTCAGTAACCTTAGTGCAGAAGTTGAAAATCTGGCGGTGAAGCTGGCGGCCGACGGGGCTGTTGTCCTGCCCGATGATGCGCTGCCACGTGCCAGCACTCGACGCTTGATACCCGTTACGGAGCTGGGTATAGCGGACGATGACAACAGAGCGCTGGACCCCTTGAGGCACATTGAGCGGGACATGATCCGTCGCAGCCTGGAGCTGCAGGCATCAGTGATCGATGTTTATCGTGACGACAAGCACTGGTTGCTGTCGGTTGTCACGCCAGTCAGTGGCGACATGGTCTTGCTGGCCAGTTACCCGGATGCCGTATTGGGACAGGCACTGGCGCGTATTGCCAGTCAGCAGCCGGTGTTGCTGGAATTGAAATACCGGTTTTCCAGTGGCTGGCGCACGCTGACCCGGCGAGGTGCATTGGAGCCTAGTCCGGCGACCGCGCAGGTAGTTCTTGGTCGGCCGTTGTGGTCGGTCGAACTAACGATGGGCAAGCTGGCTTACCAGGCATGGATTAACCGCAATCTCTGGCTTTATGTTGTCGCTTTGATTGCGGCATTCGCGGCAGTAGTAGAATTGTTGCTGTCGTTGCTCCGGTTGCGCACGCGGCG
>NZ_JBFJTH010000098.1:0-14018 GCF_041625495.1 Litorivivens sp. | reverse complement strand
TGGGTGAGTTTACTGTGCCCGGTTTGATGAAAGTGGTAACCGTGAAGAAACCTGCCCGCAAGGCGCGCAAGGGTATCAACCCCTTCACTGGTGAAGAGACCACCTTCAAAGCTAAGCCTGCCAGCATTGCTGTGAAAGTGCGCCCTCTGAAGAAGCTGAAAGAGTACGCCTCCTGATTGATTGCCGGCCCCTCGGGGCCGGCTTCTCCCCCTGATTCACTCCGGCATTTATCCCTCCCTGTTGTTTACGGTATAATCCGCGTCCATTTTTGGGGCATCCTCCCCCATAAGCCCATTGAAGTAGCGAGGACCTCGTTATGCCAATTTATGAATATAAGTGTGATGACTGCGCTCACGAGCTGGAAGCAATCCAGAAAATGAGCGATGACCCGTTGGTGGATTGCCCTCAATGCAATAAACCAGCCTTGAAAAAGTGTATTTCTGCGCCAGCGTTCCGCCTGAAGGGTGGTGGCTGGTATGAAACCGACTTCAAATCCGGTAATCGCAAGAACATAGCCGGCGATAGTTCGGGTAGTAGTGCCAGTGCCTCCAGTGGCAGCAGCACCGACGCCAGCTAATTGCTGGCAAAACAGACTCAAACAGGACAGAACGAATGCGAAGCCATTATTGCGGTACTCTCCGCAAGGAAGATATTGATCAGGAAGTTACCTTATGCGGTTGGGTAGATCGGCGCCGGGACCACGGCGGCGTAATCTTCCTGGATCTGCGGGATCGCGATGGCATCGTGCAGGTGGTGTTTGACCCCGATACCGAAGAGCATTTCCAGCGGGCCGACAAGGTGCGAAGCGAATACGTGTTGCAGGTAAAAGGCCGGGTACGGGCCCGTACCGAGAGCACTGTGAACCCCAATATGGGTACGGGCGAGATAGAGGTGCTGGGTAAGGAGCTTGAGATCCTCAATGCCTCTGAAACACCTCCGTTCCAGCTTGATACGCACACTGATGTGGGTGAAGACGTGCGTTTGCGCTACCGTTTCCTCGACCTGCGCCGTAACGATATCGCTGACAAATTGCGCCTGCGTTCGCGCATCACCTCGATTCTGCGCAATTACCTGGACGGTAACGGTTTTCTCGATATTGAAACACCGATCCTGACGCGCGCTACTCCTGAAGGTGCTCGCGACTATCTGGTGCCGAGCCGTACCCATGCGGGCAAATTTTTTGCGCTGCCCCAGTCGCCACAACTGTTCAAGCAGCTGCTGATGGTGGCGGGGATGGACCGCTATTACCAGATTGCCAAATGCTTCCGCGACGAAGATCTTCGCGCTGATCGCCAACCTGAATTTACCCAGATCGACCTGGAAACCTCCTTTATGGATCAGGACGAGATCATGGCCATCACCGAAGGCATGATCCGTGAGTTGTTCCAGCAGGTATTGAACGTGGACCTGGGTGAGCTGCCGCGTATGACATACGCTGAAGCTATGCAGCGCTTCGGCAGTGATCGCCCGGATTTACGCATTCCGTTGGAGCTGACCGACGTTGAAGACTTGATGAAGCAGGTGGACTTCAAGGTCTTTAATGGCCCGGCCAATGATCCCAAGGGTCGTGTCTGCGCCCTGAAAGTGGCTGGCGGTGCCAAGCTCTCGCGCAAGGAAATTGACGAATACACCAAATTTGTCGGTATATACGGCGCCAAAGGTTTGGCCTGGATCAAAGTGAACGAGCTGGCCAAGGGTGTTGAAGGCCTGCAGTCGCCAATTCTTAAGTTCATGCCGGACGACATCGTGTTGCAGATGATGGAGCGTCTGACGGTAGCCGACGGTGATATCGTGTTCTTCGGTGCCGATAAAACCAGCGTGGTTAACGAGGCTCTGGGCGCGCTGCGCGTAAAGCTGGGCGAAGATCTGAACATGATCGAGCGCGAGTGGGCGCCGCTGTGGGTGGTGGACTTCCCGATGTTCGAGGAAGACGGCAACGGCAACTGGACCTCGCTGCATCATCCGTTTACTGCGCCAACCTGCACGCCAGAGGCGCTGGAAGCAGATCCCGGTGCAGCCCTGTCAAAAGCCTATGATCTGGTGTTGAACGGCACAGAGTTGGGCGGCGGCTCCATTCGTATTCATAAAAGCGACATGCAGCAGGCGGTATTCCGCATTCTGGGTATTGGCAAGGAAGAGGCTGACGAGAAGTTTGGCTTCTTGCTGGATGCCCTGAAATACGGTTGTCCGCCTCATGGTGGCTTGGCCTTTGGTCTTGATCGCATCGTCATGTTGATGACCGGTGCAAAATCGATTCGCGACGTCATTGCCTTCCCGAAAACCCAGACGGCGGCCTGTCTGATGACCGACGCCCCCGGCACGGTGGAAAGCAAGCAGCTCACCGAGCTTAATATCCGTCTGCGCAAAACTGAGGAAAAACAGGGGTAAACCATGGCGGGTCACAGTAAATGGGCCAATATCAAGCACCGCAAGGCAGCTCAGGACGCCAAGCGGGGCAAGGTCTTTACTAAGATCATTCGTGAAATTGTGGTTGCCGCCAAACTGGGCGGCGGCTTGCCGGAGGATAACCCCCGGCTGCGCGCGGTGATGGACAAGGCTCTGGCCGCCAACATGAAGAAAGACACCATCGAGAAAGCAATAGCTCGCGGTACCGGTGATGGTGATGACAGCAACTACGAAGAAGTGACCTATGAAGGTTATGGTGCTGGAGGTGTGGCGGTATTGGTTGAATGTATGACCGATAACCGCAACCGGACTGTCGCAGAAGTGCGCCACGCCTTCAGCAAGCGCGGGGGCAACTTGGGGACAGATGGATCGGTTGCCTACCTTTTCAGTCGCGTTGGTCAAATAAGCTTTGAGCCCGGTGTGGACGAAGATGCACTGATGGAAGCCGCTCTGGAAGCCGGTGCCGATGATCTGGTGACCAATGATGATGGCTCTGTCGACCTTTACACGCCTTGGGAAGATTTCACGGCGGTCAAAGACGCGATTGTTGCAGCGGGATTTGAGCCGGCCAATGCCGAGGTGACGATGCAGCCATCGACCACGGTCGAGCTTGATCAGAGTGGCGCCGAAACCATTCTCGGGCTGATTGATATGCTCGAAGATCTCGATGACGTGCAAAACGTCTATACCAACGCCGATATCCCTGAAGCAGTGCTGGAAGCGCTTTCCTGATACACTTCCCTGCATAGTTATAATCAAGGCGGGCCTGCTAAAAGGCCGGCTATCGCAGGCGGTGGCAATGCGCATTATTCTGGGGATAGACCCCGGCTCAGTAAAAACCGGGTTTGGCCTGATTGCCTGTGAGGGCAGCAAGCACACCTATATCAGCAGCGGCGTGATCCGCCTGCCCGTTGGCCCCCTGCCTGCCCGTCTGAAAGTTATTTTCGAATGTATTTCCGAGATTGTGACCGAGCACCGCCCCACCGAAGTGGCGGTGGAAGAAGTATTTATGGCGAAAAGTGCGGGTAGCGCGCTCAAGCTTGGTCAGGCGCGCGGTGCGGCAGTAACCGCCTGTGTCAGCCGCAATTTGCCGGTCGCCGAGTACACTGCCCGCCAGATCAAACAATCGGTGGTCGGTACTGGCGCTGCCAATAAAGAACAGGTGCAGCATATGGTAAAGACGCTATTGTCGCTGCCGGCGGCCCCGCAGGAAGATGCGGCAGATGCGCTGGCAGCTGCCCTGTGTCATGCCCACAGTCAGCACAGCGTGAATAAATTGAATCAGCCGACGGTGCGCGGCCGTATGCGCCGTGGGCGTTTGTCGTAAGGAAGGTAAATGATAGGTCGGATCCGTGGAACCCTGATTGAAAAGCGCGCACCTGAAATTCTGGTGGATTGCGCTGGCGTTGGCTACGAGGTGCTGGTGCCCATGACCACGCTCTACCAATTGCCTGAGGTGGGTGCCGAAACGACTCTGCTAACACACCACGTTGTTCGCGAAGATGCCCAGCAATTATTTGGCTTTATCGATCACTCTAGTCGCGCCCTGTTTCGCGACCTTATCAAGGTGAACGGCGTTGGCCCCAAGCTGGCGCTAACAGTGCTGTCTGGGGTGGATGTTGGCGAGTTTGTAGCGCTGGTGCTGGCGGGTGATGCGGCCTCGTTGGTGAAATTGCCCGGGGTTGGCAAGAAGACAGCCGAGCGCCTGGTGATAGAAATGCGCGACAAGCTGAAAGACTATGAGCCGGCGGCAGGTGCATCGACTGCGATGCCTGCGGCATTGAAGGTGGATGCCGCCAGTGAGGCTGAAGAGGCCCTGATTGCTCTGGGCTACAAACCCCAGGAAGCCGCCCGCGCCATTGCCGCGGTGGACGGCGACGGTCTTGTGGTGGAAGACTTAATTCGTCAGGCCTTGAAGGCTATGATTAGCAAATAACTCCTCTCCTTTGGGGAGAGGGCCGGGGTGAGGGATAATGCCACTTGCCGCAACCCGTGTTTCAGTGAAGCAGTGTCCCAGCGAATACCATGATAGAAACAGACCGACTAATAGCGCCCGAACAGCAAGATCCCCAAGAAGAAAACTTGGATCGCGCTATTCGCCCGAAAACCCTGGTGGACTATGTCGGTCAGGAAGCCGTGCGCGAGCAAATGGAAATCTTTGTCAGCGCCGCCCGCAAGCGCAGTGAGCCCCTCGACCACACCCTGATATTTGGTCCGCCAGGCCTGGGTAAAACCACGCTGGCGTCCATTTTGGCTAATGAAATGGGGGTTTCCCTGAAAACCACCTCAGGTCCTGTATTGGAAAAGGCGGGTGACTTGGCGGCACTGATGACCAACCTTGAGCCGGGCGACGTGCTCTTTATCGACGAGATTCACCGTCTCAGCCCCCACGTGGAAGAGGTGTTATACCCGGCGATGGAGGACTACCAGCTCGATATCATGATTGGCGAAGGACCGGCAGCACGCTCCATCAAACTTGATTTGCCGCCGTTTACGCTGGTCGGGGCCACCACTCGTGCGGGGCTTCTGACCTCGCCGCTGCGTGATCGTTTTGGCATCGTGCAGCGTCTTGAGTTCTATCAGGTGAAAGATCTGACCCACATCGTCAAGCGCTCGGCGGGTATTCTCGGCATTGGCATTGACGATGAAGGTGCGCTTGAAATTGCACGCCGCGCGCGGGGCACCCCGCGTATCGTCAACCGGCTACTGCGACGGGTGCGCGACTATGCAGAAGTAAAAGGTAACGGTTTTATCGACAGCGCTATAGCAGACCGTGCGCTGGATATGCTGAAGGTGGACGCGCTGGGGTTCGACCGCCTTGACCGCCGCTTGCTGATGGCGATGATTGAGAGGTTTGATGGTGGCCCGGTGGGGGTGGATTCGCTTGCTGCGGCCATAAGCGAAGAGCGCGGCACCATCGAAGATGTGTTGGAGCCCTATCTGATACAGCAGGGCTATATTGTGCGTACTCCACGGGGTCGTATGGTGACCCAGAGCGCCTACCGTCATTTCGGGCTCAAGTTGCCGCAGTCGCAGGATCAACTCCCGCTGTCTGATAGACGGGGTGAGGATTAATGCGTGAATATTCCCTGCCGGTCAGGGTTTATATCGAAGATACTGACGCCGGTGGAATTGTCTACTACGTTAACTACCTCAAATTTATGGAGCGAGCCCGCACCGAATTGATGCGCGCGGCTGGCTACGGTAAAACAGCCATCTTCAGTCATGACAGTATGTTTGTGGTGACTGAGACCTCGATCAAGTATCTGAAGCCTGCCACCCTCGATGATGAACTTCTCGTCACGGCCGCAGTCTCTGAGGTGCGAGGTGTCACGCTCACCTTCGAACAAACAGTGAGACGTGGTACTGAATTTTTGTGTAATGGTACGGTTCAGGTGGCCTGTGTTGATCGACAGAGCTTGAAACCCCGCAGAATTCCTGCTGATATGCGCGCGCGATTGGACAACGGAGAATAAAGTGAACCACGAACTGACGATAATGGATCTGATTCTGAATGCCAGCCTGTTTGTACAGTGCATTATGGGCATTTTGGTGCTGGCATCGGTGGTGTCCTGGTTCATCATCGTCCAGCGTTGGTCCTACTTTAGTGCAGCAGAACGGGCTTACCGGCAGTTTGAGCAGCAATTCTGGTCTGGTGTTGATCTGGGTGAGCTCTATCAGGAAGGCTCCGGCAAGGCGGAAAAAGGCTACCGTGCGATTGGTATCGAGAGCATTTTCCGGTCGGGCTTCAAAGAATACAGCCGCCTGCGACGCAAGAACGCCAGCCCGGAGGTGATCATGGATGGCGCAGAGCGAGCCATGCGTGTGGCTATGTCCAGAGAAGATGACAGCCTTGAGCAGAACCTGCCTTTCTTGGCAACGGTGGGCTCCACTAGCCCCTATGTTGGTCTGTTAGGAACTGTGTGGGGCATCATGGGTTCATTCCAGGGCTTGGCGACTATGCATCAGGCAACGTTGGCGGTAGTCGCTCCAGGTATCTCTGAGGCGCTGGTCGCCACAGCGATGGGCCTGTTTGCGGCAATTCCAGCCGTTGTGGCCTTTAACCGCTTTTCTGCCAAGGCTGACTCGCTGGAAAACAAATACCAGACCTTTGCCGAAGAATTTTCCAGTCTCCTGTACCGTCAGGTACACAGCCGCTGAGGTTTAAGCCATGAAAGCTTCGCGTAAGAAACGTAAGCCAATGGCGGACATGAATGTCGTACCTTATATCGACGTTATGTTGGTTCTGCTCATTGTGTTTATGGTGACCGCGCCACTGCTGATGCAGGGCGTTCAGGTTGAGCTGCCCAAGGCGCCGGCTGAACCTATGGGTGAGCAGGATGATGAGCCGCTAATCGTATCGGTCAAGGCGGACGGTAGCCTCTATATTAATATGGGTGACTCCGAAAAGGCGCGGCCGCTCGAAGATATCGCCGAGCGCGTGCGTAAGGTCATGAAACAAAAGCCGGAGACCAAGGTGCTGGTCTGGGGTGATCAAGCGGTTCGTTATGGCGAGGTGGTAACCTTGATGGCGGCTCTGCAAGGCGCTGGAGCCCCCTCTGTCGGTCTGGTTACCGAGAACCCACGATAGTCATGTGGCGCTCTTTCTTTCTGCCGCTTCTGATAACGCTGTTAATGCATGGTTTGGGTATCATGCTGCTCATTTTTGGCTTGCCTTCACCTGAAGACAAGCTGCTGACGCGCCCGATGCCCACCTTTGTGAATGCTGAGCTGGTGGTGCTGGAAAAGCCGAAACCTAAGCCAGCGCCGAAGCCGAAACCCGAGCCCAAACCGGAGCCCAAGCCGGAGCCCAAGCCGGAGCCCAAGCCGGAGCCCAAGCCGGAGCCCAAACCCGCCCCGAAGCCAGAACCCAAGCCAACGCCAAAACCTGACCCCAAGCCCAAGGTGGATGAGGAGGCGAAGCGCAAGAAGGAGGCGGCGGAAAAAGCTGAGCGGGAACGTCGTGAACAGCAGCAGCGGGAATTGATGAATGCCCTGTCCGAAGATGAGGCTTTGCTTGAGGCCCAGGAAAATCGGCAGGTGGCTGCAAGCTATGAGGCGAGGATCGCGCGCGCGGTAAGCATGGCATGGAGTCGGCCGCCGAGTGCACGTAATGGGATGCGGGTTAAACTTCGAATTAAGCTGATCCGTACCGGCGAAGTGATCGATGTACAGGTAATAGAAAGCAGCGGCGATACGGCATTTGATCGTTCTGCTGTACGTGCGGTGCAAAAGGTAGGAGGGTTTCCTGAGCTTCAGGAGATCCAGGACTACCAGGTTTTCAAACAGTATTTCGAAACATTTATTTTTGAATTTCGACCGGAGGATTTACGGCGATGAGAGTGTTGCTGGCCTGTGTGCTGCTGTTCAGTTCCCTCGCGCATGCGGGGCTGACCATTGAAATTACCCGGGGCAGTGATAAACCTGTGTCTATCGCCATTGTGCCATTTGGCTGGGAGCCGGGTGTGGTTATGCCGGAGGATATAGCCACAATCGTCGGCTCCGATCTGCACCGAACCGGGCAGTTTCAGCCCATGCCGCCGGCAGACATGCTGGCCCAGCCAAAGACCGAGCAGGAGGTGTACTACCGCGACTGGCGCTCCATTGGGGTGGATTATCTGGTCATCGGTAAAACGCGTACCAGCGAGTCGGGCGGGTTTGTGGTGGAATACAGCCTGTTTGATGTAAACCTTCAGCGCAAATTGCTGACCGGCGAGGAGCGGGGTGGCCGGGCGAACACGCGCGACATCGCCCACGCCATAAGCAACCGAATATATGAAAAAATCACAAACATCAAAGGCGCGTTTGCCACAAAACTGCTGTATGTTTCTGCGCGCAGATTGCAAGGGAATGAGCAGCTCTTCCGCCTGGTAATGAGCGATATCGACGGGGCGCGTGAGCAGGTGCTGCTGGAACAGAAAGAGCCGATACTCGCACCGACTTGGGCCCCGAATGGCAGGTTGATTGCGTATGTGTCGTTTGAGACAACGCGTCCAGCGATATACCTGCATAACCTGGATACGGCTCAGCGCGTCCAGCTCACGAACTTCTCGGGTATCAACGGCGGCCCGGTTTGGTCGCCGGACGGTAAGTCGATGGCGATGGTATTGTCCAAAGACGGGAACCCGGAGATCTACGTGATGGATCTTGCAACAAAGGCACTGAAGCGAGTGACCAATCACTTCGCGATTGATACAGAGCCGGACTGGATTGACAACGATTCGCTGATATTTACTTCGGATCGGGGTGGCAAACCACAGATTTACCGGGTTGAACTCGGCTCGGGGCGGGTTCAGCGCGTGACTTTCGAGGGTGATTACAATGCCCGCGGAAGAGTGATGGAAGGTGGTCAGGGCATCGTGATGGTGCACCGCGTAGATGGTAAGTTCCATATAGCGGTGCAGGATTTGAAGCGCAATCGTGTTTCCATCCTGACCGAGACCACGATGGACGAGTCGCCGAGTATGGCACCGAACAATACCATCCTGCTTTATGCCACCAAATATCAGGGGCAAGGCGTGTTGGCGGCGGTGTCAGTAGATGGCAATGTGCACTATCGGCTGCCGTCCAATTATGGAGATGTTAGAGAGCCGGCTTGGTCGCCGTTCTTGCAGTAGTTTTTATGGTAAATCTCGGCTACTTCACGAGTTTTCGTTGACAGTAGTCGAAAACCGACACATCCTGTCAACCCTGAAGGGTGTGTCATTGTCTAGGCAATACATTCGTTGAGAAACAGAGGAAGTCCATGGAAATCAAAAAATTGAAGGTGTTGGGTGTGGTGTTCGCGGCTGTATTGCTGGCGGCTTGTTCTAGCACCGATGTTGAAGAAGGCGGGGAAGTTGATAGCGGACAGTCGCTGTCTGGTTTTGACGGTTCTGTCGCTAAGCCTGCAAAGTCTCAGGCAGAGATTGATCGCGAAGAAGCGATGAAAAAACTGAAAACAGTTTTTTACTTCGAATTTGACTCTTCAACTCTGACTTACGACGCACGCCAGGCACTGGATGCGCAAATTGCATTCCTGAAAGATTCAGTTGGCACGATCCGTCTGGAAGGCCATGCTGACGAGCGCGGTACTCGCGAGTACAACATCGCACTGGGCGAGCGTCGTGCGCAGGCGGTTGCAGACTACATGGTGCTGAACGGCATCTCTCGCTACCGCATCGAAACCGTTAGCTACGGTGAAGAGCGTCCGCTGGCGTTTGGTCAAGGCGAATCTGCCTGGTCACAAAACCGCCGTGTAGAACTGAAGTAATAAGAGGCTAATTTCAGGCGACATGAAAAACCTGAAAGTCCTATTGCCGGCAGCCCTCGTGCTGCCGGCACAATTGTTGTTGGCTCAGGCACCTATTTATGATGCCAGCCAACCGCGACAGCAAGCGACGACGCCACGTCAGTCTCAGTCCGCCAGCTCCATTCCGCAAGAAAAAAGCCTCCAACTTGAGATCTACCAGCAACTTAAAATGCTGCAGAATGAGATGATGGAGCTGCGGGGTATTGTGGAAGAGCAGGGCCATGAGCTTAGAACCCTGAAGCAACAGAGCCTGGATCGCTACATTGAGCTAGACCGACGCATCGCCGGCGGTGGTGGTCAGTCCAAGCGCGCTGAATCTGACCCGGATAGCGGCAACTCGGTTGGCTCGGTTCCCTCGGAAGAGATCGACGCCTATCGACAGGCCTACGAGCTGGTTAAGGCAAAGCAGTTTGATCAGGCCATCGTTGGTTTCGACACTTTCCTGAAGAAGTTTCCCGACGGTACCTATGCGCCTAATGCTTTGTACTGGAAGGGTGAGCTGCAACTGGTCAGTTCGCCTCGGGATCTAAAATCGGCGGAAAGTGCCTTTTCCACCTTGCTCAAGAAGTACCCGGACCACAGTAAAGTGCCCGATGCCATGTACAAGCTGGGTAAGGTGTATTTCCTCTCCGGCGAAAAGGCCCAATCTCGCAAGATATTGAACGAGCTGCTTGCCAAGCACGGTGACAGCAACCGTTCAGCGGTCAAATTTGCCCGGCAATTCCTGCAGGACAATTTCTGACAATCGGGTATCATTGCTCCCCCCGGAACCCCAATCCCGGCAATTGCCGGGATTTTTGTATATATGACTGACACCAGCCTGCGTATTACTGAAATTTTCTATTCCCTGCAGGGCGAAGCGCTGACGGTAGGGTTGCCCACCGTGTTTGTCCGCCTGACGGGCTGCCCCCTGCGTTGCCATTATTGCGATACGGAGTACGCCTTCCACGGCGGTGAGCGCATGACGCAGGCCAGTATTCTGGCGCAGGTGGCTTCCTATAAGCCTCGCTACGTGTGCGTCACGGGTGGTGAACCGCTGGCGCAGCCGGCGTGTTTGCCCTTGCTCAGCGTGCTATGTGACGCCGGTTATAGCGTATCGTTGGAAACCAGCGGTGCCTTGCCGGTCGCCGATGTCGACTCGCGAGTATCACGGGTGGTGGACCTGAAAACACCGGATTCCGGCGAGAGTGCCAGAAACCTCTGGGAAAATATCGATAACCTGGGACCACAAGACCAGGTGAAGTTCGTGATCTGCTCGCGACGAGACTATGACTGGGCGCGCCTGCAGCTGGATCAATACAACCTCGCAGCCCGAGTGGGGCAGGTACTGATTTCTCCCAGCTTTGGACAGCAGAATGCGACCGAACTGGCGGATTGGATAGTGCAAGACAATCTGCCAGTGCGATTCCAACTTCAGCTGCACAAACTTCTCTGGAGCGACGAGCCGGGACACTGACGATGAGTAAAAAAGCCGTAATTCTTGTTTCCGGTGGGCTAGATTCCGCTACGGTGCTGGCGATGGCGCAAGCAGAAGGCTTTGAATGCTATGCCCTGGCTTTTGATTACGGGCAGAGGCACCGAGCCGAGCTGTTGGCGGCGCGTCGCGTTTCGCAGGCTCAGGGAGCGGCAGAGCATAAGGTCATCCCGTTGGATTTAACCGCCATTGGCGGCTCGGCCCTTACAGATAACAGTATCGCGGTGCCGGATCACAGCGACGATGGCGGCATCCCTGTCACCTATGTGCCAGCACGCAACACCGTGTTTCTTTCCATTGCTCTGGGCTGGGCTGAAGTGCTCGGCGCGGATGATATTTTTATCGGCGTAAACGCCGTGGACTACTCGGGTTATCCGGATTGTCGGCCTGACTATATTCAGGCCTATGAGGATATGGCCAACCTAGCGACCAAGGCCGGCGTTGAAGGTCACCGCCTGCGCATTCGAACGCCCCTGATCGACCTTAGCAAGGCTGACATCATTCGTCGCGGGCAGGCGTTGGGAGTCGACTACGCACTGACCGTATCGTGCTACCAGGCCGATAGTGAGGGGCGCGCTTGCGGACGCTGTGACAGCTGCTTTTTGCGGCAGCAAGGTTTTCAATCTGCCGGTGTTGCTGATCCTACCCGGTATCAGTAGTTCAAAACCGATATTGAAATTCCAGCCCGTATTGCCGTGGTGGCGCGATGGCGTGCAGAACCGCGCCATAGGAACGGCTGATGCCGAAGCCCCCCCCGTAGTAAAACTCATCCGTGGCATTGTTTATGTACGCGGTAAGGCGGATCTTCTCATCGGGAGCCAGGTACTGGATGCGCACGCCGAGGGTCCCCTGTCCGTCGATGGTTGTGCTGTCAAATAGGGGGCCGTCTCCATCTTGCCCGGTATAAATACTGTCTCGCCAATAGTAAAACAGGCGCGGTGTGATACTGCCAAAGGGGCCAGTGAAGGTATAGTGCGCCGACAATGAGGCTGTGGTTTCGGGAACCAGTGGAAATGGTTCGTCACTCCTGTCCTCATCGCCCTCGGTGGTGCCCACGGTGTAGTCAAGGTAGTCGGCATCGGTATAACCGGCGGTTAAATGAAACATCCAGCGATCTAGCGCGAGTGTCAGCTCGAGTTCAGCTCCTTTAATCAGGGCCTTCCCGGCATTCGTCAGATAGTTGATCGGGGTAAGTCCCGCGGTTTCGGCGACCGTTACCTGAATGTCGGTATAGTCCATGCGATAGAGTGCTGCGTTAATACGAACGCGTGAGTCCGCAGCGTCCACTTTCATTCCAAGCTCGGCGTTGTTGACCAGCTCCGCCTCGAATGGCTGTATAGCCGTGCCACGCAGGTCGAGACCGCCAGCCTTGAAGCCTCTGCTGGTCGTGATATAGAGCATGCCTGAATCGAGCGCTAATGAGTCGAGCAGGTTGTCGGTGGCAAAGAAGGTTGCCGTGAACGAGGGAGTAAGCTGGCTGAACCGTTTGCTGCTTTTGGCTTCGATCGGGGTTGGCAGCAGTATCTGAGTCGGCGGCTTAGGCCCCAGTAGATGGAAATCATCAACGGGAATAGGGCTGTATACGCCGCCATCCAGATGCGCCGTGCTAGCGAGGCTACCGCGCGCGCGTAGTCGCTCATTCAGTAACCCGGCGTAGCCGTCATAGTCGGTCTGGTAGACCTTTGTTGTTCTTCTTTTCTCTTCAGATGTATAGCGTAAGCCCGCGGTTAGCTGCAGCCACGGACGCAGGTTCCAATTGAATTGAGAAAATATAGCTATGCTGATGTTGGTCAGGTCGCTCACCAGGTTTTGCGGTAGAGCAAGGGGCACAATGCCGCTATTGATTGGCAGCCCGGATGAGAAGCCCCCCAGCAGGCCGGCGAGGTCTGCTGCGTCAAGGCCGAACATTCCCTCCGGACCGATACCACGCGCACGCGGACTGTTGTTGAGGCTTTCGTAGGCCCCGAACAGTCCGAGCGTGTATTCAAACTGATCATCGAGACTGTTGCCGCTGAACTTGAATTCCTGGCTGTATTGATGGCGATCCTCATCCGGGACATCGATTGAACTGGCTCGCATCCGGTCGAACAGCAGGGGGCCGGATTGGCTGATAATATTCATATCTACGCCATCCTGGTCCTCGTAGCGCTCTATGCTGTATTGGTGGCTCCAGGCGGTGATGCTTTCCAGATCCAGTTCGCCTAGCCGGCCTTGTATTGTAAAAGCAAGCATGGTGGATTCCATCTGAATCCTAGCTTCTTCGGGATTGTTCAAAACCTTGTAGTCTTGCGCTAGCAGCTCACTGGTGCGGCAGCGTTCTGCGATGGACACAAACTGGTTTTGCCCCGGTAGTACAGCGCTACCCATCAGTACATTATTGTCGCTCTGGAAGCGACAGGTCAGTCCAGCGGAGTTTTCGTCCTGCTTCGTCCAGAAGGCAAACAGATCGCTGGTAAAATTATCATTGATATCAAATAGCACGCGCAGTGTTGCGGCAAGGCGGTTCTCATCCCCGTATCTGTCGCTGGTGCTTACGTTATCCAGATAACCATCGTAATGCTTGCGCAATATGCTCATGCGAAGCGCAGCCCTGTTGTCGAACAGCGGTGTGTTTACACTGAGCTTTACGTCTTGCCGGCCATTCTGGCCGATCTTTCCGGAGAGTTCCGCCGCCGTTTCGAGTGGGTCTGGGCGTATAGTGCTGATAAGCATGGCACCGCCTGTGCTGTTCTTGCCAAACAGCGTGCATTGAGGTCCTCGCAGCACCTGAATACTCGCAACATCTACTGCGTCGAGCAGTGCGCTGTCGGTTCTGGGAATGAAAATCCCATTGAGGTATTGGCCGAC
>NZ_JBFJTH010000097.1:0-14417 GCF_041625495.1 Litorivivens sp. | reverse complement strand
GCCACCGGACTGAAACGCGCGGCTGATCGTTTTTTTAACAGCGAGGCCGGCGACAGAGCACTGCAGCTGGTGGAACACCGCTACTACAGCTACATAGACAATTTTGACTTTGTGGACACCCGAGCGCTGGTGAGACGCATAAAAACTCGTCTACCCAAGTATCGCCAATTGTTCGAAGACGCCGGCAGGAAACATGAAATCCCCCCCACCCTGCTGATGGCCCAGGCTTACCAGGAATCCCACTGGAACCCCAAAGCCACCAGCCCCACCGGGGTCAAGGGAATCATGATGCTAACCCGCAGTACTGCGAAATCACTGGGCGTAAAAAACCGGCTTAAGCCAGAACAGGCGATACCTGCCGGCGCCAAGTACCTGGCTAAAATGCGTTCTCGCTTTCGCAAGGATATCCCTGAACCGGATCGTACCTATCTGGCACTGGCCGCCTACAATCTAGGCCGCGCCCATATGCATGATGCGCAAACGCTAGCCCGAAGGCTCGACAAAAATCCGTACCGCTGGGCAGATATCGAAGCGGTACTACCGCTAATGGCCGAAAAGAAATACTACAAAAACCTGAAGTACGGCTATGCTCGGGGCATCGAGCCCGTGCTTTACGTGCAACGTATTCGTAATTACCAGAACATCATTGAACAGAAGCTGGCTGAGCAGTAATGTTATTTTTGCTCGCCGGCTTTTAGAACGCCCCGCGTTTTCTCAGAAATAACACCGCCGCTTAACACCAGTTGCAGAGCTTCAGCCGGGGTGAGCTTCAAGGGGCGAGTATATTTTTTAGGAACGATCACGGTATACCCCCCTACCTGGTAACTCATCGGCAAATAGACCGCGATCTGATCTTCCTTGAGTTCGCTGGCGATGGTATTCCCGTTCCCCTTCTTGTTCACGGTCACAATACCGATGAGGCTCGACTCAGTACCGGGCAGCTCCACCATGACCACGGACTCTTCCTCAAACTTCTTGCCACCCATGATATCCATGACTTCCTTCAGCGCACCGTAGATCTGCTTGAGTACTGGCAAGCGCTCGAGTAGCCGGCCTGGCAGGCCCCAGAAGAAATCAGCCGCAGGCCAGCGCGAGCTGAAACCGATAATCGCGGTAAGTAACACAACCAAAATAATGGCCATGCCGGGAAAGTAAACTCCGCCCAAAATAGCTTTCAGCCCTGGCGCCAGCCAGGATTCCATTGTCTTGAAGACCCAGATGGTGACTTGGATCGAGATCACAACGGGTAACAGAACGATCAATCCACGGAAAAAGGCGGCGCTGAAATTTCGCATCATGGGAATAGGAGCTCAGACTAAAACCACGATGGAAGCATAGCCCGCGCGAGGGGGCAAGGAAGGGATTTGGGAATGCGACGGAGTTCTATTACTTGTATACCGTACCTAAGGTGGGCTCTCGCTTCCCAACGGCAAGCGAGAGCCCAATAGCCTTACTGACAAAACGCCTCACCAGCGGCGATTCGCTTGCCTAACGCCGCCAGATTTTTCGCAGAACTGCCCAACATCAACTCATTATGGCGCATCCAGGTGCAGTAGCGCCAAAGCGGATAATCGCGATCTATCCCCATGCCGCCGTGCAAGTGCTGAGCCGCGTAACTAACCCGGTGCCCAACGTCACCAGCCCAGATCTTGGCAATCTGCACCTCATTTGTGGCAGGCAAGCCACCCGACAAGCGACTCACCGCCTGATAGGTATTCAAGCGCAGGCACTCCACGTCAATAAAGCAGTTTGCAGCGCGATGTCCTACTGCCTGAAAAGTCGCGATAGGCACACCAAACTGTTTACGCTCGGCGGTGTATGAAGCTGTCATACGCATCGCGCAGTCAGTCACACCCACCTGATGTGCGCACAGGGCCGCGGTAGTGCGCTCGGTCAGCCATTGCATGACCTCCGCACCGGTGTCGGCCCCCGCCAATACATCCTCGGCGGCTACACTCACATTCTCCAGCACCACTTCGTACTGTGGTTCATAGGTGGTAACTTTCATGGCATTGAGGGTCACACCCGCAGCGTTCGGATCCACTAGCAGCGCTACCACACCGCTATCTGTTTTCGCCGAAACCACAATGCGTTCGGCCCGCTGCGCAAACGGTACACACAACTTTTTGCCCGACACCGTGAAACCAGAGCCGTCAGCCTCTGCATGGGTAAGCAATGGCGTCGCCGGATTTTCGTTGTTGAGCTCCATCAACGCCGCGCTGAGCAGGATCTTGCCACTGGCCACCCCCGGCAGCAGTCTCTCCTTCTGTTCATCCGTGCCAAACTGCTGCACCGGCAAAGCGGCCGAGACCAACACCGGAATCACCGGCGCCGGTGCGATAGTGCGACCAACTTCCTCCACAAACAGCGCCAGCTCGGTAAAACCGAAGCCCATGCCGCCATAGCTTTCGTGCAGGGCTACACCGAGCAGACCGGCCTCTGCCAATTTCGCCCACAGCGCGCCATCGTATCGCTCAGCTGCATAGTCGTCGCTGGCTTTCAATGATTCCGGCGACACCTGATCAGACAGGATTTCCCGGGCCAGGTTCTGTACGTCGCGTTGCTCTTCGCTGAATCCAAAATTCATAAGTCAGTCCTCGCTTAGCGTGCTGCGCGCGGCATCCACAGGCCCGCCGCCGAAATGATGTCGCGTTGAATTTCGTTGGTACCACCACCAAAAGTGATAATCGACGCCGTGCGATACAGACGTTCAACCCGGGATGCGTGTTGCTGAGCGTTAGGCGAGTGCTCACTGACCAGTGACATCTGCCCCATAACTTCACCCAGCGCTCGGTAAACTTCGATAAAAAATTCGGAGCCATAGACTTTCGCCGCAGAAGCATCCGCCATATCCAAAGTTCCCTCAGTCATGGCCCAGGCCTGTTTGTAACAAACCAACTTTAGCGCTTCGACACCGGCGCGCACTTTTGCCAGATTGGTTTGGACCCAGGGCTGGTCGATCAGTCGACCGCCTTCGGGCAGTTCGGTTTCCTGCGCCCATTTCACGACACCGTTAAACAGCTGTTGAGTTGGGCCACAATTCACCAGACTCAAACGCTCGCGATTGAGCTGACCAGTAATGAGCTTCCAGCCTTTGTTCAGTTCGCCCACCAGCGCGTCGTCAGTTACGCGGATGTTGTCGTAGTAAGTTGCGTTGGTGCGCACACCACCCAGCGTCACCACCGGGGTGCTGCTCCAACCTGGATCTGAGGTCGGCACCAGGAACATGGAAATTCCCTTGTGTGGCTTTTCCGCATCCTGATCCGTTCGGCAGGCCAACCACACGTAGTCGCAGAAATGGGCCAGGGAGGTCCACATTTTCTGGCCGTTTATCAACCACTCATCGCCGTCTTTCACCGCGGTGGTTTTCAATCGAGCCAGATCGGTACCAGCGCCCGGCTCCGAATAACCGATGGCAATGAGGCACTCGCCTGTCAAAATTTTAGGAACAATGTTTTTCTTCTGCCATTCGTTGCCGTGTTCGGCTAACTGCGGCCCTACCGATTCCGTGGTGAGAAAGGGGAAGGGGTAACCCGCACGCATCACCTCTTCCACAAAAATAAACTGCTCAATAGGGCTCATGCCCTTGCCGCCAAGCTCTTTCGGCCAACCCACACCGATCCAGCCATCGCGCCCCATCTTCAGCAGGGCCTCGCGCCACAGCGGGCCACCGCCCTCCCCCATATCTCGGTCGCACTCCACTTTGAGTTCAGGGGTCATCAAATCATTGAAGTAGGCACGCAGCTCCGTGCGCAGCGCTTCCTGTTCCGGCGTAAATTCGACTTTCATTACTCGTCCTCGTTTGCCAGCAAGGGGCTGGCGGCGGTCGCCGCCAAACAAAACAACATCATAGGCACTGGCCCGAACAGAACAATAGCGAATCCTCTCAAAGCACTGACATATCCAGTCAACCTCCGCTGACAATTGCCGTCACCCAAACGGCGTATTGGGCCAGTAATCTGGCCGGATTCGCTGTTGTTCCCACGGCCTGAAAGCTAGTATTGTCGCCTATTGGTATAAACTCGCCGGAGACCCTCTGAATGAGTGCAAAACCCGTCAATGCCGCCATTGAAGGCTGGCACACCCTCGACACCGAAAAGCCGCAGCTGCTCGGCAGCCGCTGCGACAGCTGCGGCACCTACTACTTCCCGAAAATGCTGAAGTACTGTCGCAATCCGTCCTGCGATAGCAGCGAGTTCAGCGAAGTACCATTGAGCCGAATCGGCAAAATCTGGTCTTACACCAATGCCTGCTACAAACCACCGGAGCCGTTTGTGGCCGACGATCCCTTTGTGCCCTACGCCATCGCGGCTGTTGAGCTGGCCGAAGAGCAGATGATAGTACTTGGGCAGGTGATCAAGGGCGTCGATGTAGATCAGTTGAAAGTCGGCATGGACGTTGAACTGGTGCTTGAAACCCTCCACGAGACCGAGGAAGACACCAAGGTCACGTGGAAGTGGAAACCGGTCGCGTAAGGGAGCTGAAGAAGATTATGAGTAACGATATCGCCATTCTCGGCGTTGGTATGCACCCCTGGGGCAAATGGGGCAACAATTTTGTCGAATACGGCGTACACGCGGCTCGCGCAGCCATAGCCGATGCCGGCATTGACTGGAAAGACGTGGGCTTTGTGTCCGGTGCCGCCACCATGCGTTGCGGCTACCCCGGCTATGTGGCCGGCGCTACCTTTGCACAGGCACTGGGCTGGCAGGGTGCAGAAGTAAACACCTCTTATGCCGCCTGTGCTTCCGGCTCACAGGCACTGGCAGCTGCGCGCACTAAAATCCTCAGCGGCGAATGCGAAGTGGCGCTGGTGGTGGGTGCCGATACCACACCCAAGGGCTTTTTGGCTCCGGCCAAAGGCTACCGCCCAGAAGACCCGGACTGGGTACGCTTTTACCTGGGCATCACAAACCCCACTTACTTTGCGCTGTACGCCCGCCGCCGAATGGACGTGTACGGCGACACTGAAGAAGACTTCGGTCTGGTGAAAGTAAAAAACAGCGAACACGGCTTTACCAATCCCAACGCTCGCTACAAGAAAAAGTTCACGCTGGACGATGTCGCCCAATCAGCCATGGTTGCCGACCCGCTGCGCCTGCTGAATGTGTGTGCCACCTCGGACGGCGGCGCTGCTCTGATAGTCTGCAGCATGGATTACGCAAAAAAAATGGGCAAAGGCGATGCGGTAAAGGTTGCGGCGATTTCGACCGTTACCCCAACCTTTGCCAGTGAAGTCGTCGAAATGCCGGATATCGCTACCGATTCAGCGGCCGCTGCCGGTGTCGACGCACAGCGCTTTCGCGCGCTGCTACCGATAAAGGCCTATGAACAGGCTGGCATTGGACCGGAAGACGTAAGCGTTGCCGAAGTGTATGACCTGTCATCCGCGCTTGAGCTCGACTGGTACGAAGACCTCCAGTTCTGTGCCCGCGGTGAGGGCGCTAAACTGGTACGCGAAGGTGCTACTAAACTTGGCGGGCGCCTGCCGGTAAATACCTCTGGCGGCTTGGCCTGCTTTGGCGAAGCCGTTCCGGCGCAGGCACTGGCCCAGGTGTGTGAGCTGACCTGGCAGTTGCGTGGGCAGGCCGGTGATCGGCAGGTGGACAACGCGAAGGTCGGCATTACCGCCAACCAGGGGCTGTTTGGGCATGGCTCGTCGGTCATTGTGAAGCGCTAACCCCGGAACTTGCTTGCGAGGCTTGGCTTTTGCACTTTGTGCAGAACCCAAGCCTCAGTAATCTGATTGCCCCCCAACACTGCAATTGACGATCCGGGGCTCGATCTGCCCTAATCCCTCCTGACAATAACAAACGCTGGCCCACAACAGCTGGCGATAGAGGATGAATTATGACTGACCTGGAACGCCGGCTAGCCCGCCTGGAAGCAGAAAGCGACATACAAAAACTGCGCTACCGCTACTGGTTCGCCATTCTGGACAAGGACGTCAATGCGCTGGTGAACTGCTTTACCCCTGACGCCTTTCTCGAATACGGCATGGGCATTGAACTGAGTGGCACCGAAGCTATCAGATCATTTTTCGACATGGTGTTGCACAGTGAAGACTTGGTCAAACAGATGCCCCGCGGCGCCAATGGCCTCCTTGATATTACCTCTGACACTACCGCCAGTGGCCGCTGGTTAGTACAGGTAATTCTGCTCAGGCACAGCGAGCAAGTGGGCAGCCGCATCAATGTTCAGTATTTTGAAAACTACGAGAAGATTGATGGCGAGTGGAAGATTAAGAGAATGAAAAACGATTATCTGAGCTACGAGAATATCGAACCTCGCGACGGCCCCTGAAGCTAAACCACTGCTCAACGGCAGCGCCCATCCCATTATGACCCTGCAGCTCCCTTGCACCGGTATCTTCGATGCAAGGGAACCACGGAACAGGCGGCTTAGCGCCCCCGTTAAAACTGCAGAGTGACGTCAAGGCCATAGCTGGCCAACTCGCCAAAGTAGCCGCTGTGGAAATAGGCCTGGCTGATATCGTGGACTAGGTACTCTTCGTCAGTGATGTTTTTACCCCACAACGCGAGGCTCAATTCAGAGCCCCCCAGATCAATTTCGGACCAGTTAAGGCGCGCGCCTAACAGGCCGTAATCATCCAGAAAGAAGCCTTCCATATCGTCGTTACTGGCAGTGCCGTAGCGCTCGTCGCGCCAGTTATAGTCCACGATTGCACGCAGATTGCCGATACCGAAATACGGGAACTGATACTCCAGCACCAAGCTGTAAGTGTTTTCCGGAGCATAGGGCATGATGTAGCGGTCGCTGACATCCTGCCGGAAAGTCGCCGAATTCGGGTTATTGTCGATAACCTCAACAAATTCTGCATCGGTGTAACCGTAGCCCAGGTTCAAGGTGAGGCCTTCCGACAGGATCGCCGTCAGGTCAAATTCAAACCCCTGAATCTCGGCTTCCCCGGCGTTAAAAACGTCTGTCAGGAAAACCGCCGTATTATCCAGAATCTGCTGGATCTGCATATCTGTGTAGTCACTGCGGAACACCGCTGCGTTCAAACGCACCCGATTATCTGCCAGGGTGGATTTCACCCCAATTTCATAGGCGATCATTTCCTCTTCATCAAAGGCCGGCTGAAACCCGGCCTCCGTGGAACGAACGTTGTAGCCTCCCGATTTGTATCCGGTAACCACTTTGGCATAGGTGTTTACCTGATCATTGATGTCGTAGGAGGCTGTGATGCTCGGGTTAAAGTTGCTCCAGGTGTCACAGGCCTGCTGGGTATTATTAGGCGAATTGGTGAAATTGATGCTGTACTTTTCTGCGCAGCGATCGTCTTCGGTGTAGCGCGCACCCACTGTCAAGGTCAGGTCGCGCTGTGATTCTGGCGTCCAGCTCAGCTGACCATAAATCGCCGATGCCTTGTTTTCCGAGGTGATGGTTCTGTCTTCACCGACCGAGCCACCGATGGTGTCTACCTCATGTTCGAAGGCATTCTCCTCAAAATAGTATAGCCCTGCCACATAGTTGACCGACTCTCCGATATCGCCGACCAGCTGTAGTTCCTGAGAGGTCTGATCCTGATCAATGGCCACCATGACATCAAACCACTCAACCCCCGCGCCATAGTCCATGATCACGTCTTCGGATACTTCGCGATAGGCACTGATCGATTTCAGCGTACCAAAAGGCAAATCCCAAGTGAGGGTCAATGTGTGGCCACTGACCTCGGTCACTGAATCTTCGACCGGCACATCCCACTCACCTTTACTCAGGCGATCTTCGCTGGCGCGCTCTCGAAACTGCGGTGTGAAGAGCGTTCCCACCAGCAGATCATTCTGCAGGTTGTTAATGGTGTCTTGCGATGCACCACCGGCGATGGCATCAGCCAGATTTTGCGGCGTCACTGCCCGGTCTTCATTAATACGCAACACCTGATAATAGGGTTGCGGACCAACAATTTCCGATATGTCGTAGGCGTAATCCAGAGAAAACGTATCGCTGATATCCCAGCGCAGAACAAAGCGACCGGCTTCGCGATCTTCTTCTACAAAGCCTTTACCGCCCTTGGCATTTTCAACCCAGGGCCCCTTTTCTGCCTTGGAGTAACTGATTTTGGCGCTGAGATTGGCAATGGTCGGCGTGTCCAGCTGAACCAAGGCCTTCTGGTAGTCTCGGTTACCGGCCGCCAATACACCCTTTAAGGCAAACTCCCCAGCAGGCTTGGCGCTGATCATATTAATCGCCCCACCAGTGGTATTGCGACCGTACAGGGTTCCCTGGGGGCCACGCAAAATCTCAATACGCTCAAGGTCCGCCACATCCTTGGTCAGACCAATGCTGCGCCCCACGTATACGCCGTCGAAATAGATCCCGACCGCCGGGTCCTGCGTGGTTTGGCTATCGTTATTGCCAACCCCTCGCATAAAGATCACCAGCGAGCTGCGGCTGTTGGGAAACGGAGTAATATCCACGTTGGGAGTGCGGGCTGTAATATCGCCCAAATCGTCTATGCCGAACTGCTCCAACTGGTCGCCGGAAAAGGCCGCCAGTGATATAGGTGTGTCCTGCAGAGATTCAGCCCGCTTCTGGGCGGTAACCACCACCTCTTCCAGCTGTGTGCTGCGTGTCTGCGCCCCGGCAGCGCCTGGCAGCGCCACCAGTGCGGACAATACTGCCAATCCCGCCTTACTCTTCCCCATAACGACCTCAACTTGCTAATTATCGTAGTAAAAAAAAATCGCCCCATTCTGGGTAATGCCTATTTGCAAATCAACCCACAGAACACGTTTATCCTCCGCTTGGATTAGGCTAAGGTAAGCGCACCCTACATCGGTTTCCGGAGCCCATGACACATTTTCAGCCCCCACCCCTGTTACGCAACGCCCATGTTCAATCCCTTCTCGCCTCTACTCGCCTGCGTAGATTGCGCATTGGTAATCGCGCCCGCAAATTGGAAGCGGCCAGCCGCGAGGTATTGGTTGAATGCCGCGATGGCACCCGACTGATCGGAGAATATGCCGAGCAAAGCGGCGAGAATCGGGGGCTCGTGATACTGATTCACGGTTGGGAAGGTAGCTCTAAATCCACCTATATGCTGTCTTCTGGCGGCGCATTGTTTGAAGCCGGTTACAACGTATTTCGTCTGAACCAGCGCGACCACGGCCCCAGCCATCATCTGAACAAAGAGCTGTTCACGTCAACACGCCTGACAGATGCACTCGGTGCGGTGGAATGGATTCAAACCACCTTCCCACATGAGCGCAATTATCTGGCGGGGTTTTCGCTGGGCGGCAATTTTTCGCTGCGGGTGGCTGCCAACTGCCGGGATCACGCCATTCGGCTAGATCAGGTGGCGGCGATCTGCCCGGTACTCAACCCGGTCAATACCATGGAGGCGCTTGATAGCGGCTGGTGGCTATACGAAAAATATTTTGTCCGAAAATGGAAACGCTCACTGCGCACAAAGCTCAAACACTTCCCCGAACTGGGTTACGAGAAAGATCTGCTTACACTGAAATCTCTGCGCGAGATGAATCAGTTTTTTGTACCGCGTTTCACCAGCTTCAAGGACGCCAATACCTATTTGCTGGCCTACGCCATTATTGGTGATGCCCTGTCGCATCTGGAGGCCCCCTGCCACATTATCGCCGCCCAGGACGACCCCATCTGTGGCGCAGAGGATTTGCCGAACCTGGCAAAAGCGCCTAATCTCACGGTCGAATCCACCGCTCATGGCGGCCACTGCGGTTATGTGAGCAATTACCGGCTCGACAGCTGGGTCGACAAACGGCTTCTGGAACTGTTCAACAACAATTAGACGGAGTACCACATGGCAGACTGGCAATGGGTTACCCGCATACACCGATCGATATATCAAGCTACCGGCGGCCGCATCGGCAGCAACTTGATGGGCATCCCCATGGTCATGATGCATACGATTGGCGCTAAATCCGGGCAGATACGAAGCATTCCCGTAGCCTGCTATGACCATCCCGAAGGTCTGCTGATACTGGCATCCAATAACGGCGGCCCAAAAATGCCCGCCTGGTACTACAATATGCGGGCCCATCCCGAGTTCGATATTCAATTCAGACGGGAAAAACGGCGTGTTCGAGCACAGCAGATTACGGAAGCCGAACGGCTGCAGTATTGGGATGCCATGGCGGATGTGAACCCTCGCATCGTGCAATACTGGCATGCGGCGCAAGCCGAGTACGGAAGAACGATTCCAGTGATTCTATTGCGCACGCTTGAAGTACTGAACTAATACAATGAGTACCTCCCGCGCCTGTCAGGAGAGCGAGGCACTCATTACGTGCGGCGAGCTAATCACTAACGTTAGGCACTTGCATTAAGTACTTAAGCGGCGAAGCCTGGCAGGCGACTGTTGATGATGTCTCTGGCATCTTTCACGATGCGCTGCAGCAGTTCCTCACAGCTCGGCACATCGTTGATCAAGCCCTGCACCTGACCAGCCCAGACCAGACCGGCATCCGGGTTTCCAGTTTCCAGTGCCACGCGGCCGTCGGCACCTTTAACCAGATGCGACACATCCTGAAAAGTGGACTCCGGGTTCTTCAGGATTTCCACCACTTTGTCCGACACGCTGTTCTTGGCCACGCGACCGGTGTTGCGCAGCGAGCGAAAGATCAGATTAGTATCACGCTCATCCTGATCCACCAACAACTGTTTGATGGTGTCGTGAATCGGTGCTTCTTTTGTTGCACAGAAGCGGGTGCCCATGTTGATTCCTTCGGCACCCAACGCCAGTGCCGCCACCAGTCCCCGACCATCACCAAAACCGCCCGAGGCCAGCATCGGAATTTTCACCTTGTCGGCCGCAGCCGGAATCAGGATCAGTCCGGGAATATCATCTTCACCGGGATGCCCCGCGCATTCAAAACCGTCTATGGATATGATATCCACACCCATGCGTTCAGCCGATAGGGCGTGACGCACAGCGGTGCATTTGTGCAGCACGGTTATACCGTTAGCCTTGAAGTCTTCAACATGTTCCCGCGGATTGTGGCCCGCGGTTTCAACAATCTTGATACCGCTATCTATGATGGCCTTGCGATATTCAGCATACGGCGGCGGATTTACCGACGGCAATATGGTGAGGTTTACACCAAAAGGTTTATCCGTGAGCTCACGACAGCGCGCAATCTCCTTACGCAGGTCATCCGGACTGGGCTGGGTCAAGGCCGTAATAATACCCAGACCACCGGCATTGGATACCGCCGCCG
Organism: Litorivivens sp.; assembly: GCF_041625495.1. GTDB lineage: Bacteria > Pseudomonadota > Gammaproteobacteria > Pseudomonadales > Spongiibacteraceae > Litorivivens. The sequence goes on along the minus strand of NZ_JBFJTH010000097.1, from coordinate 3,201 downwards.
CCAGCTCGGCGCGCCCGACCCACATCATGCCACCCTGTACAATAGGGTATTCAATGCCCAACATTTGCGTAATACGCGTTTGCAACTTCATAGTGTTTCTCCGATAAAAAAGCTGACGCGATTAACGCGGGGGCATACGTATGGCGCCATCCAGACGAATGACATCGCCGTTAAGCATGGGGTTGGTGATGATACTCTGCGCCAGCTGGGCGTACTCGCTCGGCTGCCCGAGACGACTGGGGAATGGCACCTGCTTACCCAGCGAGTCCTGCACATTTTGTGGCAGACCGGCCATCATCGGGGTGTAGAAAATTCCGGGCGCAATACCCATAACGCGAATACCGAGCGGCGCCAGATCCCGCGCGACCGGCAGCGTCATACCGACAATGCCACCCTTGGACGCAGAATAGGCCGCCTGCCCAACCTGCCCTTCAAACGCCGCCACACTGGCAGTATTGATTATGACACCCCGCTCTTCGCCAATCGGTGCAGCCGCAGCCAAGCGGGCTGAAAACTTGCTCAAAACGTTAAAGCTGCCAATCAAATTGATTTCAACGGTTTTGCGAAACTGATCCATAGGGTGCGGCGCGTTTTCCTTGCCTACCGTTTTGGCGCCGGTGGCAATACCCGCACAGTTCACCAGTACACGGGCAACACCGTGCGCTTGCTCTGCCTGTTCGATCGCCGCGTTGACGCTATCGTCGTTGGTCACATCAACCTTGATGAACGTGGCGCCAATCTTTTCTGCATGCGCTTTGCCCGCATCTTCGTTCATATCGAACAGCGCCACTTTTGCGCCGTTAGCAGCCAGCATTTCTGCGGTGGCCGCACCCAGACCGGAGGCACCACCAGTGACGATCGCTGCAATTCCTTTGATTTCCATAAATACCCTCGATTGTTATTCCCTGCAGGAGTTTGCTTTTCACGCGAACTCCCAGCCATGTTAGATGTCGCTTGCAAGGCAAGCTCTCACAAAAAACGCTTAAACCAGTTCCACAGCCATCGCAGTGGCTTCGCCACCGCCCAGACAAATCCCGGCCACACCGCGCTTCAAGCCACGGTTTTTCAAGGCCGCCAACAGAGTGGCCATAATCCTCGCGCCCGATGCGCCAATCGGGTGGCCCAAAGCGCAGGCACCACCGTTGACATTCACTTTTTCGTGCGGCAGTTCAAGCTCTTTCATAGCGATCATCGCCACCACCGCAAAGGCTTCATTCACCTCAAACAGGTCTACGTCTGCCACTGACCAGCCTACGCTAGCCATCACTTTCTTCATCGCCGGTACCGGTGCGCTGGGGAAGTCACCCGGCTCGTGAGCATGGCAGCCGGTGGCCAATACTTTGGCGCAGATATTCATCCCCAGTTTTTTAGCTACGCTTTCACGGGTTAATACCAGCGCAGCAGCACCATCGGAAATAGACGAAGAATTGGCGGGCGTAACGGTGCCGTCTTTAGCGAATGCGGGTTTCAGGTGGGGAATCTTTTCCACCTTCGCTTTGCCCGGTTGCTCATCTACCGACACGGTGATGTTGCCGCCGCGCGTGGCAACTTCAACCGGTGTAATTTCATCTTCGAAGGCACCGCTGGCGATGGCGTCGTTGGCACGCTTCAAGCTTTCAATGGCGTATGCGTCTTGCTCTTCGCGGGTAAAACCAAACTTCTTCACATTGTTTTCGGCAAAGACCCCCATCGCAGTGCCCTGCTCGTAAGCATCTTCCAGACCATCAAGAAACATGGAGTCTTTCACCACATCGTGACCGGCTCGCGCTCCGCTACGGTGCTTTGGCAACAGATAGGGTGCATTGGTCATCGACTCCATACCACCACCGACGATCACATCCGCCGTACCAGCCATCAGACTTTCGCAGGCCATAATCAGTGCCTGCATACCTGAACCACACATTTTGTTCACGGTGGTGGACTGGGCTGAACGCGGCAGCCCGGCGGCAAGCGCTGCCTGACGGGCAGGCGCCTGACCGAGACCGGCGGGCAGTACACAGCCCATGTAGACGCGGTCTACCGCGTCACCGGAAACTCCAGCGCGCTCAACCGCTGCTTTGATGGCCGCTGCACCCAGATCAGTGGATTTAACCGACGCGAAATCCCCCAGCAATCCTCCCATGGGTGTGCGAGCATAAGACGCAATAACGACCGGATCTGATGACATAACAAACTCCTAATTAGACTGAATCAAGCTCGGAATTGCGGCGTATTGTAAGACTTTACGTAGCGGTAATTGCCAGCCCTATTCAGCGCCAAGCAAGCTCAAAGACTGGCTAACCCATTGAATAGCAATGTTTTCACGTATAACACTGATCGACAGTGTTGGGTATTAATAAGAGTGTATCTTAGCCCGAAGCCGTAACGTTTCCAAGTTGCCAGTCGTTAGAGCTGCGTGACTTTCAGCTCAATGGCCTGGGCTTGAGGCGGGTTGTGCAAAGCCGCTCTCAAATTGCCCACAACTTCGAGATAACGCGTGACCGATGCATCCTTTACCGGCCCGTAGCCGCCAATATCCCGAGCAGCGGCAGCCAGCTCAATGGCTATTGGCAGCGTTTCGACCGTAATCTGGCCTACCGTCTCTGTAATCAATGCCCGGTAATCGCTGATCAAACGCCGCTCCATTCTGCGCTCCGGGAAATAGCCAAAAATATCGAACGCCGTGCCGCGCAGGCGCTTCATCTTGGCCAACAACCGAAGTGCGCTCAGGATCCACGGACCAAATTCCCGCTTTCTAGGGCGACCGGTAGCCTTGTCCCTGCCCGGTAGTATCGGTGGCGCCAGATTCAGCGTCAGTTTGAAATCACCGCTGAATTGCTCGCGAATGCGCGCCATAAATTTTGGATCGCTATACAGGCGGGCCACTTCGTATTCGTCTTTGTAGGTCATCAGTTTGGCCAATGTGAGTGCGACCTGCCGGGCAAACTCCTCACCACCTGCAATACCATTTACTTGCGCTCTTATCCGCTCCACAAAGCGGCGGTAGTCCTCGGCGTAAGTTTCGTTCTGATAGCGATTTAGCAACGCAGTACGGTTCGCCAATACCTCATCGACCGAATCCAGCGACACTAACTCAGGTTTGTCATTAATTTCTGCGGCCAAGGCTTGCGGGTCATGTGCTGCCAGCCGCCCCAGAGTGAGAGTTCGCAGATTGCCTTCCACAAATGTGCCATTCAGGCGTATCGCCTGCTGCACCGACTC
>NZ_JBFJTH010000096.1:0-14815 GCF_041625495.1 Litorivivens sp. | reverse complement strand
GGTGCCAGTACCGCATCAACTGGGTCGGTAACCGGATCCAATGTGGTGTCTACGGTATCGACCAGACCACCCAGGCCTGAGCCGGAACCATCACTGGTACCGCCATCACTACCCGTGCCAGAACCACTGCCCAACAGGTCGTTAATCACGCCATCGCCATTGCTGGTATCACCATCACCGCTGGTGGTCAGCGCATCGCTGAGGCTACCACCCGTGGTATCACCTACAACGCCGTCCACCGGTTCAATCACCGGCGACAGACCATCCACCACCGGTTCAGTGACCGGTTCGAGGGCTTCAACTACCGGTGCCAGTACCGCATCAACTGGGTCGGTAATCGGATCCAATGTGGTGTCTACGGCATCGACCGCGGGGGCCAAGCCCTCACCGGCAGGCTCACTGATTGGTTGTGTCGGGGAGGTTTCATCGCTACCTGTGGTATCTGAACCACCAAGCAGGTCGTTCACCACTCCATCCCCATCGCCGGTGTTGCCGTCACCGGTGGTGGTAAGTGCATCTGTGACACTACCGCCAGTCACGTCAGTGGCCAAACCATCAACAGGGCTAGTAACTGGTTCAGTAGTTTCCAGCAGGGGATCGGTGACCGGCTCCAGCGCCTCTACTGCTGGTGCCAGCGCTGAATCAACAGGGTCGGTTATCGGGTCCAGACCAGTGTCAACGGTATCTACCAACGGCGTAAGGCTTTCACCCGCCGCGCTACTAAATGGCGCAATTGGCGAGACATCGCCCGACTCCGACGAAGTACCTGATCCACCCAATACGTCACTGACAGCGCCGTCGCCATCACTGGTATTGCCATCACCGGTTGTCGTTACAGCATCTGTAACACTGCCGCCGGTGAGGTCTGCAGCCAAGCCATCTACCGGGCTGGTTGCCGGGTCAAGCGTCGTCAATACCGGCTCGGTCACCGGCTCCAGCGTCTCAATAACAGGTGCTAATGCCCCATCAACGGGGTCAGTAATAGGATCTAGGCCAGTATCGACTGCTTCAACCAGTGGCGACAGGCTATCGCCCAGCGGTTCGCTCACCATTTCAATCGGTGAGGTATCCTGAGTCTGACCAGACGTGCTATCAGAACTACCCAACAAGTCATTGACTATGCCATCACCGTTCGCCGCATTCTGGTCATTACTGGTGGTCGTTGCGTCCTCGACACTGCCACCAGTAAGGTCTTGAACAGCTCCTTCGACAGGGAAGGTCAGCGGTTCTGCTACTGTAGTTAAAGGGTCTGTAACTGGTTCCACTGCCTCAACAATCGGTGCAATGGTTGAATCCACAGGATCTGTAACCGGATCCAGCGTAGTATCTATCGTATCAACCAAGGGAGCGATGCTCTCTCCCAATGGCTCAGTAACCGGCTCTAACGGGGAGACTTCATCAGCCTCGCTGCCAGCTGTCGCTTCACTATCCATCAGTAATAAGTCTGCTTCACTGTCAGGTGACAGCAGCAGGGGCGAGACCGGATCAAGTGCAGGCTCAACGGGCGCCAGCAACGTATCAACGGGCGCAATGACTGTTTCATTAACACCAGTAGGTGCCAGCACCTCCGACGTACCCAAAGACTCGCTTAAACCACCCAAAAGTTGGCCGTGACTCGCTGTCGGAAAAACCGAAGCGAATAAAATTGCGTAAACCAACCTTTCGACTCTTGGCCGACGACTCTTCATGCCCCCTAAACTCCCGCCGCCTATGCGACTTTGAGGATTAATTTTTTCAGTGTGTTATTAGAACAGTCAATTAATGAGACTTTTTCATCTTCTATGCTAACAGTGAAGCGGTGTTGCGATCTATCGGCGGCTTAATGAAAGTTGTCGTTTTGCGAACTGTTTTTATAACAACCTTGAATGCCAGCGCACGAATCGGACGCCGCATAAGCATCTAAAAGCATCTAAAAGCATCTAAAAGTAGCCAAGTCACCGATTCGACTCATCCAGCCAAACGAGCACATATGTTATGGATTTGCAGACAAAAACTCGCCAAGCTGACGAGCAACGCCGGAACAGGCCGCCGAGAGGGTGGGGGCAATAAGGGGTATGGGAACAATTACAGCCGGGATGTAGGACGTGCCACTTGCCTCTACAGCGATCTTGCCCATAGATTTGAGGGTTTGCATATCCCACACCACGGCTTCGTACTCGGCGTCTTCCTCCCACCACAGAAGCCCAACGCAGGCACCACCGCCGGCACCAACACTGCAGGATAGGCTCCCGCCGTCTTCGCCTCGGCGAGTAACTCCGTCCAGCCAGACGATATAACGCGTACCGGACTGCTGCAGACGGTCAGCTATAACAGGCTCTTTAAGACGCTCTGCCAGCGCTTCCGCCGTACGTGGAGCCATTCGAGGCTGAAACCAGGGAAACATTTCATCCATAAACTTTCGCTCGGACTTCACTGGCAATTTCTGGCGAACTAGCGAGTTATACACACACCGCGTGAAATCGGCCTCGGTCTGGTGTCGAAAGTTCTGACGTCGGCCGAGCACTACAATGGTCTCACCCTTCTTTAACACTCCAACAGGAGCGTTGCGTAACTGCTCCACTGATGAACTGACGCAGCCGCCGAGCCAAACCACCATGCACAACAACAGTACGCGACGCATCATTGCACGGCCCCAATACTCGCTTGCAGATGCTTTTTAACTACCTTTTGCTTTGGGTAGTTGAGCACAATGGCAGCAGCGGCATCGCGCATGGCGCGGCGGCTCGCTTCTCGCATCGCGTTGCTGGCTGGCTTTCCCGATTTTTCGTCACGACCATAGGCGGTAAATGGCCACGTATGCACTATCCGGTTTTTGGGCTGCGCCAACTCCAACCGGTATTTAATCCACACTTCGTAAAAGTCGGTTTTGCTCATGCCCGGCGTGCTGAACTGAAAATCTGTCATGGTCGGCGTGATCACCAGGGCATCTTCCGGTATCTCGTCTTTGTCGGTTGCTACCGTCAGGTTCTGGAATAGCCCACGAAAAACTGTCTCAAAAAGTTGAGTATTGGCACCGCGAAAACGGATTGTCCATTCACCACCGTGTTCTGGTTTCTGCTTGTGCACCGCATTGCGCAGTTCGTCAGGGAGATAGAGAACCACTGTGGCCGGCAGCTTGCTGATCACCGGCTCCGGAAAGGATTCCTCCAGTGTCACCTGGTGACTGCAGCCGGCCAGTAACGTTAGAAGAATGATTGCGCATATACGTCGCATTATTGCTCCAGGGTTTGCAAACCGACAAAAGTACCGCCGTTTTGCTGACACAGCGCTCGCATCAGCATGGCAAAACGCACGCCCGTGGGCCGGATACCATTGCGCGCAAATTGCACCGGAAACCCAACCGCATGAATGCGCACTTGAGGTTTCCCGTCTGACCCGCGCGGATTAATACGCGCAACGGTATCCAACACCGACTGAATTGAATTACCGGTAAATTCATCGCCAAACACATAAATACTGATCTTTTTGTCCTCAGCATAAAACGCGCGTATGGCTCGAGTGATACCTTCCACTGGGCTCGAATTTGAAAAAGGCTGCCAGCTTGCCATCCGACTGATAATGGCTTTACGACGCCCCGGCGTATCCGGAATCCAATCTCCCGCATACTGGCTGAACATGTAATCCCCCATGTCATTCATAATCTGCAACCCCTTCACTTTAGGATACAGATCGAGTGTTTCGGTCATCTTTTTAATAACCGTGGGCCAGGCGTAGCCGTGCATACTGCCCGAGGTATCAATAACAAAAATAATGTATTCGCTATCCACCGGGATACCGCCCACCGAATCGCTGGGGCGGCGTGTGCCACTGGCATAGAGACGCTTCATCTCATCCGTCAATTGCTGTCGCGCCAGCGCGAGGCGGTTTTCTATCGCCGATGCCGCTTCCGCTTCCAGCTGCGCATCTGCCCGCTCCGCCTCCAGTGCCCGCGCCTGTGGCCGCATACTCGCCAGGGTTTGCTCGGCCTCGGAAAGGCGTTTGCCCTCTGCCGCCAGTTTCTGCTCCAGACTTTCCAGCTTGGCATCCAGCTGGGGTAATTCCGCGGCCAGTTTTTCCGCCATTGCCTGCAGGCCGATGCCTTGCTCCACAATCTTGGTTGGCTCCGCAATTTTGGTCAGCACCAGCAGCAATACGATGGCACCAAAACCACAGCTGATCGCATCTAGAAAGGATAGACCAAAGACCTCTGTTTCGCGCCGACGTCGCCTCATGGCCAAGCCTCCGACGGGCTCATAAACACGCCACCACTGGTGCGCGCCAGTTGCCAGTAGGTACTGGCGGCCAGTGGGTCACCTTCCATCGGAAACAGGATCACATTCACCGGCACCGATTTGGGCAGGCGGCTCACTGCAGTGGTAAACAGTCGCAAGCGCTCTCGGCCGGAAACGCCACCAGTCTGCGAAGCGCTGACATCCTGGGTGGGCAAACCGTCAATAATCAGAAACACATTGTCCGGCGCCGGATCGAGTGTCTGTAAAGCGCGAAAGGCGAGCTCCAGGCTGGTGCCGTTGGCCGGAATTGTTCGGCGTAAATTGCTAACGGCTTCGGTCAAACGTTTTCCTTGATCCGTGGACTGCCACTTGCCCTCGGTACCCGGTAGTGCCGCCTCAAGTTTGGTGTTGAAGTGGTATATCTGAAAACTGGCGGTTACCGGTACCTGGGTAGTAATCCAGTCGACGGTGTTAAGCGCGCGCTGCCATTTGGGCGACGCCAGCTTGCGTGCGTCACTCATGTTACGGCGGCGAATCACATCCACCACCTTATCGCCGAGCATAGAGGCTGAGCTGTCCAGCAGGATCAGGATGCGCTCGCCGTCGACACTGAGTCCGGTCAGGTACTGGCGTCGGCCCTCGCCGGCAAATGCACGCGTGGCGTCGCCATCACCTTTTTCTTCGCGCAGGGAGTTAACCTGTTTTTCAATGGCTTTGAGTTCCTGCTTCAGCGCTTTGATATTTTTTTCGCGAATCCGAACCTCTTCATCACTGTCGTCTTCCTGCTCAATGATATCTTTGAGGCTCGCCATTTCACGCTTGGCGGCTTCGCGCTGTTGTTCCGTTTCCTTGAGCGCAGCGCTCAGGGCCGCCAACGCGCTGCGTTTTTCCAGCACCTCCTCTTCGAGCAGACTCAGGTTCTGGGCAATATCCCTGTGTTTTCCGGTAGCACGCACTTCGCTGGCGTGATTGATGATCATAAAGATGAGGATCACCGCGCCCAATCCACACGACATGGCGTCCAGAAAGGACATGCTGAACTGTTCCATGCCACGGCGCCGGCGCATGTCAGTCTCCGTCGCTCACCCGAATAAAGACATACTCGCAACCGGCAACCTGTAAGCGGTCACCCACCTGCACCGGTAGTTGTGTGAGTGGACGATTGTTCAACAATAGAGGTTCGGCAGTATTGGCCTGCAACACCCAACCCGCCGTATCACGTTTCGCTCGCACTGGTGCAGGCAAGCGCGATGCGCTCAGCGGGGTTGCTACGCCATCACACAGAATATGCGTGGGACTGCCTCCCCCGGTGTTTGTATTGGCGGTGTTTGAATTGGTGGTGTTTGAATTGGTGTTAGTTGCCGAGTCATTCGAAAGCGAAGAGGTGTTCCGCCCAGCATCAAGGGTCAGCGCTTTAACCCAGACCGGGGCGGAAGCCTCGGAGACCAGCTGCGCTTGAAGCGCGAGGGCGTTACGCGGCACCGCCGAGTCGTCCAGCAGCAGACACTGACCACGCTGGCGCAAGCGGTCAACCAGTCCCGGCAGCAGGTTCAGGCGGTGACTGAGTACCACCGGCCCCGTTGCTTCTTCCACGGCAACCTCAAGCGCTTGATAAACATCGTTCAAAGCTTTGATCAATTCATCTCGGTGCCAGTCTATGCGGTGGTCTCGCTGCCCGGCCGGCAGATTGACATTGACGCGGTCGGCTGTGTTGAGCGAGGCCAGCAGGCTCGGCAGGCGATCATAGAGGCGCTGTTCGCTGGCCGCTTCGTGCAAGGGGTCAAACCGGGTTTCCTGCAAAAATTGCGCAGACAATTGCCGAATGCTCTGCTCTTCACACCAACGCCAACCGGGAGCATTGAGTTCACGTGCACTGTTCAATGCCAGTCGTTGATCCAGCACGAGGTCGCTGCAATACAAACGATGCCGGGTAATATCGAGATAGCGCAATGCGCCGTTCGACGGTGTTACACCCGCGCAGGCCACCACTGACTTTTCGGCAACGCCGGCAACGCTGACACCGCAACTCTGGGCAATGCCCAACAGCAACGCCAACCGTTGTCCGCCAAACTGCTCCGGTACCAGCAGTAGCGTTTCCGCCTCGGGATTACCCGCGGTTGCCAACAATTGCTGCAAATAAAACCAGGCAATATCGGCGTGACTGCGGGCGCGACCTGCCGGCCGATTCAACGCCTGCTGGTCCAGATGCTCCCAAAACTGGTCAAAGGTAACACGCGGATTAAGCCGCGCCTGACGGCGCGCAGCGTCGCCGGTTAAAAACTCGTTGTTTTGCAATACCGCCAGTGCCGGTGAGTCGAGCACCAGAGTTTCGTTGTCAAACAGCCGCAGGGCTATATCATTCAGTTCAAGGATGCGCATCACTGACTCTGCAGATTTTGTATTAGCCCACGATCACAGGCGGTTTGCGTATCCAGCACTAGCCGCTCTTGCAATAACTGCAATTGATACAGAGCAAACATCAATACGATGGAGAGAATCAGGGCAATCAGGGTGGAGTTAAAGGCCAGTCCGAGACTGGCGGTTACCCCGCTGATATCACCTTCAATGGCTTTGTGCGCCATGCCGAGCGCATCGCCTATACCGCGCACGGTACCAATAAAGCCGATTGAAGGAATCGCCCAGGCAATGTATCGGATCATCGACAATTCCGCTTCCAGACGTTCAATTTCCGCATCACAGGTTTGGGCCACCGCATCAGCTACGTTCTGAATATTGCGGGTGGAGCGAAAACGGCGCAGTGCGGTAAGCAGGGTGCGCGGATAAAGATAGCTTCGATCTGGTTCTGGCAGCGCCTCAATAACCCGTGCATGATGGCGCGCATCGTCGGGTAGTATAGTCTCTCCTTCTGCCAGCTGTATCAGGTTCTGATTGAGTTGTTCGCGCTGACGGGTAACCGCCTGGGCTTTCATCGCCAGCAAGGCGATGGCCCAGAAAAGAAGTATGAAACAGGTCTCCTGCTCAAAATCACGAATGATGACCAGCATTGAACGCTCCGGTTGATAATCCGGATTCTGTTCAATCATCAGTTGCTGTTCCTGTTCGATCAGACGCGCCTCGGGACGTATCACTGTGACATAGGCGGTGTGCACCACCAAAACGGAAATTAGCAGCGCAAACAGCTGATAGAGAAATTCGTTGGACAATGTTGTTTTCATCGTTGCGTCCGTTCAGTTAGTCCTTGCCGTGTTCAGATATCGGCGGGCAGGCTCAAGATGGTATCGGCCAACACCTCTTCGCTGGGTTTGAATTCGCGCACCACCGGTGCTTCGCGGTGCTGTTCACCACCTTTTCCGGCGGGCTCGGCACCATCGAGCTGCAGCTCATAGGCCTGTGGCGATTGTGCCTCCCCCTCGCGGTCGGTCGCTGGCGTGTCGCCACGATCAGGCTGCTGAGCCAGTGCTGCCAATGGAAAATACAACAGCGCCAACCATCGTTTCATTGCGCCGCCTCCGCAAATCGGGCCAGACGAAAGCCCACATCGTCACGGCCCTCGGCACCAGAGTCGCGGTATACCAGCCGTAATTCAGTTATACGGCCGTGGCGCCAGCTGGCACCTCGAATGGTATGCAGCTTGCCATTACCGATGCCCAGTGGATCGGTTTCCACACTGGTGGAAACTTCAACACTGTAGTGATCGTTCATCCATTCACTGACGTTACCACCCAGATCAAAAAGACCCGTTGGGTTAGGGTCAAACTTACCTACCGGCGCGGCGGCAACGTAACCATCGTTGTAGCTGCTAAGGGTTTTGTCGACCACGCCCTGCGCAGAAATATCCGCATAGTTTCCGGCACGACCGGTCGGTGGCATGGTATTGCCCCAGGCGTACTGCCGCTCTTCCCGACCCGCGCTGTAACGCGCGGCCCACACCCACTCGGCTTCCGTTGGCAAACGGTAGCCGGTATTAACCGGTGTAATCAATTTGCCATTGCGATAGGCCTCGGGCAATCCGTCGCGTTTGCTGAGCCAGTTGCAAAAGGCTATCGCGTCGTCCCAGCTGACCCGAGCCACCGGGTAGTTGTCGTTGTCGAGTGTGGTTCTCTGCACAATGCCGGAGGAGTGTTCGGCACGAAACTGACGAAACGCCGCGTTGGTAACTTCGGTGGTAGCCAGATAGTACATGCGCGTGAGCTTGATATCCCGCTGCACTTCGTTGGCCTGTCGCCCCTGCGCCCGACGCGGCGACCCCATACTGAAGCTGCCCGGCTCTATGCGGATTAGTTTATCCCCGGTAGAAGTTTCTACTGTTTCCGGAAAGCGCGCCAGATAGGCTTCCCGGTCTGTCAGCAGGCGCACATCAAGCTGTTGTTGATAGCCGCCGCGCGGCGTTACCGTGCGCGTGACTGTCGCGTAACCCGACTTTTTGATTTCGAAGCGATGAGCGGTGGCTGTCAGTTGCACGGTCTGATTGGCGCGGCCACGCAGAATACCGTCAATATAAAGCAGCGCGTCTGCCGGAACTGTCCGCACCAGCACCTCGCCGACGACTGGCTGCATCGTGGCACTCAGGGATTCTTCCGCGCCACTAGCCACCGATACCGTGCGCACTGTGTTGGCATAACCAGCTTTGCTGAGCGTGATCTCGACCGGAACGTCGGGACGCAGTTCAACAGCAAGCGGCGACAGCCCCTGGTATTCGCCGTTGACCATCACCCGCGCACCCGCCGGCTTGCTCGTAACGTTCAAGGTCGCATAGCGGCGCTGCAGTTTTACAGGCGGCAGGGTTTGCGCGGTATTGGCTTCGGTAATAATCGAATAGGCCCAATCTTCGTAGCCTGGCAATGACAGCCCGAGAACGTGTTTGCCTGGCATTATTTCTGCGGTGATACCGCTGTCGCTGGTCTGCCCCACCGGCTCACCATCAACGGTCAGGGTGGCGCCGGAGGGCACCGACTGCAGCGTGACGTCTGCCCAGAGCGGGTCGAGCGCCACATGAAGCCGCTGTTGACGTCCCAGCCCTTCGATCTCGACCTGCCCGGTAGCCTCCTGATAACGCGGTGCCCGAATAAGGTAGCTATAGCTTCCCGCGTTCAGCTCCAGTGCATTAAGCGGGGTGTAGCCGTGCGATGTATCCTGCAAGATAACCTGTGCTTCAGGCGGCGACGAGCTGACAGTCAGATACCCGGGCAGTTTTTCCAGTGAAAACTGAAACAGCGTTTCGCCTTCGGCAACAACCTGCAGCGGCGCTTCGAGATCGTGATACCCGGGCGTAGAAGCATGCACCGTGTAGGCGCCGGGGCGCAGCAGAAAATTGCCCCCCAGCGGCAAAACCAACCCGCCCTTCACCTGCAGGTGCTCGGCCTGCGGCTCAGTCTGGATTTTGATAGCTGTTGCAGTCAGCACAAACCATAGGCCAAACAGCAGCGCCACCAACAGCATCACTGCGCCGATCAACAGCGGGCGCAAAGGTCGACGCTGGCGGCCCACCGGCTCGGTCGGCGGCTGAAAGGTGGCTGGCTTGATGCTGTGGGGCTTGTTGTTATCCATTTTTAAAGTTTTTCTGTGCAGCGAATATCGATGGGGCCGAAGCGCTCAATGCCCGCTGGCACGGTAACGGTTTTACGCGCGTCCCGATAGCCCTCGCAGCGCCCTACAATCACGTAATCGCCAGGCGACAATAACAATTCCTTACGCTCAAACTGGCCGAGCCGCCCAACCCGGTAAACCATCACACTGGTGACATTGTCAGAGAGCAAACTGACGCGAACGTCGGTGTCCGCGCGAGCGATTGCCTCTTGCAGGGCAATTATCTGAGCCTGCAACTTTCGTCCGGGGCCAGGCACAGCCTGCGCGTCGCGCAGCAACTTTTTCGCGCTGTCCAGCACAGCGTTACTGAAAAGGCGATCCGGCTCATCAATCAGCGCCTGCACACGTGCATCCAGTGATTGCCGCTCGCGACTGCGGGCCAGGCCATCGTGTGCAAACGCAAGCGTGTTGTCGAGTTTCACAATCCGCTGGTAGTGGCTTACGGCTGTGCCCCAGTCTTCGGCGGCAGTAGCGCGTTCGGCGCGCTGTTTAAGCCGCGCAATCTCCGCCTGCAGCAGGCCGCGTTCCGTTTGTGCCAAACCCTCTACCACTGCAGGGTCATTTTTTTTGATGGCGTTGGCCTTCTGAAACTCGCGCTTGGCGGCCGCGTAATCACCAGCATCAAGCGCCTGCTGAGCTGTCGACAGAGTGATACGAAATTCCCAATCCTGCATGGCCTTGGCCAACCGCTGCATGCCCTCTTTCGCCGCAGCAGACTGCGGATCGAGTCGCAGCACTTCACGATAGAGCATCATGGCCTGATCTAACTGATCCTGCCGTTCGTGATTTTCAGCGGCGGCCATGAGCGTGAGTATCTGAGGCAAGTTTTGCGCCCGCTGCAGGCCAATACGCGCCAGTGCGTTTTCAGGGTGAATCGCCAACGCCAGATCAAAAGCCTTGGTCGCTTCTTCGCTGTTTAGCTTTTCCAGCGCGTCATAACCCTGCACCACGGTCGATTTCAGCACTGACTCCACCTGTCCGAGCAGGGTGCTGGCCTGGCCAAGCGCTTTTTGCCAATAGGTGGCCGCTGCATCAAATTCACGATTGCCGAAGTAGTCCGCGGCACGCTCATCGTTGACCACCACCTGCTGATAATCTGCCGACGCCCAGCGTTCTACAGCGAGCTTTTCCAGTTCAGCTCGACGCAATTGCAGGGCGTCGGCAATGCGCTGGGCCTTCTGCCGTCGCGCCAGCGTTTCTTCGGTATCCAGAGCAGGCTCCGGCTGCGCATTGGCAAGCTCCGCGCGCTCTGCAGGCTGTGCTGGCGACGACACCGGCATGTTGGTTACCGACGGCAGCGACCGCTCCGGTATCTGTGACGGCAGCCAAAACACAACGAGACACAATAGCAGCGTGATCAGCGCAACCGCAGGCCAGAAAAACGGGGCCTGCGCGACGGCGCGCGGAGGCGCCTGCTGCTCTGGCGGACGATGGGTAACCGGGGTAATGGTCTCCGGTTTATGCTGATCTGATGGCATTCCCGCTATTGGTCCTTCTCGGGAGACGAGGCTGGAGGCGCTGCGCTGGCAGGTTCAAACCCGGTTTCATTGGTATAGATCTTACGCAACAATTCACGCCACTCCTGGTACTGGGCTTCGGCAGAACCACTGAGAGTAACCGTTTTACCGTCCAGCTCGATGACACGTGGTTTAAGATCGCTGGACAGCGATTCACCGAGCTCTTTCAGCGCTTCAATGTGCAGTTTTTTCTCGGCGCCTTTATCCAGCCCGGTCTTGAACAGGTAGCCGCCGCCGACCACGCCGGTATAGGCTGCGGCTGCCTGCGCGCTATTGCTGGCCTGCCCGGCCCCGTATATGCCGGCAACCACACCAACGGCGCCAGCCGCCATACGGGCGAGCGATTCTTTGCGCACTTTTTCCAGGTTTTTCGCTTCCTGATAGCTGGCCGCACGCCATTCGTCGTAGGGCGCCTGAATCTGCTCACCAAACAGGTAGTAGTGTTGATCAAGGGCATCCACCAAACGGTAGTCTCGATCGCGAATCGCATTAATACGCTGCACATTGGGGTCGCTGTCTGCCGGCAAACCACGCACGCGGTAGCGCTCCTTGTTCTTGCCCAAATAGCCGGCAAAAGCATCCGGAGCAAGGTCGTCCGCAAAACGCAGAAAAGCCAGCGTGCGGATATCGCGCAGCTGCTTTGAACTCAGCGCCTTGCGCTGCTTTAACAGATCGTTAGCCACGCGATTATAGAGATCTTGAAATGGATCTATCTGGGACGGATCGGCATCGCTATAACTCAGGCTGGCGGCCGTTTCGCGATAACTTTTGTCCAGCCAGACACGGCCGGAGGCGTCCACCGCACGCACCGCAATTTCCAGGTCACGACCGGTGGATTCGATAATGCGGCCGGTGATGGTCAGCTCCGAGGAGGTATTTGGGCTGGGTACGACGCGCACCGGTCCCCAGTGCCCGGTGCTCTGCAGGGTTTCGCGCAATCGATAAGGGATAAACCCCGCCTCGGCCTTGCGCACCTGAGGAAAGATGCCGGAATCTTCCTCCACCGGTTCGGTGTACCCCGGATCAAATACCGCGATGTTCACGTCCAGCAATTCCGCCTGTGGAATTTCCCGTTCGGCGTGCACCGCTTTGGTCGCGTTGACATGCTTGACCGACTGGCTGACACAACCGGTCAGCAGGACCAGTGCAGCAACAAGTGCCGGCCGCAGCCTAGTTATTGCGTTTGTACTCACGATATTCATCCCACAACTTTTCGCGCAGTTCCGGATCGGTTTCGTTTTCAGCCGCTTCGCGCAACTGTCGCGCCACAATGTCATCATCCTGACCACTGGGTACATCATCCGGCGCGGGTGGCAGAGCTTCTTTATCGCCGGGACTGCCGGGGCGCCTGTTGCCACCTTTGGGCATGTTACCACCGCCGGTTGCCCCGGGAGGCGGCGGCGCTGAATAACCGTACTGATCCTGCCCCTGGCCGCTGCCGCTGCTTTGGCCACTGCCCTGCGCCCCACCTCCGGCTTCGCGGCGACGCTGCTCAGCGGCCAAGGCCTGGGCTTTTTCACGCTCGGAAAGCTCGCGCTGTTCGCGCGCCAGACGCTGATCAAATCCCGACAGTGAGCGCGATAGTTCTGCGTTCAGTGCATCGTACTTTTCCTGCTCGGTCATTGCCGGTGCGCCGCCACCTGCACTGGCCGGCTGCTGGGCTGCATTGTCCTGCCTGTTTTCATCCTCAGCCTGGGTACTGCTGCTGGCACTTTTTGCATCTGGTGGCGGGGGCGGCCAATCTTGCTCTTGCTCGGCGCCAGTGGGCGCTTCTTCCCGGGCTTGACGTTGCTGCTCGGCTTTGCGCGCTGCCGCAGCTTCTGCGGGTTGTTGTTTTGATTCCGCCGCACTGTCGCTCTGTTCCTGCTGCGCCTGCTCTTTCTGCTCTGACGCCTCCTGTTCTTGCTGCTGCGCTGACTGACTGGGCGGAGGCGTGGGAGGGGGTGGTGGTTGCGGCGAACTTGGCGGGGTCGTAGGCGGTGTGGTGCAGGCACTCAGCAGCGCACACAGCAGCGTCACCGTCAGTAGCGCCCCGGTATTGCGACCTTTCCTTCTATCAGCCACGGCCTATTGCTCCTGCGCGGGCTGAAAGTGATAGATGTAACGCATTTTTTCGGTTCCAACCGTGCCCTTGTCGGTAATCCGTGGGCGGAAAATCGTATCGCGACTATAACGCAAGGCTTTGTCTTCAAGCACGGCAGCCTGCTCCGGGCGCACTTCGAGCAACTCGATATTGCGCGGTTGGCCGCGAGAGTTCACGTCCATGACCAATTCTGCCTGCCCCTGATACGCGCTGAGAACGTCCGGGTCAGTGGTGGGCGGCAATTTCAAGGGTTTATGGTAAATGGGAACGGGCGCGCCAAAGGTTTGTGCTAAGTACTCGGTAGCCCCGTTTTCGCTGAACATATCGTAGGCACGCTGGTAGTAACGGCGCGCTTTTCGTGAATCGCCTATCAGCTGGTAATGATCGCCAAGCCGCACATAGGTTTCAGCAATGGCGTTAACGTCAGGCTCCGACTGGTCTTCGAGTATGCGCAGGGCCAACTTCAACGCCCGCACGGCTTTCCACTCAGCATCAAGTAACGCCCGGTCGTCTTGCTTGTTGCCGTATTCGTAGTTCATTGCGCGCCGAATCTGATCACTGCGTACAAAGGAGTAGCTGACATTGCGTTCGGCGGACTTCATATCTCGCAGTTTATCCAGGTCGCCATGCAGCCGACGGGAATAGCTGCTGGCAAGGTCGTAGTACACCGGCACCAGTTCGGGACTATCCTCCCCCGCGCGCGCGGCCACCAACTCGAGGCGCTCCTCATGCAGCAGGCTTTCCTGAAACGCGGCATTCAGATTGCGATACCAGCGCGCTGCTCGCGCCAGCGCCTGCTCCAGCTCTGGACCGTTAGCCAGCGCCTGACGCTGGATGGTCAGACTGACATCGAGCCGGTTGAGCGCATCTTCCAAACGACCGCTTTTAATCAGACTGTCGAGTAGAATATCGTCATAGACGGTTTGCTCGATGGCTTCCAGCCCTTTGTCGGTACGGGTGACAAATATTCCCTGCTCAAGATGGTTAATCGCCTGCGCCAGATCGCCAGCGTGATAATAGGCCACGCCCAGCGCCATGAGCGGCCGGGCCAGGCGAGGATCACGGAAATTGCCGCTTTGCTTCAGGCGCGACAAGACCTGCTGCAGACCATCAATACCACCACTCAGATCACCGCTTCGCAGGCGCACCAGCGCAAGGTTTTCCAAGGCCAGCGGGCCCAACGCAGGGTCGGCAGCCAATGCCTCGGACAAGAAAAGGGCTGGGGTAATCGCGTCGGCATAGCGCCCTGCGGCAGCCAATTGTTCCAACTGTTGCTGAGTTTTCAACAGGTTGCCGTCTTCTGGCATCAGGCTGTAGGGCTGGGGTAATTGCCAGGACGAGCCTTGGGCAGTCGCGGGATTTGTTGCCAGACCCAACAATCCGAACAACAGCACCAGGCAGTGCTTACGCTCGAGCTTCCACATCACTCTCACTCCCGACATCCAACTACTTTTACG
>NZ_JBFJTH010000095.1:0-14844 GCF_041625495.1 Litorivivens sp. | reverse complement strand
CGCAAGCATTTGGCCGAAATCCGCATCGAACAGGACTATCCCGGCGGGGCGGTAAAGGCCTTTGTACTGGAGCGGGATTTGATGATCACTCTGATGATAGCGAGTGAGATCGCCGGTCGTCGCCTGCCGGTAGAATCGGTGGATGTTGCTCTGCCAGAGCCCGCTCACAGTGCTTTGCTAAATCGTTTGCTCGACTGCAAAGTGCGCTGGAACAGTGGCGATACCAAAGCCTGTATTCGCATTGATGAATTGCAAAAGCCACTGCCGCAGGCCAATTCGCTTACGTGGTCGGCCTGTGTGCGCCAGTGCCGGGAGCTGGTCGCAAGGCAGGGAGGCGATCGCCATTATGCGTCGCAAGTAAAAGAGGCGATTGCCCGTGCGCGCTTTCGCGGCATTGGCGCAGTCTGTGAATTGATGCAGACCAGTGAGCGCAGTTTGCGGCGCCGCTTGCAGGAAGAGAACACCAGTTTTCGGGAAATACAGCAGAACCTACGCCGCGAATTGGCCGAGCAGTTTCTGGCTGATGCCAGTTTGTCGCTGGATCAGGTCGCTGAGAGATTGGGCTATAGCGAGCCCGCAAATTTTTGTCATGCCTTTCGCAAGTGGACCGGGCAAACCCCCGGGCAATTGCGCCGACAATTACAGGAGCAGGCAGGTGATTGACGCTATTCGTACGTTTATGGCTGAGGAATTTCCACAGGCCAAAGTGGAAGTGCTGGCAGTGGGCGAGCGCTCATCACAGCTACGGCAGGTTATCGAGCACCAGCATTTGCGGCCAGGCGGTACCGTCTCAGGGCCCACCTTGATGGGACTGGCCGATGCCGCACTCTATGTCGCGATACTGGGTGAGCTGGGACTGGTTGCGCTGGCAGTGACCACCAACCTATCGATCAATTTTCTGCGTAAACCTGCTGCCGACAGCGCCATTGTTGCACAGTGCCGCCTGATCAAAGTCGGTAAAGTTCTGGTGGTGGGAGAGGTCTACCTCTATTCAGAGGGGATGGAGGAGCCGGTAGCGCATGTTACCGGCACCTATTCCATTCCGCCTCGGCGCTAGCGCTCAAAGACGGTCGCCACCTGACGGCCAAACATCAGCGGCGTGCCGTCTTGTGTCCACAGGGTGGCGACGTTGTTAAAGTAGCCATCGCCTGCCGCCTGGCAGCGGTAATCGTAATAAATAAACTCGTCGGCGCTGAGTTCCGGGATACTCGCAGGAAACTCCACATACCAGCTCAGGGAGCTACCCACACCCGGCGGCTTGATCATGTTCAGGCCGGGCATTGGCGGAACATCACCCAGCGCAATCAAGTGGGCCATGGTCAGCGGTTGAGCTTCGCGGAAGCGCAGCCACATACCAAAATCGGCGCTGCCTGCGCCACTGAAGGGCGGCTCGCCCCGTTCAAAACGCATATCGTAATGCCGGGTAAATTCAGGCGTAATGCCTTCGAGGTAGGGTAGAGGTTTGCTTGCTTCCGGCGGGTTGATCTGTGGCAGTGACGGTCCGTTTACACTGATGGTTGACTGTCGCGCCTTACCAAATGCCGCGTTCACGGTTACCGCAACCTCGCCGTTACACAACAGATCGCCCTGCATATGGGTTACCGAGCCCCCTTCGCGCAGCGTGCGAGTAAGCACTCTGTGCTCACCGTCCGGCGCTGGCCCGACAAAGCTCACCGCAAGGGTGCGCAGCTGCCGCGCAGGGTCAATTTGCTGGCGCATGGCTTCGTATACCAGCGCGGTGCTCAGGCCGCCAAAGGTGGTGCGCCCCTGCAGCCAGGAGGGCTGAATACTGGCGTGGTATTCGCCGGGCTGCTCGGCCGCAGTAATACCGGCTAGCAGCGTATTGAAGGCGGTGTCAGAGGTGAAGTCTGTGGGTTGATTCTGAGCTGTGTGTTTTGCACTCATCGTTAAATCTCGAAGTTATCCGTGACAACATGCTACGCAACAGCAGCGATTGCCGCTAGCGGGCAAATTGCATAACCGTTGTGCGTTGCCGGGCGCCGCGATGAGGTTTGACGCTCGCCGCCACTGTCATAAAGCGTCTATTTTTTGGTGCAATCTGCCATGGTGTATTGCCGTTGCAATAGCGACAATACAGGAAATTCAGAATCACAATAAGGGAGTACCGCAATGGGACCGCTGACCGGAATGCGCATTATTGAAATTGAGGGGCTGGGGCCTGCGCCTTTCTGCGGCATGATGTTTGCCGACATGGGCGCTGAAGTAATTTCCGTTTCCCGTAAATCCGATGGCGCAGATCGCAGTACTCAGATCAGCGAGCGCGGCAAGCACAGTATCGCCCTGAACCTGAAAAGCGCAGAAGGCGTTGCCGCCCTGCTTAAGCTGTGTGAAACAGCCGATGCCCTGATCGAGGGGTTTCGCCCCGGCGTGGCGGAGCGTTTGGGTATTGGTCCGGACGACTGCATGGCTCGCAACCCCAAATTGGTTTATGGCCGCATGACCGGCTGGGGCCAGACCGGCCCATTAGCTAATACCGCCGGCCACGACATGAATTACATCTCTCTTTCCGGGGCTCTTCACGCTATTGGCCGGGCCGGCGAAAAACCGGTGCCGCCCCTGAATCTGGTGGGAGACTTTGGCGGTGGCGGCATGTTCCTCGCCTTTGGCGTGATGTGTGCGATTTGGGAAGCCTCACGCTCTGGTAAGGGGCAGGTGGTAGATGTCTCCATGGTGGAAGGTTCCGCGGCGCTTATGCACATGATGTACTCCTTTAAAGCGATGGGTGTGTGGGAAGATGAACGCGAGAGCAACATGCTGGACGGCGCCGCCCATTATTACGATACCTACGAGACCAGCGACGGCAAATACGTGTCCATCGGGTCGATAGAGCCACAGTTTTACGCGCTGCTGATTGAGCTTGCAGGGCTCGACAAAGAAACGTTTGCACCGCAAAACGACCGAAGCCAGTGGCCGGTGCTGAAAGACAAATTGGCGGCTGTGATCAAAACCAAAACCCGCGATGAATGGTGCGACATCATGGAAGGTACCGACGTGTGTTTTGCGCCGGTGCTTTCAATGAGTGAGGCCCCCAATCATCCGCAAAACCGTGCCCGCGAGTCATTTATTGAGGTCGGTGGTGTAGTGCAGCACGCGCCCGCCCCTAAATTCAGCCGCACCGCACCCGCCAAGCCGCAGGCGCCTTCCGCCGCTGGTAGCGACACTGACGCCATCCTGAAAAGCGCAGGCTACAGCGACAGCGAGCTAGCCGCTCTGCGTGCCTCAGGCGCCCTCACCTAAGCACACCAAATCCGGGGGGCAAAACCGGGGTCGTATCGAGTATTTTCTAGGCGATCCGACCCCGGTTTATTCGTCTTTTTAAACCGATGGCAGAAGACTATGAGAATGAAGGCTTCTGCTAATGGCCACGGGCCGGTGAGTCGTTATGATTGGGGCTTCGATAACAGGAGTACTCAATATGTCAGACAGACTTTCGGGAAAGATCGCGTTGGTAACCGGTGCTGGTCAGGGCGTTGGTCAGGGAATCGCCTTCGCATTGGCGGGCAATGGCGCCAAAGTGGCGGTAACCGGCCGTACCCTGTCCAAGCTTGAGGCCACCTGCGCCGAGATCGCTAAGCGCGGCGGCGAGGCCTTTCCCATTGAGTGCAATGTGAAGGATCTGGCATCCATGTCCGCGTGTGTGGAGCAGGTGGTCACTCATTTCGGCGGCTTGAATATCCTGGTAAACAATGCGCAGGAAGTGCCCCTGGGTGACTTGCTGTCGATTACCGAAGACGCCTTTGAAGCGGGCTGGCAATCCGGTCCGCTGGCGACCCTGCGGTTGATGAAACTCTGCTATCCTCATTTAAAGGGCGATGGCTGCATTATCAATCTGGCCTCCACAGCGGGCATGCGCTGGGATATGAAAGGTTATGGCGCCTATGCGGCGGTGAAAGAAGCCATTCGTTCACTGAGCCGTGGTGCTGCCTGTGAGTGGGCCGAAGACGGGATTCGTACCAATGTAATCTTGCCGCATGCGCTGTCGCCGGCGTTGAAGTGGTGGACTGAAACCCGGCCTGAGGAAGCGGCAGAATTTGTTGCCAGCATTCCGATGAAGCGCATCGGGGATTGCGAACTGGATATCGGCAACTACGTCGCCAGCTTGTGCAGCGATGACAGCCGCTATGTCAACGGACAGACCATTGCGTTGGATGGCGGTCAGGCGTTTCTGGGCTAGGTATAACTACTGCCTCGGCTGCACATCCAAGCCAGCACACACGTCGTAGAAA
Source organism: Litorivivens sp. (assembly GCF_041625495.1). GTDB lineage: Bacteria > Pseudomonadota > Gammaproteobacteria > Pseudomonadales > Spongiibacteraceae > Litorivivens. The sequence goes on along the minus strand of NZ_JBFJTH010000095.1, from coordinate 10,597 downwards.
TTTAGTAAACACTGCAGGCGAGGCATCATGACTACTTCTTCTTCCCGCGCTGAGCGGCTTGTTGCGGACGTTACCGCGCTACTCCCGACCATTGCAGCGCGCGCCGAGCGCTGTAAAGACGAGCGCCGGGTTCCCGATGATACCGTGGCAGAGCTCCAGCAAATCGGTTTCTTTCTGGCGCTGCAGCCAGCGCGCTATGGCGGCCTGGAGTTGATGCCGCAGGATTTCTTCCGCGCTCAGATGGCGCTTGCCGAGGCGTGTATGTCGACCGCCTGGGCCTGCGGCATTGTTGCCGTGCACGCCTATCAGCTGGCCTTAATGGATGATCTTGCACAGCAAGAGGTGTGGGGCGGCGACATTCACACCCGAATTTCCTCCAGTTACGCCCCCATGGGCAAAGTGGAAGTGGTCGACGGCGGCTTTCAATTCAGTGGCCGTTGGGGGTGGTCCAGTGGCTGCGATCATTGCAGCTGGGTTTTGCTGGGGGGAATTGTTCCCGATGAAGGTTACCGTACCTTTCTGATTCCGCGCACCGATTATGAAATTGTAGATACCTGGCAGGTTATGGGTCTGCAGGGCACCGGAAGTAACGATATTGTGGTGCGGGGAACCTTTGTGCCGGAACATCGTACTCACAAGCAGCTCGATGGGTTTTACGGTACCAATCCCGGGGTTGCTGTTAACCCACAGGTTCAATTCCAATTCCCCTGGGCGCAGTTATTTATCCGTACGGTGTCTACGCCGGCGATTGGTGCCTGCAAGGCGGCGCTTTCACTGGCGGTGGAGGCGGCCAATGGCAAGGCGAGTAATGATCCCACCAAGCTGGCGGGGGACGCTGCCACACTCGAGCGAATCGCACAGGCAGCCTGTACGATTGATGAGCTGGAAGCGTTGCTGTACCGCAATTTTGATCGGATGCAGGCTCAGCTGGAGGCCGGAGAAAGTATTCCTCTAACGGATAGAGCCAAATACCGGTTGCAGGCGGCGCAGGTGATCGAGCGGTGTATGGGCGTGGTAGACAGCCTGTTTTCTTCGGCTGGCGGGCGTTCCGTGTTTCTGGATAGTGCTATCCAGCAACGCTTTATGGATATTCACACCGCAAGGGCTCACGTGGCAAACAATCCCACTCCGTTTCTGCGCAACTTCGGCGCAATGACACTGGGGTTGGATAATGGCGATGTCTTTATCTGACCAGCCGGAGCCTACACAATTGCCTCAAAGAACGTCGTCCGGGTGTTGGCTGGCCGAGTCGATGGACCACATTGGCAGAGCGACTATGTGCCACTGTTATCGGTGGTTTACAGCCCCCGGGACGAAATTGTGTCAACCCGCATTGCCTCGCTTCAAAACGATGAACGCGTTCGCTATCGCCCGCTCGATGCCAGTCATATTGGATTTTCCTAGAACCCGCAGCCTCTGGCGCTGATTGTCGAGGAAATGGCTCAGTGATAGTGTCAGCATAAAACACGTGATGTGTCGCCGTTTAGCGGCATAGGTGGTTTTCCGAATGCTGGTAAAGAACGTATACCGATAAACTTCTGGAAGCTGCGTCTACAAAGGATGTTTACCGTGCGGGTTGACAGCTATCCCCTGCAAAGCATAAGTCCGACCATTCGGCATGCACGATGTCACCTGATCTCGGGCCGGGCGACAACCCTGTACCTCCCTTATCTGTTATTCGCGGCCCTCGGCATAGCGTGGATCATTCTTTCAGACCGGGTGTTGCTCGGCCTGAACGTCTCGCGTGATCTGATTGCGTTAACGAGTTTCCAGACGCTTAAAGGCATCGGCTTTGTGCTGTGTACGGCAGGCGCTTTCTATTACCTGCATCGCCGTAATAAACAGGCCCTATTGGATAGCACCCGAAGTTTGGAAAGTTTCGGTACGATTGCCCGCGCCAGTTACGACCTGATCTGGCGCTGCGCTCCCAGCGGGCAAGATTATGAGCTGTTACATGCCAGCGACGTTGAAAAGTACCTCGATATTATTGAAGATCCAGAGGGCTGCGTGCATCCTGCGGATCGACGCGGGGATATGGCCGGACTTGTTAAGGGCACTGGAAATAAATTCGAGCCATACAAAACAACTACCCGATTGAAGGTTGGCGGTGTCTATCGTTACTTTGAAACGTGGGTTTTTCCTATCTTTGACCGCGACGGTCAGCTTGCAGAATTTTTTGGTACCTGCCGCGATGTCCATGAATTTGTGATTGCTGAACAGAGCTTGCGGCGCAACGAAGAAATGTTACGACTGGCTGCCGAAGTGGGTGGCGTAGGCATTTGGGAGTGGGACATACCCAACAACATCCTCGAAGTGTCAGCGGAAACCCGGCGCCAGTACGAAGCCGATATACATTCGCCTACCGACCTCAAACGCTTTATTCACCCTGATGACTACCCCGAAATCCGTGGCGCGATGCTGGCGGCAAAGTCACATTGTGAACCCTTTGATGTTCAGTACCGGATCATAACGGCGGACCAACAGCTGCGTTGGATACACAACAAGGGAGCTGCAGTTAAGGGTGATAAAAGCGGGCAGAAACATATGCTGGGTATCAGTCAGGATATTACCCGACTAAAGCAGGCCGAATCTCGTCTGCGCCAACTCGCATTCTATGATCCATTAACCGGTTTGCAGAACCGACAGCGCGGGCAGGATTTTCTAAGTCACCGGCTGCGCGACAGCGAAATTGACGGTAACCATGTGGCGGTATGTCTGATAGATATTGACTATTTTTCGAGCCTGAACGAAACCTATGGGCCGGAAACGGGTGACCGTATTCTGCTGGACACGGCGCAACGCCTTGGCACATTGTGCGGGCCAGACGATCTGCTCTGCCGTTACGGCGCCGATGTCTTTCTGCTGGTACTGTGTTCATCACAACCCAGTGATTTTCTTTTCAGGCTTGAGGTCTTGGAACGCCAGTTGGCGGACACGCTGAAAATAGACGACATGCGCTTTTTTGTCAGTCTCTCGGCATCCTATGCTCAGGCACCTGATGATGGAAGTTCGGCGAACGAACTCTTGTGTGCAGCACAATCTGCCATGTATCGGGCTAAGCACAACAGCCGTGGCAAACTGGTGCGTTTCTCAGGGAATATGCTGGAATCTTCCCTGCGTTTTGAGGCCATTCGAAATGCGCTGAAATCCGCTGTTTCGCAGCATGAATTCAGTGTGTTCTATCAGCCGCTTTACCATCTTGAAGACAAGCAACTGGCGGGATTTGAGGCGCTGGTTCGCTGGACCTCAGAAACACTGGGTGTTGTTGGGCCTGATGAATTTATCCCCATTGCCGAACGCGTTGGCCTGATAGGGGATATCGATAATTTTGTACTGAGTGAGATTTCTCACCAGATAAGCCAGTGGAAAACTGCTGGCCACGACTTTAAGACTGTAGGTTTCAATTTATCGCCGCGTAACCTCGAAGAGGAGGGCTGTGCCGATGTATTCCACGAGAAGGTGGAACAGCTCGGACTGTCACCGGACGAACTTGTGTTGGAAGTGACAGAAACCGCGATGATCCACGATGCGGTTACCGCCGCAAGCAATATAGAACGCCTGTCAGATCTGGGATATGCCTTGTCGATAGATGATTTCGGTACCGGGTTTAGCAGTTTGGAAAACCTTTTCCGCTTCACCTTTAAAAAAATCAAAATTGACAAAAGCTTTATACAGGCGATTACCAACAGCGAGCGACACGCCAATTTGGTTAGGTCTGTAATCACCATGGCCTATCAGCTGCATATGGATGTTGTCGCCGAGGGCGTGGAAACCCCGGACCAATTGCGGCTATTGAGGGAGTGGGGCTGCGATATTTTACAGGGCTACCTGTATGCGCGCCCTGTACCTGCGGCCGAAGCGGAGAATTATCTGCGCTGGCGCTGCGTGGTATAAGTGTCAGCGGTAGCTGACCGTGTGGCGCGGTAACGTGATTATTAGCAATTTCAATGGGGCTTCACTGATTCTACGGGGTGCTACGTATCGTTATCATGGGTAGTGTCTGAATGACAGGTCTTGGCTTTGTGCCGGGTGCCTTTCCCCAGAGATAGAGCAAGGAGTCACATCATGGCAAATGAGGGTTATCACGAGCCCATTGGCGAGTTGAGTGATGAAACCAGAGACATGCACCGCGCTATCACCTCGTTAATGGAAGAGCTGGAAGCCGTCGATTGGTATAACCAGCGGGTGGATGCCTGTAAGGATAAAGAACTGGCGGCTATTCTTGCCCACAACCGGGACGAAGAGAAAGAGCATGCGGCCATGACTTTGGAATGGATCCGGCGACGCGATCCGCGCTTCGACAAGGAACTGCGGGAATACCTTTTCACAGACACACCCATCGCACACGAATAGTGACTCTGCGGCTGACTATGGTGATAGTCGATCGCAGCCGATACCCAGCGTCAAATATGCGTCCGCGTCACTGGTTGTTTTCAGTGTTTTGCGATTCGTGCCTCTAAAAATACTCCATCTGGACGTATTGCCTCTGGCGCGCCAGCGATAGCATGATCCTCAATGACAGGAATACGGGATGGTGTGATGAGTGTGCTGGGAAAACGACAGGATCTGCGCTTTGTGGTGATCGGTGCCGGTATGGCCGGCATCCTTGCCGGTATCAAACTGCTGCAGGCGGGTTATCGCAACGTTATGCTCTATGAGAAAGCGGATCGCATCGGCGGCACCTGGCGTGAGAATACTTATCCTGGCCTCACCTGTGATGTGCCATCGCATTCCTATACCTATTCTTTTGAACCCAATCCGGACTGGACTCGCTATCTGCCGCCGGGTGCGGAGATCCAGGCGTATTTTGAACGTACTACCCGGAAGTACGGGGTCGATAAGATCATTCGTTTTAACGAAGAGATCATCCGCTGCGAATACCAGCAAAGGCAGTGGCACCTGGAGACCCGCAGTGGCATTCGAGATGTTGCTGATGTGGTGGTGGCAGCTACTGGCGTGCTGCATGTGCCGCGCTACCCAGCCATCGATGGCATGGAGTCGTTTTCGGGTGATCTCTTTCATACCGCACGATGGGATCACAGCGTGCCGCTGGATGGACGACGCATCGGCGTAATTGGCACGGGCTCAACCGGGGTTCAGATTGTGTCGGCGTTGTCGGAGAGAATGCAGAAGCTGGTGCATTTTCAGCGTACGCCGCAGTGGATCATGCCAGTTGAAAATCCTTTCTTTAGTGAAGAGCAGAAGCAGGCGTTTCGGGATGACCCCGAGTTGCTGAAATATATGCAGAACGAGCCGGAATATCTGGCCAATGTAGAGCGATTCAACAACGCCATAGTGGAGCCCGATTCGCCCGCCATGCATGAAATCGAGGCGATTGTTCGGGACAATCTCGAGAACAGTGTCGATGATCCCGTACTACGGGAAAAGCTTCGTCCCAATTACCGCGCAGCCTGCAAGCGGTTGATTTACTCGCCCGATTTCTATCAGGCGGTTCAGCGCCCGGCAGTGGAAGTAGAGACTGGCGCTATCGATCGTATAGAACCCAAAGGCGTGCGGATGAAAGACGGCACCCTGCATGAGCTGGATATTATTGCACTGGCGACTGGGTTTCAGGCGGATCAGTTTATGCGGCCGATGAATGTGACAGGGCGCGGCGGCGTAGAATTAAATGACGTATGGGCTGCCCGGCCGCGCGCCTATATGGCCATTTCGATACCGGAGTTTCCCAACCTCTTTATGCTCAATGGCCCCAATGGCCCGGTGGGAAACTTCTCCCTGATCGACATAGCGGAACACCAGTGGCATTACATTGAGCAACTGATTGCTTTGATCGATAGCGGCAAGTATGGGGAAGTTTCCGCCAGTAAAGAGGCGCTGGAGGTGTTTGACAGTGAACGTATTGCCGCCGCTAAGCGTACCATCTTTGGTTCCGGCTGCCAGAGCTGGTATCTCGATGCGGAAGGCGTACCGGCAACTTGGCCCTGGTCCCAGCAGCGCTTTTATGAAGCGATGTCGCAACCTGATTACACTGCTTATCAATTGGTTGCCTTAGCTGAGGCGACTGCCGATAGTGCTGTCAGTGATACTTAGGTAATCTAAAAAAATACCGGCGCTCAATGCCTGCCTAATGCGCTGCGGCGTGCGCGGGTCAGGCGCCCTTTTGGCGTGTTGCTTTCTTTGCTGATCGCGTGGCTTTGTTTGTGCTTTTTTCCAGCGTTACCAGGGCATCCATAAAACTCACGTAGCGTTCCAGATACGCTGGCGATACTGCCTGAATTTCGCTGAGTATTTTCACTGCCAGCATTTGCGGATTGAGTGGGCCGGGGTTTTCAGGGCGGCGCTCCAGAGCAAATTCGACTGTTTTGCGTTTGGCATGTCGTTGCTGGGTGTGTCGAAACTTCTGGGCGGCGCGCAGGCCGTCGGCTTCGGGTTGCGGTGCGTCGTCGGACACCGGCGTTGGCAAGGCTTCACCGAGCAGGCGTGTGTTCTGATCCTGTAGTTGCTGGTCCAGTTTGCTTAGCACGGGCGCGGCCGCCTGTACCGCGTCTTGGCGAAGTGAATCTACCAGTTCTGCCAGCAAGGACGACGTGTTGGTTGCGGCGGCTGTTACTTTGTCATCTAACGATTGGGTCTGGTGGGCTGCGGCGAGACATTGCTCCGCTCGCTGTAGCAATTTGGTCGCCACCGCTTCACGTTCATTTTCCGCGCGGGTCAGCAGAGCTTCTGCGAGTTGCGCGCTTACTGGCAGCGTTGTTTCTTTGAAACGTTCGCGCAGATGTTCCAGTTGCTGTTGTATCTCGCCCGCGTCACTCACGTCATTGGCTTCCTGATGTGGCGTTGCCAGCACGCGGAACAGGGGCCATTTCCACGCGCCGGTTTCGGGCGCGGCCTTCAGCATCGTCGTTGGAGGCCACCGGTTGTTGATCGCCAAAAGCGGCGGCGAACACCAAGTCGGCCGGCATGCCGGCGTCGATCAACGTACGGGTTACCGTGAGTGAACGCTGGGCAGACAGCTCCCAGTTGTCGCTGAAATTCAGGTTCCCTTCCTGTATTGGCAGGTCGTCGGTAAAACCGCTGACCATCAGTAACTGATCGTGTTCGGCCAGATAGAGTTGCAGAGGTTCGATCAGGCTTTCGAGCAGCGCACGGCCCTCGTCCTGTAAATCTGCTGAGTTGAGGGCAAACAACACACTGCCGCTGATGCCGATGCGGCCCTGCTCAAAAGTGATGCGCCCCTGTGACAGAGGGGCTGCCAATGCCTGTTCCAGGGCCTGACGACGCGCTTGCTCTGCTTCGCGTTTGGCAACTTCCTGTTTTAACGACTGGGATAACTCCAGTTGAAAACCCAGGGCCCACACCAGCAGCAATACGAACACACCGACCATGCCGGTCATCAGATCGCCGAATACGGCCCAGATGGGCGGTTCCGGATCAAGGCTGTTTTCGATATCCGCCATGATCAGCTCTCCGCCGTTGCGCCAAGTTTTTGCAGGCGTTCAAGCAGTTCCTGTTGCGTGAGGAGGTTGTGGTCGATTATCTCCCTTGCCTGGCTGAGGTAGTAAGCCATCTGCTCGTCGCTGCGCTGCCCTGCGTTCACCAGAACCGATTCAATCTGCTCAAGCCGCGTCATCAGTTGGCTGTTTGATTCACCGAACTGTTGAACGGCATTGGTAAATACCTCGCCCAGCGCAGTGAGTTCGGCAGTGCTGGCAGAAAAGCTGGCGATCTGTTCGTTTAGTGCCGCACTTTCGTGGGTCACTTTTTCTTCGAATTTTTGTGCAACAGAAGCTAGGTTTTCGGTGGAACCTTGCAGCATTGCTTCTACGGCTTCGCGCTGCAGGCGGGCATTTTCTTCCAGGCTAGCGGATAACTTCTCCATCTGGCCGAGCGTTTGTTGGCGCTCTTCGAGCAGGGCGTTATCGCGTTCAATGTTTTTACTGATTTCACTGCGTAGTTGCGCGATTACTTCTGCCGCTGCTTTGGGAGCGTCGGATGCAGTAGCCATCAAGCGCGACATGGGCTCTTCCAATGCGGCCCCAAGCGACGCGAGTTGGCTGGCGCTGCTTTCCTGCAGTTCAGCCAGCCGTGCAATCGCGGCTTCGCCGCGCTGTTGTTCTTCGTTACGCAGGGCAATGAGCTGCTCGCTGGTGCGACTAACAAGTGCGTCGAGTTGTTGTGCTGCGGTTGATTGCCAGTCGGCTTCGCGCTGTGTTTGCTGTTGTAACAGAGCATCGCTTTTTTCCATTAGCGACGCGATGCTGCGCTGGCTGTCAGATGCTGCTTGTTGTGTTTTCTGGGCAAGCGTTTCTGAAGCGCTGTGCAGCTGTTGGGCGCTCTCGGCGAGACGGTTTTGCCATTGTTCAAGCCGCTGTTGTTCGTGCTCCTGCACGTTGGAAAGCCAGCGCGCATTGGCTTGCTGCAAGTTTGCTAACAGGGCTTCGGCGCCGTTGCTCAATGTATTTTGAGCGCTGGTTACCTGCTCAGCTAACGCCAACAGCAATTCTTTGTTGGTGTTTTGTTGGGTTTGCATAGCGCGTTGCCAACTTTGTTCAATTGTCTCGCTATTGCTGGCTAGCTGCTGCTGAATGACATTCAGGTGGTTGTCTACCGCTTTACCCAGTGCTTGCTCAGTGGCGTGGCTTTCACTGCGTAGACTGTCCATAAAGCTTTGCAATACGGGAGCGGCGCTTTCGGCGGCTACGCGGCCAGTATCCTTAAAGCCCTGGCTAAGTGATGTTTCTACGGCTTGGCTGAGTTCTTCGAATTGGGTGGCGAGGCTGCTTTGCAGGGTCTGCTGGCTCTGGGTGAGGTTGTCAGCGAGTTGTTGCATGCGTTCGTCAAAGTGTTTGGCCAGGCTGCCCAGCTGCTCTGCTACGGCTGGCAGAGCTGTGGACTGTGCGCGCAGTGCGTCGTAGGTTTCACGGCGCTGGTGGTTTAGCGAGTGCACTTTGAAGGCATCCGCCATTTCGCTGTCGAGCGTGCGAGACGCCTGCAGGCGCTCGCGTCTGCTGAGCGTTGATATCAGGCCGAGCATGGCGGAGGCAGTGATACCGGCAACGGAGGTCGCAAAAGCCAGTCCAAGTCCCTGTATGGGTGCGGCTAGTCCGTCTCGCACTGCTTCCAGTTCGGTGCTGCCCTGCAGCGCTCCCACTGCTCCTTGCAGGGTTTCGACCATACCAATAAAGGTGCCCAGCAAGCCCAGCATGACCAGCAAGCCCACCAGATAGGGCGTTAGCAGCGGCGCGGGTAAACCGGTCGCTTCGCCGTAAATTCGCTGGCGTACGGAAAATCGCAGGGTGGTCGGGAGTTGCTGCAACCACTGGTTAAGGTCAGTGACCGGGTGCTCAGCGGTGTCCAGCGCGTGCTGCAATGCTGTGGTTTCGCGCTGGTAGCGCAGCAGTTCCACAAAGCCGGTGGTATAGGCGGCAGCTATCAGTACGCTCACTAGCAGCGCCAACGTACTGCTGGCGACGAAACTTGAACTCATCCACAGCACCACGCCAGCGCCGAGGGTAAAGAGAATAATGGAAACGGTTCGTGTCATGTTCAGTCCTGTGTTTCCAGGGCTTCCAGCAGGGCGCGGGCGGGGAGCAGACGAAGGTCTAGCTCGGCCAGTAGCAATTGCTTGATGTCCTGATGAAAGCCGTGAAGCCAGCCACCACTGTGTTGCCAGTTGGCGGGCGCGATGGGTTGGTCGGCAGTTGCCGAATTCAGAAATTCTTCTCGATGCAGTGCGAAGCGCGCAACTAGCATTTTGGGTAGTCGCGCCAGAACCTTGCGGCCGTATTCGCCCAGGGTATCGTCCAGAATGCGATCCAGATTCGCGAGTTTGGAGCGGGGCGGTCCGTCCAATGCCAGTGAGGCGCGCAGGGATTTGCGTAAGGTGGTTACGCGGTGATCCATTTCGCTCTGGTGCAGTGAATAAAAGCGTTGATAGGGCTTTATGGCTTCTGCCGGGTCGTCCAGGGTCGTCTGATTGGCCTGTGGCAGCATAAACGGTATGGCTGTTTCGTTGGCTTCGAAGCTTCTGAGCACGAAGCGGATCATACCGCCGCGCGCGTTCAGGAACTGGCGCTGGGGCCGCTCCATGGATAGAGAGTCGCTGGTTTTGATTGTTTCGAGCGAAGTCAGCGCCCGTGCCAGCGAAATAGAGTCGGACAGGTTTATTTGGGCACCCAACAGCTCTGCCAGGTTATAGCTGGCAGGAGATCCACTGGTCAGCAAATTCATGCTGGCCAGTTTCTGCAATAGCGGAGGCTGACTCCTGATGTCTGGGGCTCTTGCGGCCTGGCTCATAGGTATCCGAATTGTCGGGCCCGAATCATCGGGATCGCGGCAGGTTTGGTGAGGTCGACCCGCTGTGGTCGTCCGTTTGTTTTTGGTCGGTCATTATCGCCATTTTGAGTGTGGCATCAAGCGCTGTGGCCCGGCTGGCATTGGGGTGGGGTGCCATGCTAGGGAGAGATCGTGATCGCGGGATCTGTCTATTAATGTAAGCAATAACAACAGGTTATGGCTCTCTGTTGAGGCAGGGTAGCTTCAGGGCGCGGGCTGAGACCATGGCAGAACGAAATTGCCGCCGGGGCATGGCCGAGCATTTGGGGGCAATTCCGATGGGTACGGCACAATCCGGGGG
>NZ_JBFJTH010000094.1:0-14913 GCF_041625495.1 Litorivivens sp. | reverse complement strand
TCGTCAGCAGGCATGACATCCTGCCCCCTCGAGAGAGCCTCCATGTTTGCATCACGGATTTCCTTCGCTTTATTGAGGATGGCTTTTGCTACAGCCCCATCTTGCGCCATTGTCTTTCTTATGACCCTGGCGAATCTGGTGGTCAGGTCGTTCACATCGGCAAAGGCTTTAACAATGGCCGGATCTAATTCAATTAGCGCCTTATAGTAAGACGCATTGGCCTTTGATATTCCTTCCGCGGCACTCAGCTGTTCCCACGCTGCGCCGGTATAAAACCAAATACCCTTAACCTACATGTAAATGATAGTTAGCCGCCGCGGTGCCATCTCTACCCCTATGCAACCCGACGTCATCGACCTACAAAGAAGTGGCTATGGCTGTGAGGCACCAGCACAAAGATGGTACAGGGGTAAAATTGGGAATGTTTTACACGACCTACAAATAGCTGGCCCAAACATCATTCAGTAAAGCTACATCCAGCAGAAAGGCAGGACTCCATCAGCCAGGTTATTCAATGCGCTCCCTCGCGCGGTGGAGGTAATAAGTATCTACACACGGAACTACACACTGTGTAAAAAACTCAGGCGGCGTAGGGTGCCGTCAAACGCCTGTAGTCCGGGGCTTTCAGCGTATAAGCGTCTCTCTTTACACACTTTCCACTATAAACACCACGTAGAACCTGCAACACGTTTCACACCGCACAGAAACAAAAAGCGGGACATTTTGTCCCGCTTAAAAATTCAGTTATTTTCCTTTATATTCATTGAGTTACGGCCATATTGAGGGCTAGGTTCGCCGGGCGAACCTAGCTAACGCCAGCAATGCGCTTCACCTGCTCCACCACCTCTTTCAATGCGGCCTCGCTCAAGCCTTTTAGCTCCAGCTTCACCGACTTTCCATCACGGGCGATGCTGTGTTTGACCTGACGGCGCCCATCAGGCGTCTTATAGACCACCGGCTTCTTCGGGGTAGGCCCGCCCTGGTTCTGGCTCTCGCGAGCTACTTTTCTCAGTCGCGTCATCACCTCTTCTGCAGTGGGTGGATCAATGCCCTTTTCGCTTGCAGCGGCTTTGAGCTTGGCCAGCTCACGTGCCGCATCGAGCAGTGCCTTTGCCACCCGCTCGTCGGTGTTCTGGGTTTTGCGAATCCACTCCGCGTTTTTACTGGAGAAGCTGTTCGGATCAGGAAAGGCTTTAACAAAGGCGCGGTCCACTTCTATCAGAGCCTTGTACCGCGACAGGGTGCTTTTGGTAATACCTTCTGCGGCAGCCAACTGCTCCCAGGTTTTAAACAGGCCCGACTCGATGTCGCGCTGGTAGGCGCGCGCGCGTTCAAAGGCGGACGGTGGCTTATGAACGTTTTCGGTACGCGACAGTACGCGGACATCGGCATCTGGAATATCACCCACCAACGCCAGATATTTGCGGCGAGTCAGCTTGGCACAAAACAGACGGCGGGAACCCTCGATCAACTCGAAGCGCCCCTCCCCTTTTGGCCGCAGCGTGCCAGGTTGCTGCTGCCCGTTTTTGATGAACGAGGGCAGAATATCCGACACCGAAGATTCATCGAGCAAATCCTGATCGCGCTCATTTTCTGGGGATACATCTACCAACTCGGTGTCGATTTCCTGTAACCGCAAGCGCACTTTAACGCCAGTCACCGGCATGGTTTTTTCGATTGAATCAGCGGAAGCTTTCAAGCGCTCGATCAGGTTGGACGACTTACTGCCAGGCGCCTCCCCTTTCGTAATAACGCGCGCCGCCACAGGCGGAGATACTTTGTTCTGCCGCACGCTGGTGCGGGTCGGTTTGTCGGGCTTTTTCTCGCTGGCACTATCCCCTATATCACCAGTGATGGCGTCGAGGTCTGCGTAGGGGCCGGGCTTCTTCGTAGTCATAACGTATCCTCCCTTAAATTCTGGCGGCGTAGCGATCATTCATGATGGGTGCCAGCACCGTGGTGCGAATTTCCTCAAACAGCGCATCGTATTCTTCGCGGGTGCGTTTCAGCGCCTTGCTGTTGTTGGTGTCGGCGGTGTTGATTTCATACACCGAGCGGAAACTGGTCGAGTGCTTCTGAATTTCATCCGACGCGGTGGCGTAATGAGTAAGCAGCGCGTTAGTGAAGGTCTTGCGTATCAGTACTTCCATAAACCGCGACGGTGCGTTGTTGTGAAACTTGGCGAGCAGAAAGTGCAACTGCGGCAGTGGCGGGTTGATGCCGTGCTCTATATAGGAATCGAGAATCTCCTCGATCATCGCGCAAAATTCAACGCTGCTGTTAAAGTCCAGCATCCCACAGGGCACCGGCGCGACAACCGCATCGCAGGTAGAAAAAATGTTCATCGTCGAGGTGTTGACCGAGGGCGTGCCGTCGAAGATCACCACATCGTAGTCATCGCCCAGGCGCTCTACCCCATTACGCAGCAAATCCATCGGGCTGTTAAGCTGAATACCCGTGAGGGACTCATAGGTGTTCGGGCTGCCGTGCATGATGTGGTCTGATTGCACTTCCAGCTCCAGCAGGTCGTTACAGGCCGGAATGATATCGATGTTTGGCCAGTGGGTAGGCCGGATACAATAGCGAAGATCCGACACCTTGCCGCCGTCGCCAAACTCCTCCTCTGCACCTTCGATATCCTGCAACAGAAACGGCGCAAAAGTATCCCAGTAGCCAACATCAGTGCGCGGCCGATAACCCAGCAGGAAGGACAAGCTCGCTTGGGGATCTGTGTCCACATACAGCACGCGGAAACCCCGCAGCGCCATATATTGACCGAACATCCAGCTTTTGGTGCTCTTGCCTACCCCGCCCTTCTGGTTCAGGAAACCGACAATCGCCATCCGGTCTCGTTTTGGCAGTCGCCCCAGCTTTTGTCTTATTTCCCAAACCTGCTCCAGCGTATAGCCTAACTTTACTGTCCGACCATTAGTTTCGCGGGTTGGCCTGTCGGGAATTTCACCCAGATCAATATAGCGGTGTATGGAGGAACGGGACATGCCCACCAAGTCGGCTACATCCTGTACACTGAAGCGGCGCTTGCAGGTGCGCTTGTTGATGAGGCCGAGCTGTTCGCGCTCGCCTTCGGTTAGCTCTATGCCTGAACTGGAGATATAATCCTCAAGGTTCTCCAGAATAGCGCGGCCGCGCTGTTTGTAACCCTGAACCTGGGACTTCAAGTCTTCTATATAGTTTGGAGTCGTCATCTCTGATCGCCCTATTGACGTTTTTAGCGGTGTTGTATACTGTTCCGGTATCGTAAAGCATTTTGCATACTTTTGGAGCGGTCCACATAAAAAAATGTCCAATCTGGCCGTCAAAAACACTCCGGAATTCCGGGAGCTGATTGCTCTAGCGGAAAGTGTGCCTGCCAGATCGACCGCGCCAACCAGCCCATCGCAACTCGCATCTTTGCTGAGCGCTAACGAAATCCTTTCTACTATTGCCCAACACGGGCTCGCTGCTGTTCCGCGCGATGCGATTAACCGGATTCCACTGGCAGAGATTCCGCTGTTGGGCGACACCCTGTTTGACCTATACGACCATTGCCGCGCATTGCATAGCGACACCGGGGCAGACCGCAACCTGTGGTTTTGTCCTTCACCACTGGTGCAGTCGGCTATTCCGGTAACGGCGCCAGATGGTGGGGTCACTCAATACCATTCTGTGAACGGTGATACCGAACTCACACTGTCGATTCCCATCGAGAAAGGGCAGGGCGATAAACGCCCAGGCCTACCCTACGGAATCCCCGGCAGACTCGCTCTGGCTTACCTCACTACTGAGTGCATCCGTTTACCGGAAGGCCGACTGGAGTTAACCGGCATTAAGAAGACGCTGGTCGAAAAAGTGTTCGGCCGAGTAGCTACCAAAGGCGAGCGGGGGGCCTTGCGCCGTTACCCGGATTCCATCGAAAGCTGGGCCAAAACCACCATTCAGATTTCCCGAAGCGCGTCTCTCACCGTTAACGGCGAGGGCGACAGCGAAGACATCGATGTGGTGCGTTACAAGCAGATCCCGATTGCGTCCGATGCCTTCCTCTGGAGCTCAAAAGGTTTTAACCGCAAGTCTGGTGGCTGGCTGCAATTCTCACCTGAGTTTCAAACCTTTGCCGCCGAGCATGCTGTACCCATCGATTACGAAGTACTGAATCAGGTGGCAGACCTAGACAGCCCGCATGCCTACGACTTGTACTACTGGTGCGTTTGGCGGCTGGATGCGCTTGAGCGTGCCGACAAACCGCTGGCCCGCATTACTTGGGAACAGATTCACCATCAGCTATTGAGCCAATGCTCCACCACGGCCGATGCTATACGTGAAGTGATGGATGCAATTGAGCAACTGAAATCCCGAGCCGGTATCACACTGCCCCTGCAGGCTGATCGTCGCAAAGGGCTGATCCTGCACCGCACCCCCGAACCCATCAAAGGCTCTGTTCCCCGACTGGCCTGAAATTTTTTTTCCCCTTTCAATAAATTTGCTAACACGAATGCCGGTCTGCGCACCTGAAATTCAGAAAATAGACCAGGGGATGCAAACATCTGTGGCTTCCCAAAAAATTTCCCAACCTGAAAATTTCTGGATTCTGTCACCCTTTCTGAGCTACCTCCCAGATTTACAATTCAAATGCGCTACCGTTCGAATTTATATTGGACACATTTTTTTCAAGGCGAAATTTATTTATCCAACAAGAGATAAAAAAGCGGGTTATCCACAGGGAAAGGATGACAGAGTCCCAAGAAAGGAAGACACAAACCACAGAAGGGGAGACACAATTGATGACAGGGCAGAATACAGCAAGCACCCGACATAACAGATTAAATCTTTTTATTTCAATGTGTTACGGTCGCCCATATACTACCCTCTATATCCTGTATCCTCCTTTAAGCTCCTGTCAGTAATAAGCTATAAAGTAACTTACTTACTGCCAGCAAAAACGCCACGTACACGGCGGGAATTTGAATGAAAGCCATACAGCTCATCAGCAAACTCACTCAGCAGGGCTATACCGACAGGGAAATTGCTGAAGAAATCCTCAACGAAACAACGGAAATTGACCTGAGGGCTAGGGTGGGCACAGAGCATTTCGATGACGCCGATAACTACCTTCCTCCACCTCAGGTACTTGCGCACGCAATACTTGATGGCACCTCAGTGACTGAGCTGGAAATGGCATTGGCGGAGTTCAACTTATACTGGCGTGACCGAGAAGAGGGTAGACCTGTGTTCGCGCACCAGTTGTTCTTGAGTCATTTGCAACGGCGGGCGCGAAACAGCGGCAACTGATGTTACTGGGATCTCGGGTCAACCACCGTGCGCACAGGTGCCGCAGGTCCAGACAACTCGCTCAGGGCCTTGCCAACTCCATTGAGCCCTATGCGCGCACCCACCCATTTACTGACATCCACACGACCATCGCAGATCGACTGTAGTGCCAACGCCATATCCTGGGGTTCCTCGCCTCCAGCAAAATGTACTGTTAGGCGTTTGTTCTGGGCAGCAAATATCAGGAACTGGTCCGGTTCCATGCAATAGCCGCCCATCACGATGCGAGCGCCGAAAGCGACAGATTGGATGATATTTTGAAGCAGGCCTGGCAGCCCCACGCATTCATAAACCAGATTGACCTGGCGCTGACCGAGATCGGGCAGGGGCTCGTACGCTGATTGTGCTTTTGGGTCGATGACGATATCTGCACCTGCATCAAGCGCGAGCAGACGTCGTGATTCGTGGAAGTCTGCCGCAACTATCGGGCCGATGCCCATCAATTTGAGACCCGCGATAACACCTAGTCCGATCGCACCACACCCGAGTACCAGCGCCACATCGTCTTTCGTTGGTGCGCCGCGGCGCGCATGCTCAAGCCCGACTGCCAGTGGTTCAGTCATGGCAGCGATGTCATCGTCCAGTTCCGCAGGTACTTCGATCATCAAGTTCTCATCGAGTAGCATGTATTCGCCAAAACCTCCGGGGCAGTGATTGTCGTAGCCAATAACGGCGTGCCCACCGTCTTTCAGCATTAACGGCATGGAGGTGACCTTGCTGCCCACTCGCAGCGGCTTGCGGCTGCCGGGACCATAATCCAGAATTTCGCCGACAAATTCATGTCCAGGAACAAAGGCCTTACTGAAATCGAGCGCGGCATAGGGCCCGCCGTGCTTTTTGCATAGCTCAATGACGTGCTTACCGGATGTTAGAAAATGGGAATCTGATGCACACATGCCACAGCTGTGTGTGCGAACGAGAACCTGGCCTTTTCCCGGGGTGGGATCGGGCATAGAGCCCACTTCAACCCGGCCGTCGATGAAGTAAGCTGCTTTCACTCGCGATTCCTCTAGGACATTAAGATTCGAATAGGTTCAAGGCGCTATAGGACGGATCAAGTCGGTCACGGCTGCCTTCACTTTGCGGCTGGCTCATGGGAGTTACTTCTCGGACTTCATCGAAATCTCGCAGAGCTTTGCGTTTAACTAGGCCCCAGCGGCCATCACGCTTTTCCCAGCGATCGATATAGCGTGTCCACACGGTTATCTGCTGTGTGGTTTCGCCCTGTTTCACGCGAAGGTTTGCGGTGACATAGGCTTCGCTGCCGGCTTGTTCGCCGTCGACGTTAATCAGGATGTTTGCGAGTTGATGGCTGTGGTGCAAGGTGTGCCGATGATTGTCACAGATAAGATCAATCACCCCGCGTCCGGGTCCGCGATAGAAATCCCCGTAGTCGGCGATTCCGTCATCGTGCCAGATGGAATAGCCAAGTGCCTCGTCGAGTCGGTCTACACTGCGGCAGTAGCGATAGATCAATTCGGTGATGTCTTGTTTATCGACCAGCGTTTGTAGCGATGTGGTCACAACTCAACTCCCTTTGCAATTTTAGCGCACAAAAGCCACTGCCCGCAGGAGGATTCCCGCCGGGCAGCAGCGGTATGGGTTAGGCGGGCGTGATATTGATATGCAGGTTGCTCAGGCCGCGAATGACGTAGCTGGTTTCATAATCTATACGGCGATCGTCGCCGCCGCCATGGTGGGTTTCAGACAGGGTAAAGTTGGCGGTCTTGTCCAGAATCTTATTGAGTATTACCCGGACTTCAGTGCGCGCCAGCGGTGCACCTATACAGGTATGCAAGCCCTGACCAAAGGCAACATGGCGGGTGTGGCGCTCGCGCTGCAATTGGAACTCGTCCGGTGATTCCCATCGCACCGGGTCGCGGTTGGCACCGGAGAGGAAAATAATAACGCGCTTGCCTGCGGGTATTTCGACACCACCAATACTGGCGTTGCGTTTGGCGAGTCGGAAAGTTGCCTTCACCGATCCTTCCATCCGTAGCATTTCTTCAATAAAGCCGTTTACTTTCGTGCGATCTTCGCGCAGCAGCTGCTGCAATTCCGTGTCTTCGGCCAGATAACGAATGGCATTGCCGAGCAGCTTTGCGGTGGTGTCCTGGCCTGCACCGAACAGGAACATCATGGTTTTGACCAGTTCAATATCATCTGGCACAGACCCGTCGGGAAAGCTGGCATTCGCCAGTTCGGTCATGATGTCGTCACGCGGGTTAGTGCGACGATCGGTCACGTAGTTGTAGAAGAATGTACCGCAGGTAATAAAGAAACTGCTGGGCTCTGCCTGGGCGTCGCTGTCTACGGCGGTCATGTCAAAGGGAGGTGGGCCGGCGTCGATGGCATCGCGGAAGGCATTCATGTCTTCGTCGGGTACACCCAGTAAGTCGGCGATAACCAGCGTTACATAAGGCGTTGCTACTTCGTTAATGACTTCGCAGGAACCTTTGGCCACCATCTCGGCGGCGATCTCATCCGCCAGTCGATCTATATATTCTTCGTTTTCCTTCAGCCGCGAGGGCGTGAAAATGCGTGAAATCAAGCTACGCAACGCCGCGTGGCGAGGGCCGTCGTAGGCAGCAACCATATCGCTGCCCAGGATTTCCGGTCGGTACTTTTCAATCTGCTCGGAGATATCGTCGCCTTCGGGCTCGAAGGGCAGGGGAGCGATACCGGCGGCGGTAGCAACAGAGGCGAAATCCTCTGAGTTGCGCAACACCTCAATGGCTTCTTCAAAGCCGGTTACATAGTAGAGATCTCGCTTTGGATAGTGATACACAGGGCCTTGTGCTCGTATGGTCGCGAGGTAGCTGTAGGGGTCTTTGAGCAGTGACAGGTCGGTAAAATAATCTCGGGTATCTACAGCGGTTGTCATCGTGTATTCCTACTTATTGTTTTGATTTGGCGTCGGGTGATCTACTGAACGCGGATAATTTTATGAAACTCAACGTTTCATTATTTCAACTGAGTTGAAGGAATAAATCAACACGGTTGTGCGTTAAAAGGCCGTAAGGAAAGGAATCCGCGCTTTGACAAGCGAGGGCGATAATGCAGGGGAAGGGCAGCCGTCAGGCTGCCCGGCTGAAGAGGTTGTTACTGTACGCCACGGCTGGCGTTACCCCAGTACTGGGCTTTCAGAGCTTTTTTGTCCGGTTTGCCAACTGGCGTGAGCGGGATGGAGGTGACAAAGTCGACCGATTTGGGTGCCTGTACCGATCCTTTGGCTTGTTTGACCGTGTCGATGAGAGACTGGCGCACGTCGTCGGTGCCGTCGACGCCAGGTTTGAGAACCACGACAGCCTTGACCGATTCACCCCAGCGCTCGTCTGGCACGCCAACCACAGCGACTTGGGCAACCGCTTCGTGCCCCGAAAGCACATCTTCCACTTCACGGGGGAACACGTTAAAGCCGCCGGTGACGATCATGTCTTTTTTGCGGTCGACAATATACAGAAAGCCCTCTTCATCAAACCGTCCGATATCGCCGGTATGCAGCCAGCCACCGGCAAAGGCTTCGGCGGTTTGTTCGGGCAGGCCTTTGTAGCCTTTCATTACCAGCGGGCTGCGTACGCAGATTTCTCCGGGCTCGCCTTCGGCAACCGGTTCGTTATTGTCATCCAGAAGCGCCAGATGAACCCAGGGAGCAGGACGGCCACAAGAGGCCAGTCGCTCGGGTTTGCTGAGGTCGTGATCCTTGCGCGACAAATTGGTCAGCACCATCGGTGCTTCCGACTGACCGAAAAACTGATAAAAAATCTGCCCCCACTTTTCCAGCCCCTGTTGAAGCCGGGCCGGGCTCATGGGGGAGGCGCCGTAGAAGATGCTTTCCATGCTCGACATGTCTGCGGTATCGGCTCGTGGTGAGTCCAGCAGCACATAGAGCATTACCGGTACGAGCATGGTAGCGGTGATACAGTATTTCTCTACCCAGTCGAAAAACAGATCGGGAGTAAAACCGGGTAATACATAAAATGCCCCGCCTTTTTGCAGCACGGGCACGAAAAACGCTGCCGCAGCGTGTGACAGCGGTGTGGCCATCAACATGCGCAGATCTTCCGGGAATTCCCATTCGGCAGCCTGAATCATGGCCATGTAAGCTGTGCCGCGATGGGTGGACATCACACCTTTGGGCTTGCCGGTAGTACCGCCGGTGTAGTTGATGGAGCCGAGGTCGTCCGGGGTAATATCGGCCGCAACTAACGGCTTGGGATCAAAGGTTTCCGCTAGCGCTAGATAGTCGGTACCAACGTCAGTGGGTCCGAAGGCGAGGAAGTGTTTGATGGTTGGTACGCGTTCTTTGAGTTTGGCGACGTGCTCGCCAAACAATTGAGGATCGAAAATCAGCACCTCAATTTCTGCATCCTGCAAAACATAAATGTGGTCATCGAGAGAGCCCATCGGATGTAGCGGCGTACCGATAAACCCGGAAATAGACATCGCGGCTGTATTTGAAAGAACCTCCGGGCGGTTACCGGATATGATGGCTGCGCGTGTGCCTTTGCCCAGACCTAGTGACGCCAGTGCCTGCATCAGTCTACTGGTGGTTTCTCGCATATCTCGATAACTGAGGATATGGTCATCACCCATAAACAGGCACGGACGGTCGTCGTAGCGATTCAGACCTTCAATCAAAAGATGGGGCATACAGACACCATCGTACAGGGTGGCGTTTTCTACGTTATTTGACATAGCGGTGTACTCGTCGTGGGTTGTGTATGTAGAGCCGGTGCAGGGTCACGCGGCGTGACAAAGGATTAGTGAAATATACTAGCCTGCCAGTGACGCCATAATCATTGCAAAATCGTTAGCTCGGCGGCGAAGTGAAAGCGCCTTGCTGGCAAACACGAATCGGTGGTTGAGGGGAAGTGGATGGGTAAGCTGGGTAGCAAGCACCCGTACGGCTGGGTGCTTGTGACCTGCTCCCAGCCTAGGGTTCAGGACCTAAGGCTGGCTTGGGGGAGTAGCAACGACGTCGTAAATTCCATTGCCCTTGGCAGGGTCGTGATCCCGAGTTCTTAATAGGCACCTTCGCTGTAGACCAGTTCATAGCTGTGGCTATAGATTTCCACGATATTCCCAAACGGGTCTTCCATGTAAATCATGCGATAAGGTTTCTCGCCAGGGTAGTAATAGCGAGGTTTCTCCATACGTTTTTTGCCACCGGCGGCTACGATGCGTTCAGCCAGCTCTTCAACGTTTGGGTCTTGCACGCAGAAATGAAAAACACCAGTCTTCCAGTATTCGAAGTTGTTTTCCGGGTTGGCCTGATTCCTGAACTGGAATATTTCCACTCCAATTCTGTCACCTGTTGACAGGTGTGCAATGCGAAAACTGCCCCAGCCTGGGCCAAACACGTCCGTGCACATTTCGCCGATAGCGCTAGAGTCCTCCTCTATTTCTGTTGGCTCCATGATCAAATACCAACCCATGACGCTGGTATAGAATTCAACAGCTTTTTCTAGGTCTGGCACTGAAATGCCAATGTGCGAAAAATTTCTTGGGTAGACATTACTCATAATCTGTTCTCCTTGTCTTAATGCTGGTGTGGAGTCTATAAGGTCTGTTAAATTACATAAAATTATCATTTGTCATCTCTATGAGTATATTTTGTAATGATAAATACGGTGTGGTTACACAGCTTTTGCACGCTGGTGGAAGTCGGTCATTTCACCAAAACCGCGGAGCGGCTGCATATGACGCAGTCCGGTGTCAGTCAGCATGTGCGTAAGCTGGAACAGCAGCTCGATGTCGAGTTGCTCGTTAGAAAGGGCAAGCAATTTTCGCTTTCCGATGCTGGGGAACGGCTTTACAGCGAGGCACGCGAAATCATCGCTGCTTTGTCGGATTTAGAGCAGCGTGTAGGTGAAGATCCACCGTATGAGGGTGAGGTGCGCGTGATGTCTCCGGGAAGCGTGGGGCTTAAGTTGTATCCCCAGCTCCTAGCGTTACAGCGGAAGCATCCGAAGCTCGTCATTGACTACCGCTTTGCACCTAATAGGGATGTAGAGTCTGCTATTGCTGACGCCAGGGCTGATATTGGCTTTATCACATCAAAATCCAGACGCGTGGAAGTACATAGCCGTCCTATTGCGCAGGAGCCACTGTTATTGGTAACCCCAGCTGGCATAGAGAACCCGAGTTGGAACACGTTGGTTTCGCTTGGGTTTATTGACCACCCAGATGGAAGTCATCACGCGGACCTGCTGTTAAGCGCCAATTACCCTGAATTTCAGCACAGCAATCTGCTCGAAAAACGAGGCTTCTCAAACCAAATCAGCCTGATTTTGGAACCGGTCAGTATGGGCTTGGGCTTTACGGTGCTACCGGCCCATGCGGTTAATGCATTTTCTAAACCCAGGCGTATTAAAGTACATCGACTGAAAAAGCCCGTGAATGAAACGCTTTATCTCTGCGTACAGCGACAAAAGGCGCTTAGTAAAAGGTTCGATACGGTTATTTCCGAAGCGGAAAATAATCTCTAAGAAATTTGGGAGTGCTGCAAAGCAGCGGCGGAGCAGGGAGAGCAAGAGGCTCTCCCTTTCATTGAGCGCTTTTATGCGGCCGCGTCTAAGGCTTGGCTGAGGTCGGCAAGAATGTCGTCTACATGCTCGATGCCAATGGATAGACGAACCATTTCCCGGCTTACACCCGCACTGGCAAGTTCTTTGTCGTCCAATTGGCGGTGGGTGGTGGAGGCTGGATGGCAGGCAAGACTGCGTGCGTCGCCGATGTTTACAAGGCGAAGCACCAGTTGCAGCGCGTCGATAAAGCGCGCTCCGGCTTCCTGACCTCCTTTAATACCAAAACTTAGAATGCCCGACGCTCGGCCCTGCAAGTATTTCTTAGCAAGCGAATGGTCTGGGCTTTCAGGCAAACCGGCATAGTTTACCCATTCAACTTTGGGGTGGTCGCGCAGAAATTCGGCTACTTTCTGCGCGTTTTCGCAGTGGCGATCCATACGCAGTGGCAGTGTTTCTATACCTTGCAGTATCAAAAAGGTGTTCATTGGGCTCAGTGCCGCACCGGTATTACGTAATGGCACCACGCGTGCGCGACCAATAAACGCGGCTTCGCCCATCGCCTCAGTGTAAACCACACCGTGATAAGCCGGGTCTGGCTCGTTGAGCATAGGGAAACGCTCCTTGTGCTCAGCCCAAGGAAATTTGCCGGAATCGACAATGATGCCAGCAACGGAGTTACCGTGGCCGCCCATGTATTTGGTCAACGAGTGAATAACGATATCAGCGCCGTGCTCAAAGGGGCGCCATAGATAGGGCGTGGCTACAGTATTGTCTACGATTAGCGGAACGCCATGTTGATGTGCGATCTCGGCCAGCTTCTCGATATCGACAATATTGCCCGCGGGGTTACCGATTGATTCACAGAAAACTGCTTTGGTCTTGCTATCGATCGCATTTGCCATCGCCTCATAGTCGTCGTGGCTCACAAATCGCGTTTCTATGCCGCGGCGAGGTAGTGAGTGGGCGAAGAAATTGTAAGTTCCGCCGTAAAGTTTACTAGTGGCTACGATGTTATCGCCTACTTCAGATATTGTCTCCAGGGCGTATTCAATTGCGGCCATACCTGATGAGACTGCCAATGCACCGACGCCGCCCTCGAGTGCGGCAACTCGCTCCTCTAACACGGCGTTAGTGGGGTTCATTATACGGGTGTAAATATTGCCCGGGACTTTCAGATCGAACAGATCTGCGCCATGCTGAGTATCGTCAAAAGCGTATGAGGTCGTTTGATAAATAGGCGTTACAACAGCATTGGTAGTCGGGTCTACATTGAATCCGGCGCGCACTGCAAGCGTTTCGAGTTTCATAACAGGTCCTTGTCATCATTGTTAATAAAATTAAATGAGTGCGCGAGTATAGCAGTACTCAGAGTGATTTGAAGGGGCTGAAGAAGCGTGTTTGTTTTACCGATCAGGCATAGTGATTAATGCAGAGCGAAGAGCCATTTCGTTAGTGCGTGAGAACGCGAACTCTGGTGTGTGCAAAAGCACGTTCGTGGTGGTGGCCACGATTCACCATGGAATCGTCGACCCGTCCCAGGCGAAAAAGCTTCCGGTGTCTTGCTCGGTCAGTTTATCTGTCACTGATAAGAAATAGCTGGCAGCTTGGTCACAACTGAAGAGCTTCTCGGATGGAACATTTTTTTGGAAGGGACGAGATAGTGCGCTGTCTGCGGTTCCCGGGTGATAGGCAATGATCGTTAAATGTGGTCGTCTGCGGCTTAATTCGACCGAAAGCGTTTTTATCAACATATTGTGGGCGGCTTTGGATGTTCGGTAGGCATACCAGCCCCCCAGCCGGTTGTCGCTAATGCTTCCGACCCGTGCTGAAAAGCTCACAAAGAGAGAGGGAATGTTTCTGGGTATATAGTTCACCAGCGCCTGAATTAAAAAAAGTGGTATGAGCGCATTGGTGTTAAACGCAGAATGCATTGCCTGCTGAGTGCAATCTTCTAGGCGTTTTTCTGGACGGATGTTCTTTTCATGCAATATACCAACACAATTACAGATGTATACTAGCTGACCGTCAACAGCTTCTATGTTACGTCCTAGGTCCTCTTGATCTTGGCTATTGCTTAGATCTGTCGACAGTACGCATAGGCGCTCGTCCAAATCTGCCAATGCTAACAATGCCGTGTTTGATTGGGCTGAACGCGACAATGCAAAAATGGCCGTCCAATGAGGTTGCCTTAATAGCGCTTTGACAATAGCGAGTCCGATGCCACCAGTTGCGCCGTTAACTAGAGCGATTGGTTTTTCGATATTGGCTATAGCCTCTCGCAGTGTCATTTGCGTTTCTCAAGAAGATCGGTAAGAGCGCTATCGATATCTGGGAACCTGAAGTTAAAGCCCTGGGCTTGTGCTACCTCAGGTATGACACGTTGACCGGTCGTTAATAGACTTGAGACTTCGCCCAAGAGTAATTTCATTGCCAAGGCTGGCATGGGTAGAATGGCGGGTCGCTTCAGGCAGTGACCTAGTGCTTTGGCAAAGTCACGATTTTGTACCGGTTGCGGTGCCGTTGCATTGACGACGGGTGCGCTTATTTGGCCTTCCACACAGGCCATAATCAGGTTGGTCAGATCGTCGATATGAATCCAACTAAACCATTGCTTGCCATGCCCGATTGGGCCACCTAGTCCTAGCCGGAAAGGGGGTAGAAGATTTTCCAATGCGCCCCCGGACCCAAGGACGACACCAAGTCGCAAGCAGATCACGTCAGTTGAAACGGATGCTTTCTGCGCGGCGGCCTCCCAATCTTTACACAGCGTGGCTGCGAAGTCGCTGCCGGCCTTGCCCTGCTCGTTCAGTGTTTCGTCGTCTCTGGCGCCATAGTAACCAATAGCCGATGCCGAAATAAAACGCTTTACGCACTGTGACTTGTGGATGTTGTCGACAAGATTTTCGGTGAGTGCGATGCGACTGTCACGGATGGTTTTTTTCTGTTTGGTGGACCACCGCTTGGTGAAGAGGTTTTCGCCGGCGAGATTGATTACTACGGTATAGGGCCAATAGTCTGCTTTCGTTCCTTGTGGTAGTCGATGAATGACTTTGACCTC
>NZ_JBFJTH010000093.1:0-15160 GCF_041625495.1 Litorivivens sp. | reverse complement strand
TACGATTATTTTGAAAGCTGCCGGCAAAGTGATGATACGCGTCATGATTTCAACGTTGGCTTCGTTGCAGATTTGGCTGTAAATGCCGCTGTGGGCATCATTCTGAGTTGGGTTAGCGATCAGAGCTACCCAGCAGAACAGCGCATGACGGAACTAAAACAGCATATCGCCAGCCTGATTTTGGTGGCGTAAAAAACTTGCCAGATGAAGTGACATAAAGAGTAATCCTTCGGGCTTTTGGGCTGCCAAATGCTCTCTCGCTGCATTTGGGGTTTTGCATGTGTTAACAGGGCCACTCAATGTGTTTGGCAAGAACGAGCCTGCATCCAGTACTTTATTCGGGCGGTTCGTGAAGCCAGCCCTACCGGAAGTAGGGCAAGCCGGCACCGGATGGCGTTATACCAGTCCCATTAACTCAACGATGCCGTGGCGGTGCCCAGCTGTATAGCCGCCGTCGACGGCCAGGCTCTGACCTGTCACGAACGAGGCATCATCCGATGCGAGAAACAGGGCTGCTCCCGCAATTTCCTCAGGTTTGCCCAGCCGACCTACTTTGGTTTCCCGAATCACATCGGCTTTGAATTCCGGCATGGAGTCCATAATGCCGTTGAGCATCGGTGTATCGATAAAGCCAGGGCAGATGGCATTGCAGCGAATGCCCATGCGGCCATAATCAATAGACACGTTTTTGGTCAGTAGAATCACACCGCCTTTTGAGGCGTTGTAGGCGCTGCCGCCCTCGGTGCCATTGATACCTTCCACGCTGGATACGGTTATGATGCTGCCACTGCGCTGGGCCATCATGGTATCCAGAACTGATTTGATCGACAGGAAGGTGCCTTTCAAGTTGATATCTATCACCCGATCCCAGGCCGCAGTATCGATCATGCTTACCGGACCACCGTCGCCCACACCTGCGGCCGTGACCAAGATGTCGATCCGACCATGTTTGTCTACGGCCTGTTTGGCAACTGCGATCTGGGCATCGCCGTCGGTGACATCCAGCGTGTCGAACCAGCTGTCGGGAGAGGCGTCGCTCACTCGCTGCCAGTTTTTTGGTTCGTTCAGGTCTGTGCCGATGACGACGGCGCCTTCTTGTGCAAAGCGTTCTGCGCAGGCCAGCCCAATACCTGAAGCCGCGCCGGTTATGATGGCCACTTTCCCTTTCAGACGCATAGTTTTTCCTTTTTATGAGTTCAATGGTGGATCGTTATAGTGCGGTGCTATCCTCAATCAGGCCCAGCATCAACTTGCCTGCTTCGGTATAGATTTTTTCACTGATAAAAGCGTGCTGGGTGCCGGTATACATGTCGCGGAAGGCGCGCTCAAGACGGCTGCCTTCGCGAATGGCAGTAGTTCCTGCGGCAAGGTGTGCCCATTGCACAATTTCGCGGCTGGCGTCGGTAGCGAAGTTAGCGGCAATACGCATATCAGCTCGCATCTGTGGAGAGAGTTCTTCGCCGGCAGCAATGCGTTCTTCCATTTCTGTGTAGATATTCAGTACGCCGGCGCGGGCAGCACGCCATTGTCCCTCGTGAAGTGATAGATCTTTCTGGAAGGTGAGTTTGTGAGCAACGGAGCTGTCGTCGCCCATACGCACTTTGCTGATGGCAAGTTCTCGCACATCGTCGATGGCGCTGCGCGCAATACCCAATGCCCAGGCTGCGTGGCCACACCCAGTCAGGGGCATCAAACCGAACTTGTACAGGCTGCCACCGCGCTGGGGGCTGCGGGTAAACAATGGGTAGGTGTGACTTTCGGGCACAAAGACCTCGGTGAGTTCATAGTTGTAGCTGCCGCTCCCCTTCAGACCTTGTACAAACCAGCCGTCGGTAAACTTTACCTGTTCGCGCGGTACCACGGCGACAAGCATTTGCGGCATTGTTTCGTCGGCCATGATCATTTCGCCGTTTTCCATTGGCAAAAAACCGGCGCATACATACTCGGAATGCCCGGTCCCGCTACCGAACTGCCAGGCGCCCGTGACCTTGTAGCCGCCCTCAACTTTTTCTCCGGTGCCATTCGGAAAAAACTGGCCGCCCATGGTTACGCGATTGTCGTTGGCAGAAAATATCTGCTTAAAACCTTCATCGGGCAAGTAGGCCGCGGCAAAGCATGCGGAGGGTAAGTTTGCGATGCCGATCCAGCCGAACGAGCCATCCTGCCGTGCCATTTCGATCCAGGTTTCAATCAGTTCCGAAAAGTTCGGCTCGTGACCGCCTGCTGCCGCAGGATTCATAAATTGCATCAGGCCCGAGTCCCAAAGGGCATTAACCAACGGTTCCGTCAAAGTGCGTTTCTGTTCGGAGGGTCCGGCTTCTGCCAGCACGATGTCTTCAATGGCGCGTGCCATGCTCAATCCGTCGGTGGCGGTTGCTGTATTCATTCGAAAACTCCTGTTGGGTCGCTAAACGCGGTGACATTGACGTTATTGTTGGTGTTCGCCCTCACTCCGGTCAGGGTGGGGTGGTCGACTGACTTTACATCGTTACAATACGCTCGTATAGTGAAAATTCTGTAGGAATCCTTCTCTTGAGATTCGGGCAGGCTAGAGCTGTTGATTTAAAGCAGGGTGTTTTTTAACGCTCCCATACCCATAAAAATGATTGCGAATTTGACATGACCAACATCTTAACGCTCCAACAGATCACTGATCAGGCCGTTGGCGGCAAGGCCTCGGGTCTGGCTGAACTGACTCGGCATGGGCTCAATGTGCCGCCGGCATTCGTCATCGTGTCGGCTAGTGCCGAGCGCTTCCCTGAGGATTTGGAAGCGCACTATGAGTCCATTGGTGGCGGCAAGGTGGCGGTTCGCTCGTCGGCAATTGGTGAAGACGGTGAGGACAGCTCTTTTGCCGGACAATACGAAACCATTTTGAATGTTGAGGGCGTTGATGCGCTGAAAGCAGCAATTGCACAATGCGTTAATTCTCTGGGTAGTGCGCAGGCTACCGCCTATAAGGCCGAACACGCTAACCTCGGCGAGGTGGAGATGTGTGTGGTTGTGCAACGCATGGTGGATGCCCGTTCAGCGGGTGTGCTGTTTACCGCAGATCCTGTTAGCGGGCGTCATGATCGATTGATTATCGATGCGGTCAGGGGGCTTGGTGAGGCATTGGTCAGTGGTGAGGTTACTCCGGATCACTATGAGCTGGACCGCGATAACTGCGTGGTGCGCCGCGAACTCACCGGCGAACAACCCATTCTCTCTGACGCTCAGGTTCAGGCGCTGGCATCGGGTGCCCGTGACGCCGCCGGTAGTCTGGCGCCGCTGCTCGATATGGAGTGGGCTATTGATGCCAGTGGGGAATTGTTCTGGTTGCAGGCGCGCCCGATTACAACCCTTGGCTCAGACCTGAATGAACTCGATACGCCGATTCCAGACGATCACGTGATCACCCGCTGCAACGTAGGGGAGATGATGCCCGGGGCGGTGTGTCCTCTGACTTTTTCTGTGCAGGGTCGAGCAATTGAACATGGCATGCAACATATGCATGTATGCTACGCCAACCGCCCTGCGATTAATCAGGAGTGGACGCAGATTAATCTGTTCTTCGGCCACATGTTTATCAACATGACCGGAGGTTTGCAGTCCTCGCGCTATGTGTCGATCAATACCGTCGAGAGTATGGGGCAGAGCCTGTGTGGGCGACCTGTGCCGGAATTGAAACCATTGAAAGACGTCGCGCCGTTCTGGCGTCGCTGGTATGGCACCTGGCAATTTGCGCGGTACGTCATGAAGTCGCAGAAAGTGCTCACCGAATTCGAAAGCCGTTTCAAGCACGCATATATCCCCTACGCCAACGACAGCCGTTCCATGATGGACGCCATTCACGCCTACTTTCCGTGGATTTGCGAGACCAATGAAGTGCACCTGCGCTCGTCGGCTTTTTCCGGGGTGATGGAAGGGGTTATTCAAAGTTTTGTGACGGGCGGCAGTCAGCCACCGGATGCGGATCAGCAGGCCGAAGCGGCACGCCTGCTGGCCGGTGCCAGTGACGTGGAAAGCGCCGTTATGGTCGATCGTCTCGACGATGTGGTGGATCTGATTGCCGAACACCCGGATGCGGTGAATGCGTTTCAGAAAGTTGATGCCAGTCGGGCGTTGCAGTGGCTGCAGAGTGATGCCGCCGGTGCGGCCCGAATGCGCTTTGAAGAATTTCTGGCCGCACACGGGCATCGCTCCATCCGCGAATTGTGTCTGCGTGAAGCGGGCTGGGCTGATGAGCCGGAAAAACTGATTGTCACCATGCAGGCATCGCTTGCTGCGCGACTTCAGGGGACGGCCACTCAGCGCCATGTGGCAAAGGTCGATACCAGTGGCCTCTCGCGAGGTCTCAAGTTCATGTTGCCGATTGCGCACAACGCGATACGGCGCCGTGAACACACCAAATCGCTGTTGGTGATGGTGACGCATCGCTTGAAACGGGGTTATCGCCACCTGGCAAAACTGCTGGTGGAAGAGGGGCACTTGCCAGACCCGGATCTAGTGTTCTTTTTTACGCACGACGAATTGCGTGGTTTTGTCGCCAACCCGAACAGCGAGTGGGTTACCCGTGCGGAGAAGCGGCGCCTTGCGCTGTCCTTCCATGAGAAAATGGAATTTGATGACATCTATGTCGGCAAGCCAGAGCCACTGGTCTGGGAGCCGCCGAAAGATGCAGCCGAGGGTGAGCTGATCGGGCGCCCTGTCAGCCGTGGCGTGGTTGAAGGCACGGCTCGCGTTGCGCTGACCATTCAGGAAGCGGCCGAATTGCAGCCGGGAGAAATACTGATAGCCCCGATTACAGATATTGGTTGGACGCCTTACTTCAGTCTGATAGCCGGATTAGCCACTGATGTAGGATCTGCGGTTTCGCATGGCGCGGTAATTGCCCGGGAGTATGGTTTGCCCGCCATCGTTAATTTGCGACAGGCGACGCGACTGTTTAAGACTGGCGATCGTGTGAGGCTGGATGCAGACAAAGGTGTGTTGAGTCGTCTGTAAGTTGTCAAAGCGCGCTACCCCGATATTGGTGTAGCGCGACAAGTATTTCCCCGCTCAGCAGTTGTCTTGTGGCGCTACCACTTTATTGCGCACCAACAGGGCCCAGATCATTACGCCAAAGGCAATCAGGCCGAAAAACACAAAGGGCCCGGATTCGCGCCAGCTGTCGAACAGCTGTCCGCCAACCTTGGCGGCCACCAGAATGCCAATGGCACCGCACAGATTAAAGAAGCCATTCACCGCGCCGCGAATCGCCACCGGCGCCTGCTGCGACAGCAGTACCCCGCTGGTAATAATACAAGCCACTTCACCCATACCAATCAGAATCGCGCAGACGATCATACCGGCGCTGAACGGGTCAGTGACAAAGTAGGTTCCGCCGTAACCCAGAAAGGAAATAAACAGTGCCAGTGCTACTGCGCTGACGCGGTTCATTTTGTCCGACAGGATGCCAAAAAAAGGCGCGCTGAGCAGCGTCATGGTTTGGGCTATGCCGACAATCATACCCGCACGAGCCAGCGCGTCGGCGCGGGACAAGCCCATTTCGCTGGTACCGTAGTTGGCAATCCAAAGTGTAAAAAAAGTGCCAACAATGGCGAGGTTGCCGCGTGAGACAAAGGCCGCGCCATAGGAAAGCGCGATGCCGGGGTCTTTCGCTGCCATTAAACCCTTGCGGGTGATTTCCCAAAAACTTTCATTTTCCGTGCTGACTTTCTGCGGCGTTTGCTTCAGCCCCAGCCACATCCAGAGGGCAAAAACACCTGCTAAGACAGTTACAATGGCGTAGGTGGCGAGGCCGGCAGTCTGGCTGTCCATGCCTTGTGCCTGAAAGATGGACGGTAGGCGCAGCAGCAGGAATACGGTAATCAGGGCGCCAATGCCGTTGGCCATGCCAAGGAAGCCTGTAGCTTTACCGCGGCTGGAGTCTTCGGTGTAGTCCGCCATGATGGCAAATATCATGCAGCTGAAGGCTGCTACACCAACGCCAAACAGTACCCGGTATACCAGTAGTTCGGTATAGGTTTTGGCAAAAGGGTAGAGCGCGACAGCCACGGCCATAATGGCAAAGCTTATCGCCATCACCGGCCGGCGGCCGATCTTGTCAGACAGAGAACCCCAGACACCGACCGCCAGAATGATGGCGATTTCACCCCAGAACGCGATATTGCCGCTGACCACGCCCTGCTGTTCCTGCGGGATGTTCAGAAACTCAGATAGCAAATAAGGCTGCATTTGCGGCATAAAAGTGGACAGCAGAATGCCTGCCATACAGGCTACATAGAAAGTGCTCATATGAGAGCGCTGAACGCCGGGCAATAGCTGAACGCCCAGCAATCGGTTGCCTACAGAGGTAGTCATCGGGTTGGGTTCTCCCTTAAACGTTTATTCAGACGCAGGCTGCCAATAAAGAACAGGCCTTGCGCTACAGCGTTAATACTTTCTTCTATCCACTGCAGGGCAGCGGTTTGCTCGGGTATACGTGCCAGCCCGCTCAGAGA
The DNA here is from genome assembly GCF_041625495.1 of Litorivivens sp. GTDB lineage: Bacteria > Pseudomonadota > Gammaproteobacteria > Pseudomonadales > Spongiibacteraceae > Litorivivens. The sequence continues at coordinate 8,675 of NZ_JBFJTH010000093.1, read as the reverse complement.
GAGTGTGCCGACAAAACTTAATATATAAAGAACACTGATAATACGATCTTTCGTTTCCCAACCTACCCGGGCCAACATAAAAATGACGATGGTATTGGCAAGTGTTACGACAGTAAGCAGCCAGAAGAACCATATGCGCTGTTCCGGATTGGTTAGGAAAATAGTCAAAGCTACCAGCGGAGGGATAGAGGTTATGGCTATGGGTATACGTAATCTAACGGATTGACTGTGCCGAATAAGTAGCGCAAAGCTAAGCAGGGTGAATCCGGGGGCCATCAGAATGAATAGGCTGTTATTCATCCAAACGATATGTTCCCCAGTGCTTGCGACAATCAATTTCCAGCTCGCTTTCAGCAGGCCGCCGCTGATGATCAGGCCTGCCCCGATGACGGCGAGCTTTCTAACTGTCGGAAATTTAAAGATTTCCGACTGACAAAGCCAGTACATGCCCAACGCGGTAAAAGCTATGGGAACGTAGTCAAAAAGGGCCAGCGCTATGGTGTAGTCCTTCATGGTTCCTGGTTCTTCTGATGCTGTTCTGAGAAGACAGTATGCCGCCTTGTTGACTTAAAAGCTATAATGATATTAGATTATAACAAATGGTGGTGGTTCGGCCTGGAACGCAGGTTGCCAGCTACTAAGTGTGCCAGGGGGAGGGCACTGGAGTTGGCTTAGTGCCAATGGTTGTTTTAGAAGCATTTTGTGCGGGAAAACACTATGAATTTTAGAAAGAAATCGGTCTGGTTACTTTCCAGTATCGTTAGTCTCCAGCTCTCGGGCACAGCAGTACAGGCGCAGCAGGCTCAGGCACCTAAGGTTGCAAGGGTGGACAAATCTTTGGAGGAGATAGTTGTAACCGCGCGTAAACGTGAGGAATCCATTCAGGATATTCCGGTATCTGTTACACCCTTTACGGCAGACTCCCTTGAACGACGAGGCTTTACTGGGCTGGATGACATTGCGGCAGCGACCCCTGGCTTCACTTATGAGGGTTTTATCACGGGTGGTAACCACGGTAATGCGGTTATCCGGGGCCTGGCGCAGCAGTTTACAACCTCGAGAATACAGAACGTTTCATTCTTTATTGACGGTGTTTATCTGCAACGTCAGAGCATGCTTAATCTCGGCATGATTGATATGGAGCGCGTTGAGGTAATCAAAGGTCCTCAAAATGCACTATTTGGGCGCAACGCATTTGCCGGTGCGGTGAATTACATTACGGCAAAGCCAAAAGCTGAGCCCGAAGCCTATATCGCGGTCACTGTGGGGGATAACGAACGCCAGGATGTGAAAGCGAGCTTTAATGGTCCGATAGCATTGGACGGCCGGCTGCTTGCTAAGGCTACCTTTGGTTTCTCTCAATACGATGGTCACACCAAGAATGATCATCCGATGGCAGATGCGGATCCGACAGGGCCCTCCACGACGGGCAATCTCGGTGGTTGGGATGATGAGATATACAGCCTTATGCTCGCTTACGAGCCGACTGATTCGCTCATGCTTCGCACCAGCTATTACAAAAATAACGCAGAGAAAGAAACGGGCGCGGGCTACAGTATTTCCGGTGTGAATGCGGCGCGATTTGGTTTGCGTCTAGATAATCAGCTCGATTTGAACTGTAACTGGAGAACCGTCAACGATATCGGTAATCCCTCTCCAACCGCTGCACACTCTGGATATTCTGCCTGGTGTGGGGAGCTGCCAACGACTGCAGCCGGCGCCGAAGGCCCACGGACGCAAGACGGCATTCTTATCGACCCTAGAGGTATTGGTCAGGTTGCGACAACTGAAGTAATAACCTTTACGGCTGACTACGAACTCAATGAAGGCTGGACCGCCCACTACCTTTTTGGATACGCCGATCACGAGACATATTCAACTGGCGGTCCCGGCGGTGAGGACCCCTTGGTTGGTCGCGGTATTGCCGCTGATTTTGCCTTAAATGCGGCAAATAATCAGGACCCTAACGGTTACAAGTACGCAAATACTTTCAGTGGTCGTCCGAACTCTGTGTTGGAGTCTTTCTCCCACGAACTGCGCTTTGATTTCGACAGTGGCGACCGCTACCGAATGAGTCTAGGTGCGTACTACTCGAAAACCGAAGATCGCGAGCATTCAACGGTATTCATTAGCGACGTGTGTTCTCCTTTCACGGAAGAGCAGCGTCAAAATTGTTCAGAGCCGATGTCTACGCCGTCTTCAGCGGTGCCAGATCCAGGTCGCTTGACGACCGGTATTGTTTACGATCAGGTTACTCGGCAGCACGCCAACACTCGACTGGAAGATACAAGCTTTGAAGATGAAATCATTGCACTTTTCTTTTCAACATCATACCTGGTGCGCGATAACATCGATATGACCTTCGAAGGTCGTCTGACTCACGAAGACAAATACGTGTTCCGTCATGCGGACCCCTTTGGTCTGGCGTTTGGTGAGTCGGTTACCTATCGTCTGCCGGAAGATCCCGTTGTGCCGGGTCTGGCGGATACCGTGACCAGCTCGATTATTGTGCCGGAAGACGATGAGCAGTTTTTGTACTTCACGCCCCGTGGCATTGTTAACTGGAGTCTTAACGACGATCAGATGGTGTATTTCTCGGTGGCCAAGGGTTTGAAAACTGGCGGCTTCAACAACGCAGAGAGCAAGAGTCAGCTGGTGTACGATGAAGCAACCAACTGGACTTACGAAATTGGCAGCAAGAACAAATTGCTAGACGCCGCATTGACCTTGAATGGCGCCCTGTTCTACATCGACTGGACCGGCCTGCAAGGTTCGGTACCACCGCAAGAGGCTTCGCTGTCTTCTTCAGACGTGGTGACCAATATCGGTAACGCAACCAGCCTTGGTATCGAACTGGAAGCGGCTTATCGGTTTAACCGCAACGTCTCAGTTGATGTTGGTTTGACATACAACGACGCCACCTACGACGACGGGGTGAAATATTCGCCGGGTCGTCAGGACGCTTCAACCGGTGTTGGTTGTGACGGCGTGACCTGTCCCACTGATGGCGAAGTGGGGGGTAATCAGCTTGCCCGCGGTTCTAAAGAGCAGGCTTCAATAGGCATTAATGTGCAGCAGGATTTAGATTCTGGCTGGCTGTTGACCGGACGTCTTGATGCCAACTATCAGTCCAAGCAGTTCCTGACGCCGCTTAACCTGGGGTGGGTTCCTGCGCGCACCGTGATGAACATGTCGCTGAATGCGCTCGGGCCAAACGATCATTGGGATATCAGTTTTTGGGGTAAGAACATTACTGACGAAAACTATCCGGCAAGTGCCTTTGTGATCGGCGTATTCAACCAGTACATGGTGGGTATGGGCTCTCGTCGCAGCTTCGGCGCCACCATCAAATACACCTACTTTTAATGAGATGGAGTGGTTATTGCCACTCCACCGATGGATAGGATGCGGGACGTGACACAACGCATAAAAGCCGCTGCTGCCCAGTTTCATGTGGGCAGCGATATCGAAACCAATCTGGCAAGCTGTTTACGAGTGTTGGATAAAGCTGCTGAGCAGAATCCTGATATCGTTGTCCTGCCTGAATTCTGTAACCATCTCTCCTGGTATGACGATGCAGATCACTGCTTTGGTGTATCGCTGCAGCTCGAAGGTGATTTTCTCAAAGCCATTGCTGACAAGGCTCGCCAGATCAATGCCTTTGTGGTGGTTGGCGTTACCTTGCAGCGTGACAATGGCAAAGTGACTGGCAGCAACCTGTTGTACTCTCGCGAAGGTGAACTTCTCGGTCTCAGCGACAAACAGGTGCTAATTGGTCATGAGAATGATTTTCTGGAACGAGCCACTGAACCTGGTGCGGTAATCGATACCGAGTTGGGACGTCTGGGGCTCTACATGTGCATGGACGGTGTCATCAATGAGACACCGCGGTGCCTGGCGCTGCGTGGCGCTGACATCATGCTCAACAGCCTCAATTCGTTTGCGCCGGACGAAGGCTCTCTCCATATTCCAGTCCGCGCCGCAGAGAACAAGGTGTTTGTGGTTGCTGCTAATAAAGTGGGGCCTTTGGTTCCTGAGGCCATGATGGAAGGCATTAGCGCAGCCACCAATATCCCGGTCGAGTTCTTAAATGGTGCTGGGGAAAGTCAGATTGTTGCGCCCGACGGTACGGTTCTCGCAATGGCGAAAACCCGCGAAGAAGAAGTGGTTTTTGCGGAAATTGAACCCGCCGCCGCCCGCAATAAATTGCGCCCGGATGGCACCGATATTTTCGCGAGCCGCCGCCCTGAGCTCTATAAATCCTTGGGTGAAAACCCGGAGAATCAGCCAGAGCCCGAATTTACCGGGGCGAAGGATTTGAACGCTGCGCTGATCCAGCTATCGAGTGTGGGATCTCAGGTATTGGATGAGGCGGCCCAGAAGGTGCAGGCCGCGGTGTCCGATGGCGCGGCACTTGTTAGCTTGCCGCCTTTGTTCTGCATTGACGATGCGGCCTCGGATGCCGCGCTCGAGCAATCGCAACAGGCTATTCATAGCCTGAGTGCGGTGGCTGGCGACGCTATTGTTACCACCTCTCTGGTGCTGCCGGCAGAGGCGGGTAGGCAGCATTGTGCTGTCGCGATCTCCAGTCAGGGATTGTTGGCACGTCAGGGCCAGGTTCATTACAGCGAACGATTCTCCTGGTCGGTTTTGAGTGACAGCTTTGATACCTACGCCACGCCGTTTGGCCGTCTGGGCCTGCTGTGCACTGACGATTCTCTGTATCCGGAAAGCTTCCGTTTGATTGCTATGCAGGGCGCAGATGTTGTGGCCGTGCCACTGGCGCCACTGGAGAGCTGGGAGCTGACCACCGGTTTGATTGAGCGCGCTGGCGAGAACCGCGTGAACTTGTTGGCTGCCATGCAGCCCGGTGAACTTGGTGCGAGTTTTAGCGCTGCCCTACACGAAGATTTTACAATTTTTGGTGAGTGGAAAACCCGCCAGTTTGATGGCGTGCTGACCTATCCCATGATGACCTATGCAGCGGCTGACGCGGGTGTTACGCAGGTAACACTGCACCCGAAGAATGCCGAGAACAAAGTGGTTTCCCTCCGCACCCATGTTATCAACAGTCGGCCCTGGCATTTGCTACAGCCACTGTTGTCACAGTAAGGACGATCGATGACTTCATTGCCCAAAGCCCTGCACGACCACGTACTGAACCGTATCGTTGATACCTTCGGTATGACTGAGGTATTGAACGAAGAAGGCGGACCGTTTCTGCCGCTAGTAAGCCATCTGCCAATGCATGAGGGCAGCGTTGGCGGAATGCGAAAGTTTACTGGTGGCCCGCTGTTTCAGGTGTTGACCTCAAGCATCGTGGTGCCGGCGATGCAGCTCGATTCGCATATGGTATTTGCGTTTACCCCCTCCGACAGTCCGGTACCGCACTATACGGTTGACTCGGTTCAGGCCGGCGAGCACCACGCTTTTCACCTGGATCTTATCCCGCGGCTCGATATCGGGTCGCGCTTGAATTATCTCAATGAGGTCTATCAGCCCCTGACAGAGGTATGCGAACAAGCCCGTAAAATTGAAGGTCTGGAGCCGGCGCACCTGTCGCCGCGCCAGTACGCCATCATGTCGCCCTGGATGTTGGCCAACCGCGCCACGCCTGAAGCGTTTGAGAAAATTCAGGTCGCAGTCGACGCCTATCTGGATCACTGGTTTGAGTTGGTGATGAAAGGTGTATCTGCGCAGGCGTTGGAAGATGTCACGCCGCAAGAGCTTGCGGCGCGCGACAAGCGCAATAAGTACGCAATTTTTAATGCCGAAGTTGATCCAGTTTGGCAGCGCATTGGCCCGTTGGTGGGGCAAGAGGCGGCAGACAAGCAAATTGCTGCTCTGCGTGAGGTGAGTGCTTAAACACCACTTTCACCCGGTTCTCTCCCTGAGGGAGGGAGATGATTACGCCACAGTAGAACATTGCGTCCCCTCTCCCTCAGAGAGATGGTCGGGGTGAGGGAAGGTTTCCTACGCCCGGAATAAGATTCAGAGGAACACCCATGAGCAAAATGATTTCAGAACTTCTCGTTGAAGACATGACGGCAGAGGAGCGCGAACGCGCTGAACGCGTGGAGAGCATCCTGCCAACTTTGCGCGAGCGTGCCACGGCCACCGACAAGGAAGGTCGGTTCAACCCCGACAACGTCAGATTGCTGGCCGATGCAGGCTTGCTTGGATTGGTAGTACCCAAACAGTACGGCGGCCTGGGTGGCGGTTTGCGCGACTGGGCCGCAGCCTGTTTTGCGATTGGAACGGTATGCCCGTCCACAGGTTTGGCGTACTTCTTTCACAACACCTCCGCTTCTCGCGGCACGCTGGCGCTGTCAGCGCTAGAAGAAGGGCTCTTTAACGCAGAAGAGGCGCCCAAGGTAAAAGCCTTTGCCGAAAAAGTGCTTTACACCATGGGCCGAGACGCCAAGTGGTTGGCTAACTATGCCAGCGAATCGGTAAAGTCGGAGCACTCAGCAATCACCATCACCACGCAGGCTGAGAAAGTCGATGGGGGCTGGCTGCTGAACGGTGAAAAATCCTTTGGCTGTGCCACAGGTGTTGCGGATCAGTATCTGGTCACTGCTGCGCTAAAAGGTATTAGCGATGCAAGCGCGCTGAGCACTTTTATTGTCAATCGCGATGCCAAGGGCACGCGCGGACGGATTGAGTGGGATGCCATGGGTATGCGTGGTACCGCCACTGAAGGGCTGGTGCTGGAAGATGTTTTTGTGGCGGATGACGATGCGTTGGGTATCCCGGGCGCCTTTGCTCGCAGCTGCCAGATGAGCCGTTCAAGTTTTGTGGGCAATCAGGTAGCAGCGTCAGTAATCTACATGGGCGGCGCTGTTGCGGCCTACCAGTCTGCCGTCAAATTGATGAAGGACAAGAAATTCGTCGACACCGGTAAGCCGGTCGGCACTGGCCCTTACCAGCAGCAGATCATTGGCGAGATGTACGCTAACTTGCAGACGGCTTTGTTGTGGGCGCGTCGCCAGATTCAGATTGAAAGCAGCGAACCGCCGATGGTGTCCAAAGACGAGGTGGTTAAATTCTGGCGAACCTGTAAGGGCCAGATTGCTGAGCACAGTTTCCAGGTTGCCATTGCAGCGCTGAAGTGTGCCGGGACTTCCGGCACCATGTTCAGCACGCCCTATTCGCGTGCCTTGCGTGATCTGGCAATGGGGCTGGTGCAAGCCTTCCCGGCTGAGAAGGGCCGCTTGGATACCGCCAGCCTGGTGATCGAAGGCGAGGAACAGAACGCCTTCGGTAAAGGCTGATCCGATGACCCTGACAAACTATATCAATGACACCTGGCAGGCACCGGCGCAGAGGCTGGATAGCCAGGTCTTTCACGCCAGTGAAGGCACGCCGCTGTTTCATCAGATGGCCAGCGATCCGCAGCAGATAGAAGCTGCCCTGGCAGCATCACACGCGGCGCATTTGCGTGGCGACTGGGCGGCACTGGCTAATAGCGAACGGGCGACAAAACTGGACGCGATTGCAGACGCTATTGCAACGCGCATCGAAGCAATTGCAGAAGCCGATGCCGCGTGCACGGGCGTGTTGTTAAAAACAACGTCGCAAGTGGCTCAGATTTGTGTGTTGGCTTTCAAGGCCGCGTCGGCACTGTTGCGCAACCCGCCAGTGCGAAAGCCTTTTGATGGCCCACATGGCGAGGTAATTGTAGAGCGCCTGCCGTTGGGCCCCGCCGCAATTATTGCGCCCTGGAATGCGCCCTCCGGCATTACCTGTCACAAGCTCGCTTCGGCACTCGCCGCTGGCTGCCCGGTGATTGTGAAACCCTCTGAATGGGCACCTCTATCGGGCCAGCTGATCGCCGAGGCTGTCGCCGAAGCTGGTTTGCCGGCGGGTGTCTTTCAATTAGTACACGGCAATGGGATTACCGGTGCGGCATTGGTGGAAGATTCTCGAATCGCCGCGGTGTCATTTACCGGTGGGCTGCAGGGCGGCAGAGCCGTTGCCAGTGCATGTGCAAAAGATATCAAACCGGCTCAGCTTGAGCTCGGTGGAAACAACCCGATCGTGGTGCTTGAAGATGCCAACGTCGAGGCCGCAGCAGATGGTGTGGTGGCAGGGCTGACCACCTTGAACGGGCAGTGGTGTCGGGCGCTGGGTCGTCTGCTGGTTCACGAATCGATCGCCGATACGCTACTTGAGGCTATAGCAAGTCGGCTGTCGCAGATACGACTTGGGCATGTGCTGGACGTCGATAGCGATATGGGGCCGGTTGTCCACAAAGGCCACTATGAACTTATCAAGCAGGCGGTGGCTCACTACGAGAGCATCGGCGGAACCGCGCGTAGTTGGAGTGCGCTGCCGGATCTGGCTGGCTATTTTATCGCGCCTACCCTGATTACCGGGCTTGATGCAGCGCAGGCCAGCGAGGAGATCTTTGGTCCGGTTGCGACGGTGCATACCTTTTCCGATGATGCTCAGGCAGTTGCACAGGCTAACGGTACGCCCTTTGGCTTGGCAGCCTATGTGTTTGGTGCGGAGCCTCATGCGTGGACGGTCGCCAGCGGCATCCGTGCAGGTAATATCAAGATTAACGCGGTGAGCATGCTGAATCTGAACCCGATGGCCCCGCGTCCGGCCTGGGGGCTAAGTGGTCTCGGCGACGAAGGTGTTGTAGAAACCTTCGAGTTTTTCCGCGGTAC
>NZ_JBFJTH010000092.1:0-15299 GCF_041625495.1 Litorivivens sp. | reverse complement strand
GCGCTTGTTTAGGCGCGGTATTATTGCGTCGATTGGCGCCGCGCGATGCTTTGTCCTGTGGGGTTGCCTTGTCGTCCAGGCGCATGCTCAAGGCAATGCGCTTGCGCTCAATATCCACGTCGATGACTTTCACTTTGACGATATCGCCGGCTTTCACCACGTCTCTGGGGTCTTTCACATACTGGTGGGAAAGAGCAGAAATATGTACCAGCCCATCCTGATGAACGCCGACATCCACGAAAGCGCCAAAGTTGGTGACATTGGTGACGCAGCCTTCCAGAATCATTTCCGGTTCCAGGTCACTGACTTTCTCGATGCCGTCTTTGAATGTGGCGGTTTTAAATTCTGGGCGAGGATCGCGTCCGGGTTTGTCCAGCTCTGCGATGATGTCGCGGATGGTGGGTAAGCCGAACTTGTCGTCGACATACTGTTCCGGTTTCAGCCCCCGCAGGAAGGTGCTGTCTCCCAGTAGCTGGCTGACCTGCCGGCCACATTGCTGAACAATCTTATCGACCACTGAGTACGATTCAGGGTGGACGGCGGAGCTGTCCAGCGGGTTTTCGCCGTTCATAACCCGCAAAAAGCCTGCAGCCTGCTCAAAGGTTTTGTCGCCGAGTCTCGGTACCTTTTTGAGGGTTTCGCGGCTAGTGAACATGCCGTGTTCGTCGCGATACTGAACAAGGTTGGCGGCGATGGAGGCATTCAGCCCGGAAACACGCGTAAGCAGGGCAGGCGAGGCTGTGTTTACGTCCACGCCAACGGCGTTTACACAATCTTCTACAACGGCGTCCAGTGAGCGAGACAGTGCAGACTGAGACACATCGTGCTGGTATTGGCCGACGCCGATGGATTTTGGTTCAATTTTCACCAGCTCCGCTAGTGGGTCTTGCAGGCGGCGGGCAATTGAGACCGCGCCGCGAATGGTTACATCAAGATCCGGGAATTCCTTGGCCGCGTACTCGGACGCAGAATAAATCGATGCGCCTGATTCATTGACCATGACCTTGTTGGCTTTTAATTCCGGGTGAGCACTCAGCAGGTCGCCAACGAACTTGTCTGTTTCCCGGCTGGCGGTGCCATTGCCGATGGCGATCAACTCAATGTTGTACTGTTTAATCATTTTTAGCAGGACGGCGGCTGCATCGGCCTGACGGTTTTGCGGTGGATTGGGGAAAATGGCGCCGTGGTCCAGCACCTTACCGGTGGCGTCTACCACCGCCACTTTAACGCCTGTGCGCAGGCCGGGATCCAGGCCGATGGTTGGTCGAGGGCCAGCGGGTGCTGCCAACAGCAAATCTTTCAGATTGGATGAAAACACCTGAATGGCATCGTTTTCTGCGCGTTCGCGCAGTTGGCTCAGGAGGTCTGTTTCCAGATGGATATAGAGCTTGATTTTCCAGGTCCAGCGCACAACTTCGTTCAGCCATTTGTCAGCAGGTCGGCCTTCGAAACGCAGTTTCCAATGGTCGGCAACCATCGCTTCGCAGGGGCTGGTGTCGGCATCGTCAAACTGGATGTTGAGGGAAAGAATGCCTTCGTTGCGGCCGCGAAACATGGCCAGTGCGCGGTGTGAGGGGGTGTTTTTCAACGGCTCGCTGTGCTCAAAATAGTCGCTGAATTTCTCGCCCTCACGCTCCTTGCCGGCCACCAGAGCCGAAGTCAGTTTGCCTTGCTCCCAGAGGTAATTACGCAGCTTTTCGATCAGGTCTGCATCTTCGGCGAAGCGCTCCATCAAAATATACTTAGCGCCATCCAGAGCATCCTTCACAGTTTCGATTTTGTGCTCGGGATTCAGATAGGCAGCGGCTTCCGTTTCCGGATTGAGCTCTGGATTGCCAAGCAGGGCGTTGGCAAGAGGCTCCAGCCCGGCCTCAATGGCAATTTGGCCTTTGGTGCGTCGCTTGGGCTTGTAGGGCAGATACAGGTCTTCTAGCCGGCTTTTGGTGTCTGCGGCAAGAATCTTCTGTTCCAGTTCTGGGCTGAGTTTGTCCTGCTCGCGAATGCTGTTCAGAATGGCTTCACGGCGGTCTTCCAGGTCTCGCAGATAGCCCAGCCGGCTTTCCAGTTCGCGCATCTGAGTGTCGTCCAGGCCGCCAGTTACTTCTTTGCGGTAGCGGGCAATAAAGGGGACCGTGGCGCCTTCGTCCAATAATTGTACAGCGGCGTCTACATTGCGCTGAGGTACATTTAATTCCTGGGCGATGGTCTGGAGGATCTGTTTCATTCGCGAACAACCTGCGTGTTATTAACATTCGAGCGCCGCATTATGCAGAAAGGCGGCCAGTGCTGCGAGTCTTGACAGAGGGGTTGTGACGAAGTTTTTGTTGCGCAACCGCGATCAGATCAAATCTGCAATGAGAGACTCGTAGAGCGCGCAGCAGTCGTCGTAGAAACTGCGGTAGGTGTCCGTGAGGTGGGGAGCAATCATCGACATGACCTGGAATACCCCCTGGTGGATAAGTAGCTGTTGAGGCAGGTCTTTGCTGCGCAGCATGTCGTAATTTAGCCAGAAGGTAACCTGCATGGTCACGGTTTCGCAAAGCCGGTCCAGCTGGTGGGGCTGTAGCTCAAGAACGCCTTTTTCCACCAGTGTGATAGCGATGGCCTGGGCCGCGCGTACCTTCTGTTCCAGTAGGCGGCGAAATTTTTTATCTATAGCGGGGTAGCGCTGCAAGATGTCGGTCAAATTGCGGTAAAAATAGCGCTGCTTGAAGATCTCGTCGAATACGAGATAGAGGTAAAACCAGGCGTCGTCCGGCTTCAGGAGCTTGGCAATGGGGGCGTTGAGGATTTCGCTAAGCTCTTCGTGGAAGTGCTCATAGAGCGCCGAAATGATGTCTTCCTTGCCCTTGAAGTGGTAGTACAGGTTGCCGGGACTGATATCGAGCTCGTTAGCAATGTCGACCGTGGTGACGTTGGGTTCACCTTCCGTGTTGAACAGTTCGAGGCTGGTCAGCAGTATGCGGTCGCGAGTTTTCATGGGCTTTTGTATTGGAATGTGCGTCGAACGTTGCCATGTTCATGCGTGGCTGTCCACAAAAAAGGGCGACCGAAGTCGCCCTTTGTGCAGCAGTAACTCAATTACTCAGCGGCAGTAGTTTTGCTGGACGCTGCGCGCTTAGCAGGCGCTTTTTTGGGAGCGGCTGACATGGCGTTGAGTTTCTTGGTCAATGCGTCAACTTTCTTTTCCAGGCGCTCGAAGTCTTCTACGGATACACCGCCGAGACCAAGATTGGCGCGGACTTTGTTGATGCGCTCTTCGATGGAAGTGGCAGTGCCTTTACTTTTGGCAGTCACATCATCGATAGCGGTACGCGCTTGTGTTTCAAGCTTGCGGCCTTTCTCGACCAGTTCGTTGAACAGGCGGGGAGATTCTTTGCTGGCTTGCTCGTAACGCTCTTGCGCTTCGTCAAAAGCGCGGCCATACGCGCCGAGGCCCGCCAACCAGATGTTTTTGGCCATATCGCTAACTTCTTTCAGCTGAGAGGTCTTTTCGTTGCTCATTGCTGTAACTCCGTAACGTGATGAATTTTTGACGGCTTTCTCACCGGGTCTTGTTATGAAAAAAGCACGGTGGTCCTGAGACGCACCGTGCAAAAAAAAGACCTGATGGGTATTCCTGTCAAACAGGTTGCTGGGAAGCCTTAGGCTTCGGCAGCAGCCGTGTTTTCGGTTTTGCGGCTGTTGATGCGCTCTTTCAGCGTCTCAACAGAGCTTTTTACAGCTTCAACTTGCTCTTCTACCAGCGACTTGGGCTTGGCGGCAAGCTCGTCGAATTTGGCTTGGGCGTCGGCTTGTACTTTCTCGCCGCGCTTAACCAGGTCCGCAAAAATTTCTTCACGCTTCTCAATCAGCGACTGAACTTTGTCAGAAGTTTCTTTGTAAGACTTCTGGGCTTTTTCAGTGTACTCCTGACCCTGTTCGATGGCTTTGCCAGCCAGGCCCAGGTTGGCCAGGAACAGTTCACGGGCAACGGTAGTGGCTTTTTCGAACGCGTTTTGGGTTTCGGCTTGTTTCTTGCTCATGGTGTACACCTCTGGAAATAGGGAGTTGTCTGTTGTTCAGAGGGTGCAGCCAACGACCTTCTCTGAATCTGGGGGCAAAGATACGGAGAAAAATTAGAATAAACATACTAATCGCGTAAAATTTTTAATTGGTGAAAAAACGAACAGATGCGGCAAGTGCGTATCTACACCCGATGTGAAATAGGTTTTGATATTTTGTAACCGCTACAGTTATAGTCTGGAGACGCGGCATACCGGATAACAAGTAAAAGACACATTGTCGCGAGAGAGGTATCAATGAAGAATCAATCTGCCCCAACCGGGCCTAATCTGTTTTCAGCGTTTCTGGAACTGCGAGCTTTGCTTGAAGCAACCGCTGCGGCGTCGTTTCAACCGGTGCTTCGCAGGATTGCGCGAGGTGATGGTCACCCGGTGGTGGTTGTGCCTGCGTTTATGACTGGTGACGGTGGCACCGCGCTGTTGCGGCGCTACCTGAAAGCTTCGGGGTTTGTTAGTTATGGCTGGCAACAGGGGCGTAACACCGGAATCCGTCAGGCATTTTTGGATGGCTTGATAGAGCACGTGCGTGACATATCCAGCCAGCACAACGGAGCAACAGTGAGCCTGGTGGGCTGGAGCCTAGGTGGTGTCTATGCGCGCGCCTTGGCGAATGCGGAGCCGGACCTTGTGCGTCAGGTAATCACCCTTGGGTCACCGTTCAATGTGCCCACGATGGATGGTATTTCTGGTGGGGTGGCTAAGCTCTATGAGTTTCTCAACCCAGGTGGACTTGATGATCCCATGCTGGATGCTGCTGACACCTGGCGGGAAACACCACCCGTGCCCTCTACCGCGATATACAGCACCAGCGATGGTGTTGCCGACTGGCATTATTGCGTAGACGATGAACCCTTCGGTGAGACCGAAAATGTGAGGGTGCCCGGTAGTCACATGGGCCTGACTCACAACGCAGCTGTGATGTACGCCGTCGCCGAACGCCTGGCGCAAAAAGAAGGTCATTGGCGCCCGTTCAACAGCAACCCGCTACGTCGCTTCTGGTTCGGCGACGCGCTCGCCTCGTAAAAACCGGGGTCGTATCGAATATTTTTTGATCAATGCGCCCCGTCACTTCTTTCTAACTGTTTGAGTCGCTTGGTATTGCCTTCTTGCTTGGTGGTTGGCGGGCTGGGCTGTTCAAAAAATACTCGATACGACCCCGGTTTTGGGGATAAAAAAAGGCGCAGCCTTGCGGGTGCGCCTTTTGGAGTAGAGTGGGGCCTTGCTTAGCTGGCTTTGGGGCCTGCGGCAATGATCGCATCCGCAACATCAAATTTCTTGATGTTTTCCTGGAACAGTTTGGCCAGTTTTGTGGCTTCGGCGTCGTAAGCTGCTTCGTCACCCCAGGATTTACGTGGGTTGATGAATTTCTCGTCGACGCCGGGGATGGCTTTCGGAATTTCCAGGTTAAGGATATCCAAGTGCTCGGTTTCCACGTTGTTGAGTGCGCCGCTTTGAGCTGCTGCGACAACCGCGCGTGTTACCGGGATCGGGAAGCGTGAACCGGTTCCACCGGCGGCGCCTGAACCACCGGTCCAGCCAGTGTTGATCAGGTAAACGCGTGAGCCGAAGTCGGCGATGCGCTTCATCAACAATTCTGCGTAATCACCAGCAGGGCGCGGCATAAAGGGTGCGCCAAAGCAGGTTGAGAACGTTGGGTGAATGCCAGCTTCTGCGCCAAGCTCGGTTGAGCCAACGCGTGCGGTGTAGCCGCTGAGAAAATGGAAGGCTGCCGCTTCTTTGCTGAGGATGGACACGGGCGGCAGTACGCCGGATACGTCGCAGGTCAGGAAGATAACAGTTTGCGGTTCACCAGCCGAGTTTTGCGGTACGCGCTTGTCAACATGCTCCAGCGGGTAACAGCAGCGGCCGTTTTCGGTCAGGCTGGTGTCGTTGTAGTCGGGTGTGCGGGTATCGGCATCGATTACGACGTTTTCAACAATGGCGCCAAAGCGGATAGCGTCCCAGATGATGGGCTCGTTTTCCTGGCTCAGGTTGATGGTTTTAGCGTAGCAACCACCTTCAATATTGAAAACGGCACCTTTGGCCCAGCCGTGCTCGTCGTCGCCGATCAAGAAGCGGTCAGGGTCGGCAGACAACGTGGTTTTGCCAGTGCCAGACAGGCCGAAGAACAGCGTGGTGTCGCCTTCATCGCCCACATTGGCGGAGCAGTGCATCGGCATAACGTCTTTTTCAGGCAGCAGGAAGTTCTGCACTGAAAACATGGCCTTTTTCATTTCACCGGCGTAGCGCATGCCAGCCAGCAGCACTTTGCGCTGGGCAAAGTTAATTAGGACGCAGCCGTCGGAGTTGGTGCCGTCGCGCTCGGGATCACAGACAAAGCCAGCCACATTGAGAATGGTCCACTGCTCTTTGCCTTTGGGGTTGTACTTGTGTGGGCGCACAAACATGTTGCGGCCGAACAAGGCTTGCCAGGCAGTCTGAGTGTGAACTTCAACGGGAATGTAGTGCTCGTCATGAGCGCCAACGTGGAGATGAGAAACAAAGCGATCGTGGTCGGCGAGATAATCTTCTACGCGGTTCCAGAGGGCGTCGAATTTGTCGGCGTCGAAGGGGCGGTTAACGCTGCCCCATTCGATGGAGTCACTGGTGGAGGGCTCTTTTACGATAAAGCGGTCGCCGGGAGAACGGCCGGTTCGTTTGCCGGTGGTGACAACCAGGGCACCGTTGTCGGCCAGTTCACCCTCGCCGCGCGCCAGCGCTTGTTCGATCAGCCGCGACGGCGCCAAATCTGTATACACAATCGTTTCTGCACTCATTCTCTCGTCCTGTCAAAACGCTCCCGTTGGCTTTCAAGTCGCGACTTGCAGCTCTTGTTTGGGGGCCTAACTTTGGGGCAACCGCTGCCGGCTTGCAGGGCAGCCAATTTTCGGGGGCGCCATTATGTCAAAAAAGCTGCCCCAGCGCTAACCCCTCTTAATGAGCGTCGCGCGGTGTTTGTTTCCCGAGCAGTGCGTCGATGTCGCTTTCGGAAAACTGGTAGAACCGGTTGCAAAATTCACAGTTCACATCGATGGATGACCGTTCGGTGAGGATGTCCCGCAGTTCTGCCTCACCGAGGGAAAGCAGTACAGCTTCGAGACGTTCATGGCTGCAAGTGCATTGAAATTGCACGGTTTTTTGAGGGTGTAGGCGCAGGGCTTCCTGGTGGTAAAGGCGGTAGAGAAGCTCTTCTCGAGGGAGTCCAAGTAGCTCTTGCGCTGACAGGGTGTTGGCCATTTGGGTCAGGTGGAGCCATTGGTCGCTACTGTTGTCGCCCGGCATTTGTTGGAGCAGCATGCCACCTGCACGCTGTTTGTCTGCGAATAGCCACAGGCGAGTGGCGAGCTGTTCGCTTTGCTCAAAATAGTTGCCCAAGCTGCTGGCGAGACTGTTGCCGTCGAGTGACACAATGCCCTGGTAGGGTTTGCCACTGCGCGGTTGCACGGTAAGGCACAGGGTGCCGTTGGTAAACAGGGTTGCGAAATCCTCGCTGGTGGCCTCTTGGGCCTGCCGGGCAATGGCGCGGTAACTTTGCTGGTTGGTAACCTCGGTCATGATTAGCGGAATTTCGCCTTCGCTGCGTACTTGCAGGGTCAGGGTGCCATCAAATTTGATGGTTTCGGCCAGTAGGCAGGCAGCGGCGCTGAGCTCCCCCAGCAAGTTGGCGACAACTGGGGGGTAGTGGTGAACAGCCAGCAGTTCCTGAAAGCTGTTTTGCAGGAGTACGTGTTCACCGCGCACGGCGCAATCGTCAAAGGTAAAGCGGCTGAGAGTATCGGCGCAGCTGGCGTCAGGCATGTTGGTTAAGCTCATGTGGTTTGCTGTTTGAAGCGGTGAATCTGGCGTCGTTGTTTCTTGGTGGGACGTTCCCGGCTGAGTAGATCGGCACCGGGGCCATGCGCCTTGCGTTCGGCGGCGCGCAACTCTCGCTGTTTGATGCTGTCTTCGGTTTCGCGGTAAAGCTGCTGTGCTTCGGGGGCGCCACGACGCTGTTCCGAAATGGCCTCAATGACCACGGTTTTGTTGTCCCAGCCCTGGCGTAGGGTGAGCTTGGCGCCCACTTCGACCTCTTTACTGACTTTGCAGCGGGCACCATTGTAGTGCACTTTGCCGCCCTCGATGGCCTGTTTGGCCAGGCTGCGGGTCTTGAAAAAGCGCGCCGCCCACAGCCACTTGTCCAGCCGAACTTTCTGACTGTCGCTCATGCGGTGGGAAGCAGCTCGTCGAAGTGGTGGATGGCGGGAAACGCGAGGTTGTCGCGCAGGGCTTGTTTACTGTCCGGCTGACGCAGGGTGAGCAGGTGCCCAATGCCAAAATCGGCGGCGGCCTGCAGCACGTGAACGTTATCGTCAACCAGCAGGGTACGCTTTTCATTGAAAGGCGATTCTTCGCTCAACTTTAACCAGAATTGGGGGTCTTCTTTGGCGGCCTGAAAATGGTGAGAGATCACGATCTTGTCGACCCATTGGTCGAGACCGGTCCGCGCCATCTTGATGTCCAGGCTATGTTGGTGGGCGTTGGTGACGAGCCACACTTCGCGCTGGGAGTCACTCAGCCACTGCAGAAACTCTTCTACATACGGTCGTATCGCGATCAAGTGTTCTACTTCGCGCTTGAGGGCGGGAATGTCTAGTTTCAGTTCTTCGGACCAGTAGTCGATGCAATACCAGTTCAGCGTGCCCTGCTTGGCCATGATCTGAGCCATCAGGTTGTCGCGAACGGCTTCCAGTGAGCCGCCATGTATTTCGCTGTAACGCAGGGGCAGGTGTTGGGTCCAGAAATAGTTGTCGAAGTGGAGATCCAGCAGAGTGCCGTCCATATCCAGCATTACGGTATCCACGTCCTGCCAATTGATCATGGCCTTGCACTCCAATTACCAAGGTGAAGACGGCGGATTTTACCACTGCTGAACGGTTGGCGCACGAGAGTCTTGTTAGCGTCCCTGAATCAGTTCCAGTGCTTCGAGGTTTTCTTGCATCACAAGATCGTTCGGGCAGTGGTAGCTAGCCGTCAGTATGGTGGGTAGGCTGCTCTCTCGTTGGCCGTTGAAATCGGCGGCTCGACAGGCTTTTTCGATGCGGTGGTAGCGCATGGACAGGCGATCTTGTACTGGGTACCAGGCGGCGGCTAAAGCAGCGCCACATTGCCCCCCGAGATCGCGCAGCAGCTGAAAAAGAAATTCGCGGCTGTCATGAAGGTGTGAAAGTATTTGTTGATTGAAAAAATCTGCAATATTCATGGTAACCAACCCCCCGGTGGTATGTGTCTGAATTAAGCGGCCATTGCGTTGTGTCGAATTTGGCTTTCATGCTCTACGTAATCCACGTTGAGCCACCAGTCGCCAGAGAAGAATGCTCGGAGCATTTTTCTGTCGCCTGATTGATAAGCGTCTGGCATCGCGAAGTGGTGACGGTCGGTTGTCGCCTGAGGAATGGATTGGCTCGTTGACTCTTTGCTTGCCGCGCTTTTCATGGTTGACCCCGGTGGTTTCTGGTTTTTGTTGCGGCGTTGGTGCCGCGTCATTTGTTGTAATCAGATTAATAAAGCGGGGCTGTGTCGCCTATACGGTATGTCGCGAGGTGGTGTAGGGAATTGCCGAAGGTCAGGTAGCGCTTGCGGAGCCTTTGGTGGTTAATGGCGGATCACATAGTCGACGTTGAGCCACCAATCGCCAGTGTAGCTTTCACGCAAGCGTCGCAGGGTGTGATCGCGGTAGCCGGGCGGCATTTCAAAGGCGGTATTGTCTGGTTTTCGTACAGCAGGTTTTGCGGAGCGGTTTGACGAGGCTTTGGTTTTCAGCATGGACACGATTCCGACTCTCCATGTGGATCAGTCTAGTTTTCTGTCATGCTAAAGGGTTTGTTTGTTCAGGGTAGTAAGGAAAAACCACTACTACCCTGAACCGCTTACTGATGTCAGTGCTGATTGCCGGAGGGAATGTCTTTAAAGGCCATACCCTTGTCGGCACGGGGTTCCTGCGGTAAACCGAGTACTTGCTCGGCAATGATGTTGCGCATGACTTCGTCGGTGCCTCCGGCAAGGCGAATGCCCGGGGCGAATAGGACTGACTTCTGAAAGTGCGCTTTTTGCGGAGCCATAGCCTCGTCGCAGATGGCGCCGGTATCAGCCATCAATTGCAGGGCGAAATTGGCAATGTCCTGATTCATTACTGCGCCCACCAGTTTGCCCAGGGCTGCCTCAGCGCCGGGCATGCCGCCCTTGGCGACGGCGGTCAGCATGCGATTGGTTGATGCCTTGATGCCCGCATGTTGGGTATACCAGGTGGCGAGTCGGTCGCGCACAACGGGGTTGTCAACCACTGGCTCACCATCGATTTCCAGGGTTTGTACGAGTTCGAAGAACTCGGGAAAGCCATCGGGTTGCACGCCAGAAATGGCGAGCCGCTCATTCATCAGTACCAGCAGAGCTGCGCCCCAGCCGCCACCGATTTCACCCAGGCGCTGGCTGTCAGGAATTTCTGCGTTGTTGAAAAACACCTCGTTAAAATGTGAGCCGCCATCCATCTGCTTGATGGGCTGCACATCAACACCGGCTTGCTTCATGTCGATATAAAACATGGTCATGCCACGGTATTTCGACACGTCGGGATCGGTTCGGCAGAGAATCACACCGTAGTCCGAATGTTGGGCGCCCGAGGTCCAAATTTTCTGGCCGTTGACGATCCATTTGTCACCCTGCTGTTCAGCCTTGGTGCGCAGACCGGCAACGTCGGAGCCGGCACTGGGCTCTGAAAACAACTGGCACCAGACGTCTTCCGCAGAGGCCATGCGTGGTAGCAGGGCTTTCTTTTGTTCTTCAGCCGCAAAATGCATAAGCGCAGGGCCGCAATTGCCCTGGCCGATGACAAAATAGCCGTCGGGTTCGTCGTATTTGGCAACTTCTTGTGACCAGATCACTTTGTGGATCTGGGTAAGACCGGCGCCGCCGTATTCTTTTGGCCAGGTCGGGCAGGCGTAACCCGCGTCAAACACCTTTTTATACCAGGCTTTGGCTTTATCGTAGGCGGCTTCCTGGCTGCCTCGGCCACTGTCTTTGCTCTTGGGGGTGGCATTGGCTTTTAGCCAGGCCTGAACTTCTTTGCGAAATTCTGCTTGTTCGGGAGTATCTTTAAAATCCATCGTTGCGTTCCTCGTCTCAGGCTGCCTTGATGCGCAGCAGGCGTTCGACCAGCAGTTCTTTCCAGTGGGGGTTGCCGCCCAGAATCAGCGATAAAGCCTGGGCTCGGCGATAGTAGAGGTGGCAGTCAAACTCCCAGGTAAAACCCATGCCGCCGTGAGCCTGAATGTTTTCCTTGCTGGATTGATAGTAGGCATCGATGGCACTCACTCGTGCCGTTGCGGCTGCCAGCGGCAGTTCCGGGTCGTCTGCCGACAGCGCCCAGGCGCCATAATAGGCATTGGATCGCGCCAGCTCGGTGGCCACAAACATGTCGGCGAACTTGTGCTTGATCGCTTGAAAAGAAGCAACCTGACGACCAAAGGCGTAACGGCCTGTGGTGTAATCTTTGCCCATTTGCAGTGCTGCGTCACAGCCGCCAATCTGTTCAAAGGAGAGCAGCACAGCAGCGCGATCAAACAGCGTGCTGAGTAAGCTTGCGGTGTCGGCATCGCCGGTGAGTTTTTCTGCGTCGGCTTGGTTGAAATTCAGCTCTGCCAACGGCAGTGTGGGGTCGACGCTTTCCAGTGGTGTTCGGCTGACGGCTGCCTGATTCAAATCAACCAAATAGAGCCCGGGCGTGCCATTTTCTGTGGCCAGTACAATTGCCTTGTCGGCGATAGCGCCGTGCAGTACGGCGGTCTTGCGGCCGCTAAGTTTGCTTCCCTCAACGCTGGTCGTGGTAGCAGCTACGCGCAACGCGCCGCGCGATTCATTGACTGCCAGGCAGCCAACCCAGTCACCGCAGGCGAGCTGCGGTAGCCAGCTGGCCTGTTGCTGGGGGGCAGCTGCCAGTTTGATGGCTTCGGTGGCGAGATATACAGAGGCAATAAAAGGTACAGGCGCCAGTGAGCGACCGAGTTCTTCAGCGATCACGCAAAGCTCGAGGTAACCCAGGCCGAGGCCTCCGTGCTCTTCGGAAATGGCGGTGGCGGGCCAACCCAGCTCGACAATCTGTTGCCAGAGTGCCTGATCGTATGCCTGCTCGCCTTCCAACGTCTGGCGAACGCGTGCGGTAGAGCACTCGCTGCTCAGAAAGTTGCGAGCCTGCTCCTGGATAAATTTTTGATCTTCAGAGAAGTCAAAGTTCATGCCTTGCTCCCGGATTCTGTGCGGTTTCAGGAATCGGGAAGCTTAGCGATGCCCCGCGGAGTCAGCAATGACAAAAGCCTGCGCCGGGGCTGCCAGATCGGGTCAGTGGCGGAGGGTCAGTGCGCACACAGTGACCCTGAACTCGGTTATACCAGACGGAGCGAAGAGGGTTTGCGTCTCGACAGGGTGAGGAAAGCATCCATAGCGCGGCGGATATCGTCGGCACTGCAGGGCAGATAACGAAAGCTCAACACCAGCCGTCCCAGCACGTCGATGATCTGTTCCAGTGAGCCGATATCGCCATGGTCACGCCGGTAGTTGGCGTAGGGCTCTTCGAGCAGACCGTGCCATTCGGCCAGAGATTCCTCGCCCAGCATATGTGGAATGGCTGAGGCGGCGTTCTGTTCGCTGATGAGATCAGGTGCGCCCATATTGGGTGACAGCAGTTGGGCCGCGCTGGCCAGGCATTCTTCCAGCATTCGCGGAAAGTCCTGGTGGTAAGGCTCAGCGGCTTGGTGCATGCGTTCGAACAGGCGCTTGCGCTCCA
The DNA here is from genome assembly GCF_041625495.1 of Litorivivens sp. GTDB lineage: Bacteria > Pseudomonadota > Gammaproteobacteria > Pseudomonadales > Spongiibacteraceae > Litorivivens. The sequence goes on along the minus strand of NZ_JBFJTH010000092.1, from coordinate 2,420 downwards.
ATTCTACTACGGCCTCAAGCAGCTCGGATTTGCCTGCGTAATAGCGATATACGGTCCTACGCGTCACATTTGCGGCGTTAGCGATATCTTCAATCGTGGTTGCCTGTATGCCTTTGCTCACAAAACAGGTAATAGCCGCTTGAAGGAGTTTTTTGCGTCCGGTGTCGAGGTCGTCTACTCGGGCCCCGCGGCCCCAACGTCTACTGGTTGCCATGATTACTTACGTCACAGTGATGATTTAAAGTGATGTTAGCCATTTAGGATGTGGTGCGGGTACCCGTAAAAGTACATATGCGGTGGTGGCGAGTGCCAATTTGACCTCATTTGGTGCGCGGTTGACCGAGAACGGGATAGCGATGCGGTGGACGCTGTTGCATAATCGGCCTTGAATTTATAACACCAGAAGCCGATTGCCATGCGATACGCCAATATCACGGGCTGGGGAAAATGCCTGCCGCCCGCCGTTTTGACCAATGAAGACCTCACCACCGTTATGGAAACCTCTGACGAGTGGATCAGCAGCCGTACCGGCATTAAAGAGCGTCGCATAACCCATGTGAAGTACTCTGAGCTGGCGGCGCTGGCGGGTAAGCGGGCACTTGCAGCTGCCGGTCTTGAAGCGTCGGATATCGACATGATCATCCTGGCGACCGCAGCCCCCGATAATATGATTCCCAATGGTGCCTCCGCAGTGCAGGATATGCTGGGCGCTAAAAATGCGGCCGTGTTTGATCTCAATGCCGCCTGCACTGGCTTTGTCTACGGACTCAGTATTGCCACCGCGATGGTGCGTGCTGGCAGCGTGGAGCGAGTGATGGTAATTGGGGTAGACGGCATTCCCTACTACCTGGACTGGACCATGCGCGAGGTATCTGTGCTGTTCGGCGATGCCGCCGGTGCAGTCATCGTGGAACCCAGCGAAGAGGAATGTGGTCTGCTGGCAGATAAATTGGGCTGCGATGGTGATGCGAGAGATATTCTCATGGCCTGTGACTCTGGCTCAGTTCGAGAGCGATTTGGCCCGATAGATGGACACTTTGCGATTAATTTTGAAGGCCAGGAGATCTTTAAACGCGCGGTGAGAGGCATGGGGTTTGCCATGAACAACGTCCTCGATCGCCTGAACTTGAAGCCTGAAGACATAGACCTGGTGATTCCTCACCAAGCCAATATCCGCATTATAGAAACCTTGGCCAAACGATTGAACGCGCCGATGGACAAGGTGATGGTCAATATCGAAAAATACGGCAATACCTCAGCGGCCACTGTGCCAGTTGCCCTATGTGAGGCGCTGGAGCAGGGTCGTATTAAGCCAGGTGACCACGTCTTGGCGGCAGCATTCGGGGCCGGTCTTACCTGGGGCGCCTTTGTGGTGAAATGGGGCGATCGGGTAGAGCCGCTGGGTACCTGCGACGACGAGCTGCCACCCTGTGACAAAACCGCATTGGAAATACTGCAGCCGTGGATTGAGGGTGGTCGGCGCGCAAACGGCCAATGATTCTGCGAACCCCCGAGCAGCGCTTTAGCGCGCTGCCGGACTTTCCTTTCACACCGCATTACCACACGCTGACTCACGGCGCGGGTGAACTGCGCATGGCCTATATTGATGAGGGGCCGCGCGCTGCGCCGGTAGTGCTTATGCTACATGGTGAGCCCAGCTGGAGTTTTGCCTACCGCAAAGTGATTGCCGCCATAGCGAAAGCAGGTTATCGCGCGGTGGCGCCAGACCATATCGGCTTTGGTCGCTCGGACAAACTGGCGGATCGCAGTGCCTACAGTTACGCCAGTTTTATAAGCTGGATGTGTGACTTTGTCAGCGCGCTGGACCTGCGCGATATTTTGCTGGTTTGTCAGGATTGGGGCGGTCCGATTGGTCTGAGCACGCTGGCCGCTATGCCGGAGCGATTCGCCGGTGTGATTGCCGCCAATACCCTGCTGCCAAACTGTGAGCCACCGCCGGCCGGCGTGCCGGACTGGCCGGGCGATATTATTAATGCCTGGGTGGCGATGACTGGCGATGCCACGGATCTGCCTGTGTCCGAAATTGTCAGCGGCGTTTGCGTCACAGCGCTGAGCCAGACGGTGAAGGATGCATACGATGCACCATTTCCCGATGCCAGCTACAAAGCGGCTGTGCTTGAGTTTCCGAGCCTGATTCCCCTTCGGGAAAATCAGCCTGGCTGCGCTGAAAATCGCGCCGTCTGGGCGCTGCTGGATCAATGGCAAAAGCCCTTTGTGACTGCATTTAGTGACGGCGATCCGGCCACCGCCGCTTGGTCGGACGTATTTCGTGAGCGTATTCCTGGCGCCGCCAATGATTGGCATATGACCATTCCAGGCGCTGGGCATTTTGTGCAAGAAGAGCAAGGTGAGGCATTGGCCGGACTGGTAGAGCGTGTACGAGAGGCGATATGAAGCCG
>NZ_JBFJTH010000091.1:0-15365 GCF_041625495.1 Litorivivens sp. | reverse complement strand
TTTACGGTCAGATGAACGAGCCGCCCGGTAACCGTCTTCGTGTTGCACTGACTGGTCTGACCATGGCCGAGAAGTTCCGTGACGAAGGTCGTGACGTACTGTTGTTCGTTGACAACATCTACCGTTACACACTGGCCGGTACTGAAGTATCAGCACTGTTGGGCCGTATGCCTTCAGCGGTAGGTTACCAGCCGACACTGGCGGAAGAGATGGGCGTTCTGCAGGAGCGTATCACCTCCACCAAAACCGGTTCTATCACGTCAATTCAGGCGGTATACGTACCGGCGGATGACTTGACCGACCCGTCGCCTGCAACCACCTTTGCTCACCTCGACTCAACTGTTGTACTGAGCCGTGATATTGCAGCGAAAGGTATCTACCCTGCGGTTGACCCGCTGGATTCAACCTCTCGTCAGCTCGACCCGCTGATCATCGGCACCGAGCACTACGATGTTGCCCGGGGCGTGCAGACCGTACTGCAGCGCTACAAAGAACTGAAAGACATCATTGCCATTCTCGGTATGGATGAACTGTCAGAAGAAGACAAGCTGGTAGTAGAGCGTGCGCGTAAAATCGAACGCTTCCTGTCTCAGCCCTTCCACGTGGCAGAAGTCTTCACTGGCAGCCCCGGTAAGTACGTTTCTCTGAAAGAAACTATCCGTGGTTTCCAGGAAATCCTGAGCGGTCAGCACGACGATCTGCCCGAGCAGGCTTTCTACATGGTTGGCACCATCGACGAAGCAATCGAGAAAGCGAAGAAGCTGTAAGGCTCTTCAGCGTAGGCATGGGCGCCTCAGCAGAGGCGCTCGCTAGCAACGAGGTTAGAACATGGCTATGACCATACATTGCGACATCGTAAGCGCGGAAGAAGAAATTTTCTCCGGGCTGGCCAGGATGGTTGTGGCGAACGGCACACTCGGTGATCTGGGTGTTAGCTACGGTCACGCACCTCTGCTGACTGCGTTGGAGCCGGGTCCGATTCGCGTAATTAAAGACGGCGGCGAAGAAGAAATTTTCTACGTCTCCGGTGGTTATCTGGAAGTACAGCGCGGCGTAATCAGCATTCTGGCTGATACGGCAGTACGCGCTGGCGACCTGGACGAAGCCGCTGCGACAGAAGCGCAGAAGGCTGCGGCTCATGCGATGACCAATCAGAGTGGCGAAATCGACTACTCGCGCGCTGCCGCTCAGCTGGCTGCCGCTTCGGCACAGCTCCGAACCTTGCAGCAGATTCGCAAGAACTTGAAAAAGTAATTTTTTCTCAACGGGGAAAACTTCCTCGGCAGAAAGAACCAAAGAAGGGTAGCTTATAGCTACCCTTTTTCGTTTCCGATAACATCAAATTTTTGGGAAGGACGCACCGTGAAAACAGAAGTCGTGATTCTCGCCGCCGGGAAGGGCACTCGCATGCGCTCGGGGCTACCGAAAGTTATGCACCCCATCGCTGGCAAACCCATGCTCGGTCACGTGGTGGATGCGGCCAGAGCCATCAATGCCGCAAACATTCACGTGGTGGTGGGGCATGGTGCCGATCAGGTAACCGATGCGTTTGCCGACAGCGGACTGTCCTGGGTTGAACAACTGGAACAGAAAGGCACCGGGCATGCGGTTGCGCAAGCGCTCCCCAAGCTTGTCGAAAGCAGCCGAGTGCTTATCCTGTACGGCGATGTGCCGCTTATCGCCCCCGACACGCTCGCCCGACTTCTGGATCTTTGTGGCGACACAAGCATGGCTCTGCTTACCACCGATCTGAATGACCCCACAGGCTATGGTCGCATTGTTCGCGAGTTCGACAAGGTTGTTGCCATTGTCGAGCAAAAAGATGCCTCCCGTGATCAGCTTGCGATTCAGGAAGTGAACACCGGTATCATGGCCGTCAGCGCCCGGCACCTGAATAGCTGGTTGCCGAAACTCAGCAGTGACAATGCCCAGGGCGAATATTACCTCACCGACATTATCACAATGGCAGTGGCTGACGGCGTCAGCATTGAAGTTGCCCAACCAGCAACCTCCTGGGAGGTGCAGGGCGTCAACAATCGAATGCAACTCAATGAACTCGAGCGTTATTATCAGCAGTGTCGTGCAAAGGAGCTTATGGCTAGCGGCGCTACCCTAGCTGATGCCGCGCGAATCGATATTCGGGGTAGCCTCACGGTTGGTGAAGACTGCTATATTGATGTGAACTGCGTGTTTGAAGGTCAGTGTGAAATTGGTGCCAACGTCCATATTGGTCCCAACTGTGTGCTGACTAACAGTACCGTTGCTTCAGGTAGTACAATAAAAGCCAACTCTGTGCTGGAAGACGCTGTGGTTGGTGAGGGCTGCGACGTTGGCCCCTTTGCGCGACTACGCCCCGGCACGGTTTTGGCAAGTAACGCCAAGATCGGCAATTTTGTGGAAACCAAAAAGGCCGTTGTGGGACAGGGCAGCAAGGTAAATCACCTAAGCTATATTGGTGATAGCGAACTCGGTGACAATGTTAACGTTGGTGCCGGTACCATCACCTGTAACTACGACGGCGTAAACAAATCGAAAACGGTTATCGGTGACGGAGCTTTTATTGGCTCTAACACTTCACTTGTGGCACCCGTCAGTGTCGGGAAAAACGCGACCGTTGGTGCGGGTTCGACCATTACCAGCGATGTGCCCGATGAAGACCTTGCGGTAGCGCGGGGCAAACAACGCAATATTTCAGGCTGGAAACGGCCAACCAAAAAATAGACTGGGAAGTTCATCATGTGTGGGATAGTGGGCGCGGTTGCCGATCGCAACATCAGCGGAATTTTGCTTGAGGGCCTGAAGCGCCTTGAATACCGCGGCTATGACTCGGCCGGGGTGGCGTTGGTGGCGGGCGGCACACTGACCAGCTGTAAGCAGGTGGGTAAGGTGGCAGCGCTTGAAGCCGCCATGACAGCAGAGCATCGCGGTAATATCGGTATTGCCCATACCCGCTGGGCTACCCACGGCAAACCTACTGAGCGCAATGCACACCCGCATTTTTCCGGCAGCAAGCTTGCGGTTGTTCACAACGGAATAATTGAAAACCATGCAGAACTTCGCGACAAATTGAGCGCGAAAGGGCATGAGTTCGTCTCTGAAACCGATACCGAAACTATCGCCCACCTGATTAACGACTTGATGACGGGCGGGCTCGATTTGCTCGAGGCGGTAAAAACGGCGATTCCAGAGTTGGAGGGCGCGTATGGTCTGGCGGTTGTTCACGCCGACGAACCCAATCGGATTGTATGCGCCCGCAGCGGCAGCCCACTGGTACTGGGCCTGGGCTTTGGCGAAAACTTCCTTGCCTCTGATCAGCTCGCCCTGCGCCAGGTAACAGACCGCTTTGTATACCTTGAAGAAGGTGATATCGCCGAAATCACGACCTCAGGTTACGCCATCTGGAACAGCGATGGCGACGCTGTGGAGCGAGCAATAGAGCGCATTGAGGGCACCGCCGATTCTGCCGACAAGGGCCACTACCGCCACTTCATGCTCAAAGAAATCTACGAGCAACCGGCGGTGGTGAGAAACACCCTGCGCGGGCGCATTGGCCGCGATCACATATTGGAGCAAGCCTTTGGCAGCTCAGCCAGTGAGATCTTCGACAACGTGCAGAGCGTGCAGATCGTTGCCTGCGGCACCAGTTACCACTCCGGTATGGTGGCCAAGTACTGGATTGAAGGCGTAGCGGGAATTCCTTGTCGGGTAGAAGTGGCCAGTGAATTCCGCTATCGCAAATTTGTCGTTAGCCCGGGCACCTTGCTGGTGACCATTTCCCAATCGGGCGAAACGGCCGATACCTTGGCCGCCTTGCGCTTGGCCAAAGAGTTGGACTACGCCGCCACCCTGACCATCTGCAATGTCGCGCAGAGTTCACTGGTGCGCGAATCCGATCTACGGCTGATGACCGAAGCCGGCCCGGAAATCGGTGTGGCCTCGACCAAAGCCTTTACTACCCAGCTGACGGCACTGCTTATTTTGACCGTGGCACTGGGGCGCCGCTACGCCATTGATCGCGACAAAGAGCGCGCCATTGTTGCCGCCCTGCACGCACTGCCGGCAACACTGAGCGCAGCGCTGGAGCTGGACAACGATATTTGCGCGGTGGCAGAACAGTTTGCCGACAAACACCACGCGCTATTTTTGGGCCGAGGTGCGCAGTGGCCAATCGCCATGGAAGGTGCCCTTAAGCTCAAGGAAATTTCCTACATCCACGCGGAAAGCTACCCGGCAGGGGAGCTCAAGCACGGCCCGCTGGCGCTGGTCGATGACGACATGCCGGTCGTGGCCGTAGCCCCGAACAATGAACTGCTGGAAAAGCTCAAGTCAAACTTGGAAGAAGTTCAAGCCCGCGGCGGGCAGTTGTATGTGTTTGCCGATAAAGAAGCCGGCTTCAAAAATGAGAGCGATCTGACCGTAATTCCAGTACCCACCAGCGAAGAAATGATAGCGCCCATTATTTACACGGTACCGCTACAACTGCTGTCTTATCATGTGGCGGTATTCAAGGGCACAGATGTGGATCAGCCGAGGAACCTGGCCAAATCAGTTACCGTTGAATAAGTGCTAATCTGCGCCAAGATAAACACGTAACAAGCCCGGACTTATTCCTTGCAGGTGTTCGCGAGCGTTTATTTCATCGCGCTTTTCGACTCGACAGTGCAGCAGGCTGACACAAGCCTGAAACGCCTTGCCTGCAGGTTTTGGGTAGGGGCTATTCAGATGGTGAATTAACCCCGGGCGCCGCAGCAGCAGCCAGGCAGGAAAGTGGGTGCTGGGGTGGGGCTCGTCGCTATCGCTAAATTCCTGCCACTGTGTGTTGAGCGGTCCAATGCTGGAGGCGACCGCCATTAGTGCCGAGCTATCAACATCAAGTTCAAACACACTGGCTGCGGCCAGCATTGCGATATCTTGTTGTCCTCGATAGTACAGAGCCTGCGCCAATCGTCCCAGTAGCTCAGGTTGTTCCCGATAATCGGTGATATTGGCGATACTGTCGATGACCTGTTGCCAGTCTGGAATCTGCATCCAGGCATAGCTTGGATGGATGTGTGGCTCGCGGCTGGCCGCGAGACTGTGCCCCAGACGTTGCCAGGCCAGCGCCAGATAATCGCGCGCCCGGCCGCGCAGTAATTCCCTGGCCACTGGCGCGATGTCCTGCTCCAGCCCCGCCAATTCGTCCGCTACCCATTCAGACTCAATGACCGGGTTAGCCGCCATGTGTTTGCCGTATAACACCAGTGTTTCAAAGCGTCCGAGCTGGTTGTGATTGGGCGCGATCTCGCACAGCGTGCTGTAGGCTTTTTCGGCTTCCTGCCATTGGCGCCCGCACAGGGTATCGATCAGACCATTTTCCGCACTGGCGGTGCCGCTATCCATAAACAGATCGAGCTGCGGTAAATCTTGTGATCTCAGCCAGCGTGTCGACAGCAGTTGCGAGAGTTCGGCGCGACGGCTGAAGGCGAGCTCTCGCTCGGACTGTTCGGCGCGCCAGTCGTGATAGCGCGTACTTTCACTGACTAGCTTCAGCGCCTGAGCCTGACGCTGACCCGCCTGCAATAGCGCTAGCAGTGTGCCGGTTTCACATTCGACCGCTTGCGTCAGGAAATCGTGCTCGCCATAGCGCCACGCCTCATAGCCAGGGTAGGGCAGCAAGCCGGTATCGATCAGCCATTGAACCGGACAGAAGCTACCGCGTTCCTGAATTTGTGTTTGTATGGTCTGAAGGTCGGGTTCATTGGGCAAAGCGCGTTGCGTTTCGAGTGTCATAAAAAACCGGAATTAAAGTTTAGTCGAGCAGTGCCAGTAGCGCGGCGTTGTCCAATGCCAGCTTCTGGGTCTTTGCTTCGGCGACGTTGTAAATCTGTTGCAGCAGCTCACGTTTGTGCAGCTGCAGGGCATGGATTTTTTCTTCTACGGTGTTTTCAGCCAGCAGCTTGTAAACAAACACCGGGCGGGTTTGCCCTATACGATAGGCTCTATCGGTTGCTTGGGCTTCGGCTGCGCTGTTCCACCAAGGGTCATAGTGAATCACAGTATCGGCGCGAGTCAGATTAAGGCCCGTGCCGCCTGCCTTGAGGCTGATGAGAAATACCGGTACTTCGCCTTCCTGAAAGCGTTTTACCAGTGCGCCTCGATTCTTGCTGGCACCGGTCAGCATAATGTGGGGAATTTTGTGCTTTTTTAGGTCCGCTGCGAGCCGGTCGAGCATGCGGGTAAACTGTGAAAATACCAGTACCGAACGGCCTTCATCCACCAGCTCGTCGAGCATTTCCATAAGGTGCTGGCGCTTGGCGGAGTCGACGTCATAATAGCTGTCGTCGATGAGACTTGGGTCGCAGCAGACCTGACGCAGCTGCATCAGGGCGTTGAGAATCAAAATACGGTCTTCGTTGTCTTCACCACGCAGCCGGTCTTCATGAAGACTGTCGACGCAGCGCTGGCGCAGGGTTTCATAGAGCTCGGCCTGCGCGTCGGGGAGCGGCAGTTTGACGACAACTTCGGTCTTGGGTGGCAAATCTGTAGCCACCTCTTCTTTTGTACGGCGCAGTAGAAAAGGCCCAATACGTTCCATCAGCGCGCGCGCCCGAGCCTCATCGCCATCTTTTTCGATGGGTTTGCGGTAACGTCGCTTGAAACCTTGTTCACTGTCCAGAAAGCGCGGCATCAGAAATTCAAATTGCGACCAGAGCTCACCGAGATGGTTTTCCAGCGGAGTGCCGGTAAGGCAGAGTTTGTAGGGGGCTTCCAAGCGCCGCAGCTGCCGCGATACTTGCGCGCGTGGGTTTTTGATGGCCTGGGCTTCGTCGAGAATGATGCCGCTCAGGGGCTGCTCCAGCCAGTAGTCTATGTCTTTGGCCAACAGCGCGTAGGAAGTGAGCAGCACATCGTACTCGCCGAGCTTTTCCCAGTGCTGGTGGCGTTCCAGCCCGTGCAGCAACAGGCAGCGCAAATGTGGCGCAAAGCGCTCGGCTTCCTGTTGCCAATTGTGCAGCACACTGGTGGGAGCTACCACCAATGTAGGGTCGCTGAGTCTTCCCGCCTGATGCTCAATACTGAGGTGGGCGAGTGTCTGCACGGTTTTTCCCAGCCCCATGTCGTCCGCCAGAATGCCGCCTACACCGAGGTGGCGACGTTGCTGCAACCAGGCAACGCCGAGTTGTTGATAGCTGCGTAGCTCGGCATTAAAGGTGTCAGGAAGACGAAAGCTTTCAAGATTGGGCGAGGACACAATCTCTTGCGCGCGGCTCAGCAGCGCTTTGCTTTCTTCATCGCTGGCGGCGCCAGCTTCGGTCAGGCTCTGCAGGCGATGCAGCTGAGATTTGGGCAGCCGCAGGCTATCTCCTGGAGTGGCGGTTTCATCCAACTCCACCAACAAATCCAGCCATTGCAGTAGTTTGGCCACTGGCAGCAAGACGCGGCGGCCATCGGGCAGGCTGAGTGGTAGCTCGCTGTCGCGATCCAGCGCCATCAACTGTTCACGGGTATAGCGCTGCGCGCAGTCGGTGAGTAGCGGCAGAAGCGACAGGGGCTCGTCGTCTATATGTACGGTGAGGGCCAGCTCAAACCAATTTTGCTCCAGCCAGTGTGCCGCCAGTTCGACGCGTTCGACGCTGACAAAATTGTGGCGAAAATCAGGGTCGATGCTGACCGTCCAGCCTTGGCTTTTGAGCTGCGGCACCGCGACCGTCATCACCTGTCGCCAATCCGCGCGCTGGGCAAATGTCACCTCCGCGCCGCTCAGGGGTTGGGGCTCATATTCTTCCAGTGCGAGGTAGAGGGCCTGTTCCCAATCTGCTTCCTGTTGCGGGTTGCGCTGTACTCGGTACAGCGTGCTGTTGTCGGCAGAAAAATAGGGCCGTTCATCGATCTGATCGGCGTGATCAAAACGCAGTGTCTGGCCATGGTGATGGTAGCTAAATTGCAGGCGCAGGCAGTCTTCGCCAGCGTTGCGGCCACCACTGCGGCGGTACAGGTGTAGGTGCGGCCGCGGTGAGCTGGTAACTGTTTCAACCCCGATAGTCTGGGGCAGGGGCAATCCGAGTTGGCTGAAGGCCGCTTCATGCTGTTGCAGAAAGCCGGGTATATCCTCGGGGTCTATATAGGGCGCTTCTCTGACCCAGGCGAGCGCTTCGGGCGGCAGCGCGCTGTCGATTTTTCCCAGTTCGCCGCGTGCGGTATCCCAGTAGGCCGGAGGATCAACGGGTAATACGCGGCAGGGCTTCGGTGTCAGCCAGGTCAGGTACTGGCCACCCTGATCATCGGCACGCCAGCCGGGGTCGATTGCCAGCGCATCGCCCTCGGACAGGCGTTGTCCCTGAGGGTTGCGGGCGCGCTGAGTGGCCAGTAAAGATTTCAGCCAAGCCCACTCCCGCACGGCGCCGCCTTTACCCGATTGCAGCCAGGTCTGGTCGGTTTCTGCCAGTCTGGCCAGCAGGGTTACATCGTCTTGCGACAGAAACGGCGGCGGTTGCCGTAAATGGGCTGCTTGCAGGCGATAGGGCTGTATGGCATCCAGCCGGCCATTGGGTTGTTCTCGCGCCACTACCAGGTCGAGTTGCAGGGGTGGCGTCAGCACGTAGTAAAGCTGGCGAGACTGGCTGTTTGGCTCCAGGCTCTGTTCGCGACGCAATTGTTGTAAGAAACGACTGGACATGGGTCTGTGGGCTAATGGCAGTCGGCTATTGTGGCAGATGTGGGCGGTGGTCTGAATACCTTGGGGTCTGCGCTGCGAAATCCCAGTGTGGTAAAGTGCGCTGCGCCCAAATGACAGAAAGGAAAGCTCCATGCTAGGTCGAAAACTGGTTCTGAATGACAGTGTTTTGCTGATAACCGGCAAAACCGATAGCCACTGGCAGGCGCGTCGCATTTCTGATCAGACAGATATCGACGTTGAATTTCAAATACTTGCCGAGGCGCTTGCGAGCGGCAATGCGTGGTGGATTAGCGGTAGCGAGGAAGAAGAGTAGCCTCTTTTTCACTGATGCAGTACGACGTTATAGTGCTCGGGGCGGGCGCCTCGGGGTTATTCTGTGCCTTTACCGCGGCCCAGCGGGGCCGGCGTGTGCTGGTGCTGGAGCGCGCCAACAAGGTGGGCAAGAAAATCCTCATGTCTGGCGGCGGCAAGTGCAATTTCACCAATTACGCGGTGGAAGCCCATAACTTTATTTCTGCCAATCCGCATTTTTGCAAGGCGTCACTGAAGCGTTTTAGTCAGTGGTCCTTCCTCGATATGGTGTATCGGTACGACATTCCCTTTGAGGAGCGTCAATACGGTCAGTTGTTCTGCCTGAGCTCGGCCAAAGATATTCTCGCCATGTTGCTCGCGGAGTGCGAGGCTGCCGGGGTGGATATTAGCACCCACTGTGATGTGAACTCGGTGACTGCACAAGCGTCCGAGGGCGCCAGACGCTACGCGGTGGCTTACCAGAATCAGGGGCAAGCGCGCGAGGTATACTGCGAAGCGCTGGTGGTGGCCACCGGTGGCCTGTCAATTCCCACCTTGGGAGGCAGTGCCTTTGGTTACGAACTGGCGCAGCAGTTTGGGCTGGCACTCAAACCCCGGCAGGCGGGCCTGGTGCCGTTTATGTTCAGCGACCGACTGAAGGGGCTCTGTGAGCGCCTGTCGGGGTTGGCCTTGCCTGTGGGGGTGTCTTGCCGGCAGCAGGAATTTCTCGCAGATATGCTGTTTACCCACCGTGGTATGAGCGGACCGGCCATGCTGCAAATTTCCAATTACTGGCAGCCGGGCGATACGCTGCACATCGATTTTCTGCCGGGCGAGTCAGTCACTGACTGGCTGTTAACACAGAAACAGCAATCCCCGAAAAGCCTGCTGCGCAGCGTGCTGGGTCAAAAGCTGGCAAAAAGTCTGGTGTTGGAGCTGCAAGCGCTGTTTTGGCCGGAGCAATCAGAGACGGTGCTGGCACAGTTCAGTGACAAATACTTACAGACGGTGGGTAAGCATATCAATGCTTTTGCTGTTAAGCCGTCCGCGACGGAAGGTTACCGTACTGCGGAGGTCACTCGTGGCGGTGTCGATACTGACGAGCTAAGTTCCAAGACGCTGGAAGCAAAAAAACAGCCCGGCCTTTATTTTATCGGCGAGGTCGTGGATGTCACCGGCTGGCTGGGAGGCTATAACTTCCAGTGGGCCTGGTCGTCAGGGTATAGCGCCGGACTGGCTGTCTAGGGGACCCCGTCTGGCTAGCTATCGTGCTGCAAATACGTTTCAGTGGGCGCTGAAAGCCTGTAGGCAATAGCCTTTGCGCTGCGCTTCGGCAATCTGCGGATCTGGGTGTTGCTCACCCGACTCCAATTTAATCAGACGACGCTTGGTAATTTTAATCTCGCGAAAACCCTCTTTCATCAAATAGACAGTGGCGAGCTGCTCGGCACCAAAAAGATCGATGAAATTGATGTAGACGATAAAGGGGCATTCTTCGCCGGCTTTAAAATCGCCCTGATCCCGAGCCGATACCGCATTGATGGAAAACAGATACATGACATTGATTCCGTTAGCTGATAATGGCAAGGCGAAGCGCGTTAAGATTAAGCTGTAAACGACCCAGTGCAGTTTCGCCCTGAACCGTTTGGGCATCAAAATGCGCGACCTCGCGGTCACTGACATCTGGGTTGAGGCGCGCTAGTTCACAGAGCCGCACACGTTCGTTGTGGCGTTGTTGCCGGTAATTTTCCAGTGCCTGCGTGCGCCAATCGGCCTCTAAGTGCTGAGCTTGGTTTTCTGCGAGTTCGATGAGGTTGGCAAGTGGCTCGCGTATCTGGCGCAACAATGCGGGAATCAGTTTGCGCTTGATGGTCTGACACAGACCATTGAGCTGCTCGTGAGAAACCTTGCTGCCCAGCTCGCGACCCTTGGCGTCAATCAGTACGCGGGCGTAGCGATCAGGCAGATAGCGGTCGAGCTGCAGGGCGCTGGGTGCCTGGATGCCCGGATTGAGAAAACCTTCCAGCAACAGGCTGCCGGCCGGTAGGCCTTTGACCGCCAGCGTGCTGATGCAGGCGCTGCCAAAGTCGCCGGTCACAATCATTTCCATGGCATCGCGTACCAGTGGATGTTCCCAGCTGAAGAAGGCGATGTCCTCGCGCGACAAGGCCTTTTCTCGGCTAAAAGTGCCAGTGATGCCATCGGCGGGTAAGTGCGGGAAGCCATCGCTCACCATGTGATCGCCAGGCCTCAGAATGACGGTCTCGGCGCTGTGGTCCTCGTGTTCCAAACCAAACTGGTCCGCTAGCTGTTCCAGATAGTCTGCCAATTGTGCGCCGCGCTGCTCGGTTTCAACACTGGCTATCAATTGCCGAGCCTGCTCCGGGCGACAGGAGTTCAACTCCAGTAAACGGTTGCGTCCTGAATGCAGCTGAGCGCGCAGTTTGTCAGCGTGGGGGCAGGCCTGGGCAACGAGTTCAGCCATGGCGGCATCGCTGCTGAGAGCGTGTTCGAGCTGGCTGCCGAAAGCATCCAGCATGGCCGCACCGATAGTGCAGGGCTCGTCAAAGATGCGCAGGGCATCGCGATACCAAAGCAGCAGTCGCGCGGTGCTGCTGTCGTTGAAATAGGGTACGTGTATGTGTACTGCCTGCTTTCGGCCGATGCGATCCAGGCGTCCGATACGTTGTTCCAGCAGATCGGGATTGTCGGGCAGGTCGAACAGGATGAGGTGTTCGGCAAACTGGAAATTCCGGCCTTCACTGCCAATTTCAGAACACACCAATAGCTGGGCGCCACTGTCATCGTCGGCGAAATAAGCGGCAGCTCGGTCGCGTTCAAACAGACTCATGCCCCCGTGAAATACCGATGCTGCCACTCCGCGGCGCAGGCGCAGATAATGCTCCAGATCGATCGCGGTCTGCGCATCGGCGCAGATCAACAGGGCACGCTCTTCCTGGCGCTGCAGCAGAAACGTTTCCAGCCAACTAACACGGGCGTCTTGCGCGGGCCAATCTTCACTGGCAAAGGCGGTGGTGTCTGCGCCGTCAGCGCTGTTATCAATCGGGTGCTCGTGCAGTTTCCGTTTGGGGAAGCCGCCAACCACGCTGCGCGAATTGCGAAACAGGCTACGGCCGGTGCCAAAGCGATCCAGCAGGGTCTCCAGCGCCTGTTGCTGGTAGGCTTGAGGGTTGTTCCGGAACTCGCCAGCCAATGGCTCCCCCAGCAATGCCAAGATGTCATCGTTACTGGCTGCCTGATCGGGTGAAGCCAGCACGGCATCTACTTTTTCGCTGATGTCGCTGTATCCGGCTTGCTCTTCGACAAAGGCGGCGAGACTGGGGTAGCGATCCGGGTCGAGCAGACGCAGTCGGGCGAAATGGCCTTCAATGCCTGTGCTCTCGGGGGTGGCTGTCAGTAGCAGTACAGAAGGAATCGCACGGCACAGGGTTTCAGCCAGCGCGTAGCCGCTGTCGACCTCGCCGTTTTCTCGCCATTGCAGGTGGTGAGCTTCATCAATTACCAGCAGATCCCAGGGGGCTTCGCTAAGCTGTCGGCCGCGCTTGGGGTTGGCGCTCAACCAGTCGATGCTGGCAATGATGAATTGTTCGGTTTCGAAAGGGTTCTGTTCGCGCTCGCGCTCAGTGTCTTCGTCGTAGAAAACGGTGCTGTCTTCGTTGCGACTGGGGTCGAGCTCCTGGCAGCGCTCTTCATCAAACACGCTGAAATTCAGGTTGAAGCGCCGCCGCATTTCCACCAGCCACTGATTTACCAGACTGTCGGGCACCAAGATCAGTACCCGGTTCACGCGCTCGTCCAGATGAAGTTGATGCAGAATAAGGCCGGCTTCAATAGTTTTGCCCAGACCGACTTCGTCAGCTAGCAGCAGGCGAGGGTGTTCGCGTTGGGCGGCTTGCCGGGCAATGTGAAACTGGTGGGGAATCAGGTCGACCCGGGCGCCGAGAATGCCGCGACTCTGGCTGGCACGGGCCTGATTGCGCACAGCGAGCGTGCTGGCGCGCAGCATAAAGCGTTTGGGGTCGTCCAACTGGCCACTGAGCAGCCGTTCTTTGGCGGTGTGCAGCTGAATCTCGTGGCCGAGCAGCTGCTCCGGTATTGGATGCAGTTCGCCATTGTCGTCTTCGGCGAGATAGACAAAACACTGGTTGTGTTCCTGAATATCGCGCACCACCAGGCTATGTTCACCCTGCAGGCTGATCGATTCACCTACCTCGAACCGTACGCGTGATAGCGGCGCGTTGTCGATCGCGTAGGTGCGTTCTTCTTCAGCGGCGGGAAAATTAATGGTAATGCGGCGGTTTTCAGCGTCCACGATCAGTCCAAGACCGAGATCGGGCTCGGTCATGCTGATCCAGCGCTGGCCATTGGCAAAGGCTTGTGACATTGCAGCGAAAGTTACATCGGGAAAAGCGGGCGTGCATGGTACCCGCCTTGAGGGCTGAGGGAAAGGCGAAAACCCGGTTTTAATGCCGCTCAGCAGTTGCCGCTGTGCGCGCTGGACTCCAGTCGCGGACGTCCATTGCTGCTGATTATCAGCTAGGTTAGTTTGTCGACAGCATTGGAGCAAAACGTGACGGTGCCCGTCTGAAAGGCACCATTGGCTGTTTTGGATTCGCCGGTGGCGACGTAAGAGATCATGGCCGCCACCGACGAATTACCGCTGATACTGAGGTCTGCGGTGTAGCCTTCCCGTGCGTAGAGCACAGTTTCACCCGTGTGATAAGGTTCCGTTCCCGCTGGAATCATCAATAGTGCGGATTTGATGACGGTTGATGCCGCCAGTATTCCGCCGAGTGGTAAAAAGTTCACCGAGATCATTTCCCGTCCGGGCATTATCGATGCCGGCGCCAAGGAGTATAAATACACGTCTGGCTCGCGCGGAACCCTGGGAGTGACCACTGAAAAAGGCGGCGGCTATATCAGTGGTCGCCAAGCCTGGTGGCAGTTGCGTTAGCTTTTGCACAAACCCAGCGCAGACAAACCTTTTGAGCACTAACGACTATTTGTCGTCGTAGGCTCCCGGGGCGCGCTGCTCGGTTTGTCGATCCAGTGCGCCTACATCGAGAAAGGGCGATGCATCGATGTGCTGGGCATCCATCATCTGTGCCACGCGCTGCAAGGCACTTATGATCATGGTCTGCTCCCACTCCTGTAAGTCTTTGAATTGTCGTATAAAATTTTCTTGGAGCAGGGTGGGGGCCGTCTTTAGTTTGTCCAAGCCTTCGTCAGTGATGTAGGCCAACACTTTGCGCTTGTCCTGCTGTGAGCGCTCTCTGCCCACATAATGTTTCTTTTCAAGACGATCGATAATGCTGGTAACAGTGGCCTGACTAAGACTGATTTCTTCTGCCAGCTCGCCAATGGGAATGCCGCCTTTGTCGCGCAGGGTCTGCATCACCATTAGCTGCGGGGCAGTCAGTGCGGCGGTTTTCACCAAGTGCTTGGATTGCAGGTCGGTGGCGCGAATTACACGCCGCAGGGCGACCAGTACGTCTTGAATAGGGTCCATTTTGGCTCGGTGTCTGTGAACGAAGCGGCAAAATTTTAAACGAATATGACGTCGAGCGGGGAACTTATGCGAAATATTTCCATAGTGTTCTAAGTAATTCACCTTGATAGATGGGGTGGGAATCCAGTAGAATGCTTCGTACTCGATTGAATATTAAGGGATGGGTTTGCGAAATATCTTCTATTAATGGTTTAAAAACAATCATATGCAGCAGTTGGATTGTTTTTGAGCAGTAGAGATATAGTGAATCCTAAATATTTTGAATAGTACAAAATCTCAAGCCTCTATGGATACAGTGCAGGAGGCTTTGAGCCTTCGTCCGCCGCGGGCAACCGACGGTGCTGCACTACATCAATTGGTGGCGAACTGTCCGCCGCTGGATCCTAACTCCCTGTACTGCAACCTTTTGCAGTGCTCCCATTTTGCCGATACCGCAGTGGCGGTGGAATACAACGGTGAACTGGTGGGCTTTATCTCCGGCTATATCCCCCCCGGCAAACCCGACACCTTGTTTGTATGGCAGGTGGCGGTGGATTCCTCCATGCGAGGCCAGGGTCTGGGCGGAAAAATGCTGGCTCATCTGGTGGATCGCACAGGGGTGAAATGGATGGAAACCACGGTAACGCCAGATAACGGAGCGTCGTGGGGAATGTTCCGCAGCTTTGCCCGCAAGCGCGGCGCCGAGTGTGAAGATTGCGGACCGCTGTTTGAGCGCGATGCGCATTTTGGCGGCAAGCACGACAGCGAACACCTGGCCCGATTGGGGCCATTTACGAATCAAGCATCTTGAACCTGACTGAGGACAGAACAATGACTATATTTGACCAATTAGAATCCGAAGTGCAGAGCTATGCCCGTTCATTCCCGGTAACCTTCGACAAGGCTCAG
>NZ_JBFJTH010000090.1:0-15369 GCF_041625495.1 Litorivivens sp. | reverse complement strand
CTGGCACCGTACTGAACACAATCGCAAATAGCGATACTGTCAGTACAAATTTTCCAGCTTCGCCGCGCTTGAAAGCGCTGGAAACTTCGCTGGCCGCGCGCGATCCCCGGTGGCGAAACGCCATACGGGCAAAATAGGCGTTGGGCAAAACGGAGATCAATCCGCCTATCAACAAGGCTTTGGCGCTTGCCACATCCACCAGCATTACCCCGGCTGCAGCCAACACCAGCAAACCGGCCTGCAAACCGTAGATCTTAACCAGTGGAGGACGCGATATGGCCGCAGCCTGCGGTGGGTTTCCCCCCTGCCGTGCCATAGTTCCCCCAAATGCCTGCCTGAAATCTGCGCGCCTGTGATATTTCCACTCGCGCAAAAAGCGGGGCGAATTATAGGGCGTGAGTGGTTAACTATCAACCGATCTTAGCGGTGCAGGGTGGACAAATTGTCCCACCCCCTTGTTAACCCGCCACAAAAAATAGATATTAAATCAATACGTTATATCAACTTCCACTACATAGTGTGGCTGATGGCCTGAAAACCACAAGATGCGGTATACAACTAAACAGTACTGTTGATTTAATTTCACCGTATTTATGCGATGCTAATTCGCCGCCCCTTGCTTCACGCTCGCAGCACCCGCAAATAAGGGCGAGCACTGTAGCACTGTTTTCAGATCTTGCCCTAACGCTCCGCGCACGAACCACTGTTGGCCAATCGCCATTTCCTACCCGGTTCGCCCATACATTTTTAGCCAGAGGCTGTTCAACGCTAAATATCGATCAGCATGATCGGTGTCTGGCAGAGTCGGAACGGAAATCGATTTGCCCATCGCAGACGCTCTACCGCACAAATTGGTTAGGAATCGAACAACCCATTCTACGCTAGATCCTAAAATCGTGTTTTTACGCCGAGCACAACTGGTGGTTGTCACAACAAGTCAGTAATGTAAGAACAAACTATGGCATTGAGGGGTCAGCATGGAGCAACTTAGCGGTCAGGATGTGATGTTTCTAAGCGCGGAGATGAAGGGTCTCCCGCAGCACATCGGTGGTTTGAGTATTTACGATCAATCCACCGCAGAAGGCGGTATCGTCAGATTTAAACAGATTCTTTCCATGCTGGAGAGCCGGGTTCATCTGTCACCGATTTTTACCCGCAAGCTGGCCCATGTGCCGATGAAGCTCGATCGACCGTACTGGGTAGAGGACGAGCACTTCGATATGGAATACCACGTGCGCCATATTTCTCTGCCAGCGCCCGGTGACTGGCGCCAGCTCTGTATTCTGGTATCACGTATTCACGCCCGACCGCTCGATATGAACAAACCCCTGTGGGAGATGTACATCATCGAGGGGCTAGACAATATAGAAGGCTTGCCCAAAAACTGTTTTGCCATGCTATTAAAGGCACACCACGCCGCCATGGATGGTGCTACCGGTGCCATGATGTTCCCGATCATGCATGACCTGAGCCCCGAGGTTCAACAACCCGGCGACATTCCACCGCGAATTGTGGAAAAGACCTCAGACTGGCAGCTGCTGACCAAGGCTTATGTGAATAACTTAAAGCGGCCTCGACGATTCCTAAAACTGGCTGCCAATGCGCTACCCGCTTATCGGCGTATTCGACAGGGTCGCAAGAAAGGCAATTTCCGCTCTCTCGACGACAAGCAGAAAACGCGGTTTCAGGGACGAATTTCCAATTACCGGGTAGTCGACTCCGTTAAATTTTCATTCGAAGATGTTCGCTCCATCAAAAACACAGTACCCGGCGCAACGATCAATGACGCCATGCTGACAATTGTGTCTGGCGCCATGCGCAAATATCTGGAAGCAAAACAGGAGATGCCAGAAAAGACACTCGTAACCGGCTGCCCCATAGACGTTCGCAGCGACGAAGAGCGCAGCGCTGGCGGCAACATGGTGGGCTTTATGACCGTCTCACTGTGTTCAGATATTCTTGATCCAAAAGCACGCCTGGAAGCCATTAGTGCAGAATCAAAGCAAAGTAAATCCTATGCCGAGGCTATGGGCCCAAGGATCGCCATGGATGTTACCGACGTTCTGCCAGGTGGGATGATGGCGCTAGCCATGCGTGCAGCAGTGAGTACCGGCCTAACGGAGCGCGCCGTAATATTCAATACGATTGTCACCAACGTTCCAGGACCTCCCGTACAGCTTTATTTCTGTGGAGCGGAACTGGTAGATGGTTTGAGCCTAGGGCCGCTGCTGCCAGGCGTAGGCCTGTTCCATGTGGTGTATAGCAGCGTCCAGAACAAAAAGGGCTCTATCTCAATATCCTTCAATGCCTGTCGCGAGCAGATGCCGGACCCGGCGTTTTACGCGCAATGCATCAAGGAGTCTTTTGAGGAGTTGAAGAAGGCAACGCTGGGTTAGACATTGCGGTTTGTATAGCCTGGCCCTTGGGTGGTCAGGCTATACGCAATTGTGGGCCTTTGTACACGCAATATCTGTTTTTACCACTGCGCTTAGCCTGATACATCGCTTCATCGGCTCGCTTGACGATGCTAGTTATAAGGTTTTCTTCGTCAATTACTGGCGTGGAAATTTCCATAGAATCCATGACCAGTACCCCGATACTGCATCCAATTTGTAATTCCTCGCCTTTGTAATTGAAGATCTCTTTAAGGGAGGCGCACACCTTCCCGGCAACTAGCTCGGCGCGCTCATTGGACTCGACATCATCTAGTACCAGAATAAATTCATCGCCGCCCACGCGCGCCACCATGTCGCTTTTACGCACAATTTTTTCTAGACGCTTCGCCGTTTCAACCAAGATGAAATCACCGGCATCATGGCCCACGGTATCATTGATTTTCTTGAACCCATCGAGATCAATAAAAAGCAGAGAGAATCGTCTGACGCCACGCCGGCTGGCAACGATTTCCAGAAGTCTTTCATTAAAATAGGCTCGATTAGGAATACCGGTAAGACTATCGTGTTGCGCGGCGTGCTGAATTTTTGCCTTTTGCAGCTGTTGTAGTTTGACCAGAGACATCAATCCTCTAGTGCGGATAATCAGTAAAAACACTACCAGCGTAACAATTAATGCAACGATCATTGAGATTCGTATGGTTTTTTCGGCAGTAGCTATTTGGGCTGATAGTTCCTGATTACTTTTATCAATACGCAGCTTCTGGGTGGTAACCAGTTCATCAAGTTCCAGCGTCAGTTTCCGCAAGGTTGGTGTAATCTGCTCGCGCATAAGTGAACTGTCGGCGCGCCACTGGCTGCTGCCATGAACATCGATCACTTGCGTGAGATAGGATTCATAGTTAGTGAGCCCATCATTAAATTCTTCCACCAGTTCCAAAAGTTCTGGCTGGTGCGTTTTCAGATACGCACCGACTTCGTTGCGGTGCTGTTTTACACCTTCTAAGTAAAGATAGATATCGTCTACCGCTGCATCGTTTCGAAAAGCGAGATAACTACGGACCTGGCTGATTACCATCGCCCAGTTGTAAAGCAGATTATCCAAACTGCGTGCAAACTCGTACTGCGATGATATTTTCGCTTCCGCTTTTATGTCACTCAGCAGGTGAGTCATCTCCACGCCCTGGGGCTCCATCCAATCAGCCGCGATACCGACGGCAGGCATATTACGTTTAACGTCGGCGGCGAGTTTAAGCATATCCCGGTTGTAGCTCTTAATTTCATTCACAAGCGTACGAATAAGTTCCAGTTGTGTCGCATCTTGTGGTTCATTGTTCTTTTCTGTCAGCTCTATCAGCTCATCGAGCGTGGAATCTATGTCATTGACCTTATCGCTATAGAGCACAATGTTGTATTCATCCTGCTCTACCATGTAGTTACCCAACACGCTCAAACTATGGTAGAAGTGCGTTGTCAGTTGCATGGCACTGAGCATTTTTGGTTGATACTGCTGCGTGACCTTCGCCAGTTTTTGCTGTGTGTTGGAAAAACTGATAATCGATACCAACGCGATGGATATAAGAATTAACGCCACGGCAGCAACAGCAAACCAAAGTTTGTTTTTTACCGCGGTCACGTTGGTCTCATTTTCCATCGTATTTACTCCCGATCAGTTGCGCTGAAGATCTGGGAAAAAATGTAATCCCGATCGGCAATATGACTGTGACAGTGCGCGCACTGCGTCTGAATAGTTGGGTCACTGGCTTTACCCCGAAGTATTATCTTTCCTTTCGGATCAAATTGAAGATATTCCCAATTGCCATTTTCAGGATCGAAATTGCTATTCCGCTTGATCATGGCGGTTACTGTTAGAGGCGCGTGGGGCTTGCCATCTTTCGCCTGAAAGTTTTCTTTTAACACCACCGTGTTTATCGGATATTTCTGGTATTTAGGTGGCTCTTCGAACTCATCGGGATCTTCGTACCAAGTAATGTATTGAAGGTAGTTATTTTGATAGACCGATTCACCACCACGAACGTAAACCGTAATAAACTGATTCCAATGCAGCCCTGAAAACTCAAAACCTGTCATGCGGGTCCAGTTCATTCGATAGTTGTCAAACGCGAACTCTTCACCTTGTGGCGCATTGAACATCTTAACTTGGTAAGGTGAGACATCGTCCGCCACCAATAGCATGGCGTTGGTCATCAGAACCGTAAGAACTATTAGACGACTTTTTAAACTCATGATTCCACCAGCGTGACGCCGCCGCGATCTTTGCCACGCTTAGTTACCGGATGCAGAGTGTTATTGGTTGCCGCCGAAATATCGATTTCAATCGTGTCATATTTTGGAATTCTGATGACTATTTTATTGGCATCCGCGGGTAGGTTTCCCAACGTTACGGAAAACTCTTTTTCAGCAGGCGAAAATTCAACAACTTTCTCGTAACGCGATTTAACCGCTGCAATATAAGTGCGCATTTTCGGATGAATTTTACAGCCTACACGTACGATTGAATCTTCAAACCAGTCTATATCAACATCACGTTCACCACCCGGAGCCATCAGTCCGACATCAAACTGCGCACCAACGCTCGCATCGCTTGCAAAAATATTGTGATCTACCGTGTCTGAATTTTTAAAACTAACAGCGCTACCCGGAGAAGCCACAACCATTTTCGTGGTGAACTGCTTGTTTACTTGGTCAACTTCCGCATTTGTTTTATCACCGGTCTCAGCAGGAATATAAATAAGAGCAACCTTGGGTGGGCGCTTGTCAAATTTAAAACTTACGCTGTAGTCCTTAGCATTAGCCAGACTACTTATAGATAAGCAGATGACGGCGACCAAAGCCTGCGTGTTATTCCATTTCATTTTCATGTTGATCCCTTCAAGTATTTAGCGATTGTCGTCGGGTATGCGCGGGCGAGTAATATCTACCCGGCTTTCCAACGTGCCCAGAAAAGCCAGGAGATCTGAAATTTCCTGATTTGACAGGTTAAGCGGCTTAATCAATTCGCTTTTTAGAATATCGTTGCCGCCGCCCTCGTTATAGAAGACGATGACACTCTCCAAACTGGCAAAGCTTCCGTCGTGCATATAGGGGGCTGTTAAGGTTATGTTTCGCAGGCTAGGTGTTTTAAAAGCACCGCGAAGGCTATTGTCACTGACAACTTCAGCTCGCCCAAGATCATTACCGGGTAAACCAATATTGTGAAAGCTGTCATCGGTAAAGTTAGCGCCATCGTGACATTTACTGCATTCAGCTTTACCTTGAAATAGTTCAAGACCCCGCTTTGCCTCTGGACCCAAGGCATTGCTTTCACCTCGAAGGAAACGATCAAACGCCGAGTTGTCGCTCACAAGGGAGCGCATGAAAGCCGCCAGTGCGCGCGCAATCATGTCTTCACTAATCGCACCGTTACCGTAAACGGCTGCAAACTTTTCGCGATACGCGCTCACGCTGTTGAGGCGGATAACCAAATCTTCTATCGACAGGTTCATTTCATCTTCGGATTGGATCGGCATCAGCGCCTGCTTCTCAAGTGAATCTGCCCGCCCATCCCAAAAAAACGTGCTCGCCCAAGCCAGGTTGTAGAGGTGGGGAGTATGACGTTGCAGTGGTTTACCTTGAATATCTGCACTAAGCGCAAGACCGTCGCCAAATCCCAGATCTGGGTTATGGCAGCTGGCACAGGAACGTTTGCGGTCAATGGACAAGCGATTGTCGAAAAACAACACCTTTCCGAGATCGGTTTCGCGCTGACTCGGCGCTTCGTCGTCCGGGTACTCGATCCAATCCCGATCTGGCGTGGCCAACGGGTTCGCATTAAGCGGCGACGAAAAACCGAAGCACAGCGCAGCGACCGCAATAACGCGGATCCACACACTGTAACAACCGAGGCTTTTTATCCCCTGCTTTAGATCCATTTTCCCCCTTATCCCACTATCCTGTTCTTATCCAACCGGATTAATGGGCAGACACGCTCCCGCGGTATTAATTAAGAACGTCGATTATAGGAAGAATGTTGGCGGGCAAACCATTGCGGCTTACCCGTAATATGATGAGGGCTTATCAGGGGGTAATTTTTTTAATGATACTGTCTAGCTGGTCGAGGTTACTGTATTTAATCACCAACTTCCCTGCACCTTTGGCATTGTGCTGAACCGCAACGGCAGAGCCCAGGTGTTTTGCCAGTTCATCCTGCAGTTTTCGAATATCCGGATCCAGGGTTTTTGCCGGTGTCTTCGGATCGGGTGATTTGGCCTCTTCCACCAATCGACGCACCAAGGCTTCTGTCTGCCGCACCGAGAGGCCTCGGGCCACAATCTGGGAAGCCGCCGACGCCTGATTTTCTTCTGGCAGTGACAACAGGGCGCGCGCGTGGCCCATTTCCAGATCACCGTGTTCGAGCATGCGCTGAACTTCGTCACGCAGATTAGTCAAGCGCAATAAATTGGTAATGGTAGTACGCGATTTGCCCACCGCCTGAGCTACCTGGGCATGGGTAAGCTCGAATTCGCGCTGCAAGCGCTGCAGTGCGAGCGCCTCTTCCATGGGATTGAGGTCTTCGCGTTGAATATTTTCAATCAACGCCATTGCAACGGCGGCTTCGTCGGGGACATCCCGGATCAGCGCCGGAATCGTGTCCAGACCCGCCAGTTGAGTAGCGCGCCAGCGGCGTTCACCGGCAATGATTTCGTAGCGTTCGTCGGCCAGTGGTCGCACCACAATGGGTTGCATAACACCCTGCGACTTAATGGACTCCGCCAATTCCTCCAGAGCTTCTGGCTGCATATCCCGACGCGGCTGGTATTTTCCGCGCTGAATCTTGTCGACGGCTAAATCGCGGAGATCGCCATCGCGGGCGCCAAGGGGAGCGGGGCTTTCATTGTGTTCGATGGTCGTGGCAGCTGCTTGACTGCTCAACAGGGCGTCAAGTCCGCGCCCCAGTCCTCGTTTTTTTGCCATTATCCTTCAGACCGAATCAATTGCAGGTCCGGTTTTTCCCGGGCCTGTGGTTTATCTGCGCGTCGGAGCATTTCACCGGCCAGTGCGATATAGGCCATCGCTCCCTTGGAGTCTTTATCGTAGTCAATCACCGGCATGCCGTGACTGGGAGCCTCGGCGAGACGCACATTGCGCGGAATCACGGTGCGGTAAACCTTGTCGCCAAAGTGGTTGTAAAGCTGCGCGGAGACATCATTGGTGAGGCTGTTACGCGGATCGTACATGGTGCGCAGCAAGCCTTCTATTTCCAACTCAGGGTTAATCAGCTGTTTCACGCGGTTTACAGTGTTAACCAGCGCGCTAAGGCCTTCCAGAGCATAGTATTCGCATTGCATGGGAATAATAACGCCATGCGAGGCTGCCAGCGCATTGACCGTCAGCATGTTTAGTGACGGCGGGCAATCCACCAGAATAAAGTCGTAATCTTCCAGAACTGGGGCCAAGCCTTCCCGCAAGCGAAATTCGCGGCCAATTTCATTAATCAGCTCTACTTCTGCCGCGGTCAAATCCTGGTTGGCGCCCAGCAGATCGTAGCCTGCGGCCAGGCCGGATTGAATGGCGTCGGCAGCACTGCTGTCGCCAATCAATACATCGTACACACTGCCATCCAGCGAATTCTTATCGACACCACTGCCCATCGTGGCATTGCCTTGGGGATCGAGGTCGATAAGCAGCACCCGACGCCGGGTTTTCACCAAGGAGGCGGCAAGATTGACGCTGGTGGTTGTCTTACCGACACCGCCTTTCTGATTGGTGATTGCAAATATCTTTGCCATGCTGTCCCAGTCCAGGGCCTGTAATGTTGTTCAGGGCGTGTGATCGGGCCCAATTCTTATGAGATGACGCTCACCGGTGAGCCCCGGCACCACCAGCGCGTGAGAACCCTTGACGATATAGGGTTTTGGTAACTGACTCAACTCTTCCTCGGGGTATTGACCCTTCATGGCCAGTAGCTCGCCGCCTTCTGCCAACAGCGGACCGCAAGCTGCCGTCATATCCGCCAATGACGCAAAAGCCCGAGACAAAATACCCTGATAATGCGCGCCCAGTTTACCTGCTTCTATGCGGCAGTGGTGAACTTTAACGTTTGTAAGTACTAACTCAGCTACGACATGCGTCAGAAACCGGGTTTTTTTGCTGTTTGCGTCCAGCAGCTCGAATTCCTTTTCCGGGTAGACGATGGCCAGTGGGATTCCCGGCAAACCGGCACCGGTGCCCACGTCCAGCAGACGTTCACCACGAATAAATGGAGCAACACTTAGGGAATCCAGCAAATGCTTGCTGACCATTTCCTGAGGATCGCGAATGGCCGTCAGGTTGTAGGCTCTATTCCATTTAATCAACAACGCCAGATAGTGCAACAGCTGGTCTTGCTGTTGCTCGCTCAGTGTTAGCGACAGTCCAGCTAGACCCCGCTGCAGTTGCTCTCGTTCAGCCATCAGGCTGTTTTGCTGCCGCGCTCGAGCAGACCCCGTTTTTTCAGATAGATAAGGAGCAGAGAAACCGCTGCCGGCGTTACCCCCGGAATACGCGAGGCCTGGGCCAGTGTTTGTGGCCGCGTCGCGGTCAGCTTCTGCTTGATCTCGTTGGACAGTCCTTCCACGCTCTGATAGTCGAAATCGAGTGGCAGGTTGGTGTGTTCAAAGCGGCGAAGACGCTCAATTTCTTCGGTTTGACGGTCAATATAGCCGGCGTATTTGACCCCGATTTCAACTTGCTCGGCCACCTGTACGTTAGTACTCGCTTCGCCCTTAAGACCGGCAACATCAAAGTAATTAAGCTCAGGACGCTTCAGAAGATCCAGCAGATTATGCTCTCGACTGATCGGCGTGGGTATCTTGCTGTTGAGTACCTCGGCTTGCGGGGTATTGGGCTGAATCCAAGTACTGGCCATACGCTGGCGCTCGCGTTCCACGCTTTCGCGTTTTTCACAAAAAGCCTGCCAGCGCGTGTCGTCCACCAAGCCGAGCTCTCGTCCCTTCTCGGTCAGGCGAGCATCGGCGTTGTCTTCACGCAGCAGCAGACGGTATTCCGCGCGTGAAGTGAACATGCGGTAAGGCTCGAGTGTACCCATGGTAATCAGGTCATCGACCAGCACGCCAATATAGGCTTCGTCGCGTTTTGGGCACCAAGCCTCTTTATCAAAGGCTTTTAGTGCAGCGTTCAAACCTGCCAACAGCCCTTGGGCTCCGGCCTCTTCGTAGCCGGTGGTGCCGTTGATCTGACCGGCGAAAAACAGGTTTTCTATAACCTTGGTTTCAAGCGAGGTTTTCAGATCCCGTGGGTCAAAAAAGTCGTATTCGATGGCATAGCCAGGCCGCGTGATATGGGCGTTTTCAAAACCCTTAATCGAGCGCACCAGATTCATCTGCACGTCAAACGGCAAGCTGGTGGAAATCCCATTGGGGTAGAGCTCATGGGTATTGAGGCCTTCAGGCTCAATAAATATCTGGTGGCTGTTTTTATCCGCAAAACGGTGCACTTTGTCTTCAATTGAGGGGCAATAGCGCGGCCCAATACCTTCAATCACACCGGTATACATGGGGGAGCGATCGAGCCCACCCTGGATAATGGCGTGGGTTTGCTCGTTGGTATGAGTAATCCAGCAGCAGGTTTGCGTCGGATGCAGGTCAGTACTGCCCAGATAAGACATTACCGGCTCAGGCTGATCGCCCCACTGTTCCTGAAGCCCTTCAAAGTTTACCGATTTGGCATCTATCCGCGGTGGGGTACCGGTTTTCAGGCGATCTACTCGCAATGGCAGCTCACGCAGTCGGCTGGCTAGCGCTATGGACGGTGGGTCTCCAGCGCGACCACCGCTGTGATTATCCAGCCCAATATGTATTTTACCGCCAAGAAACGTCCCTGTGGTCAGAACCACGGTGCGCGCCCTAAATCGGATCCCGGTGTTGGTCACTGCACCGGTAACCCGCTCTCCCTCGACTATCAAATCATCGACCGCTTGCTGAAAAATCGACAGGTTTTGTTGATTTTCGAGAATCTCGCGTATGGCGGCCTTGTACAGCACGCGGTCAGCTTGGGCCCTCGTAGCCCGGACAGCTGGGCCCTTGCGGGCATTGAGCACCCGAAACTGGATACCGCCGCGATCAGTGGCCAGCGCCATTGCGCCACCCAATGCGTCAATTTCCTTGACCAAGTGGCTTTTGCCGATGCCGCCAATGGCAGGATTGCAGGACATCTGCCCCAGGGTTTCGATGTTATGCGTCAGCAGCAGGGTTTTGGCGCCCATTCGTGCCGCCGCCAGGCACGCTTCGGTGCCAGCGTGGCCGCCGCCGATGACGATGACGTCAAATTGCTCGGGATAATCCACGGCAAAACCTGCTGATGAGTGAAAGGGAGTGTGATTATACGGGCCGGATTTCGCACTGCAATAAGCTGGTGAAAATTTAGTCAGTGCGTGTTCTTAAAAAAGTTATTAAATATATTTACTTAATATGGAGAGAAAGTAAGGAATTTTATTGTTGTAGTTACTATTAGCACACAGGTTTATGTGGATAAAATATGTAAGCTATTGAAAGTATTTAGTAAAAACAATTTCACAAGTGGGCGTATAAGCGGGTCTCAAAGGTGTTGGCTAGCTGGTAGCGGCCGTTGCAGGGATTGGGGACAAGTATTAGTACTGAACTTTCGTACACAGCCTCTCAACTTATCCCCCAACTTATTCACAGCGTGTCCCCCGGATTTGCGCCGGCAATTCACAGCAAAATAATTGAAAGAAATCCGTTTTTTGGCGTTTTTTCTCTCAGTGTTCAGCTGAGATAAGAGATTTAGGGTGCCGAAGATCAGATCTGTCAGAAAGACGGGGGTATCAAACGGTGCCGGTGTGGCGTGATTTCGCCTTACACTGGATAGCGCTGGTAACAGAAAGGTCGCTGGAAAGCTGAAATTTACTTGCCAATACAGAAGCTGGAGAAGATCTTGCCGAGTAGGTCGTCAGGGGTAAATTCGCCGGTAATGGTACTCAAGGCGTTCTGGCTAAGGCGCAGTTCCTCGGCTAACAGCTCACCGGCCTGATAGGTCTGTAGCTGCTCACTACCCTGGCTCAGATGTGACTGAGCGTCTAACAGGGCATCGATATGGCGTTGACGCGCGGTAAACTGGCTGTCGTAGCCGCCGTGATAACCCATACAGGCTTTGAGGTGTTCTCTTAATAGGTCGATACCCTGCAGACCTTTAGCGGAGATATTCAGGGCATGAGCATCGTCGCTAAGGCCTACTGCCAGCCCTGATAGATCGGCCTTGTTGTAGACGATAGTGAGTTTCTGATGGTGCTCGGCGAATTGTTCAATCAGATCATCGGCGCTGTGGCTGTCGGTGGAATCAACGACCAGCAGAATCCTGTCGGCATCGGCTATAACCTGCCAGGCACGCCGTATTCCTTCTTGTTCTACCCTGTCATCGCTATCGCGAAGACCCGCGGTGTCGACCACGTGCAGTGGCATACCATCAATCAAAATCGTTTCGCGCAGGAGATCGCGGGTAGTCCCTGCCACGTCGGTGACGATAGCTGACTCGCGCCCAGCCAGTGCGTTCAGCAAACTCGATTTTCCGGCGTTCGGCTTTCCGGCTATGGCTACGGTCATACCTTCGCGCAGTAAAGCGCCCTGTCGGGCACTGGCGAGCAGGTCCGAGAGGTTTTTTGCCAACGCCTGCAGACCATCTTGAATGGTGCTGTCGCTGAGAAAGTCGACTTCTTCTTCCGGAAAATCGATGGCGGCTTCGACGTACATCCGCAGGTGAATAAGGTCTTCGACTAACTGATTGACGCGGCGACTGAATTCGCCTTCCAGAGATCGCACTGCATTTTTGGCGGCTTGTTCTGAGGCGCTGTCTATCAGGTCGGCGATGGCCTCAGCCTGTGCCAGATCAATTTTGTTGTTTAGAAACGCGCGCTCCGAAAATTCGCCCGGTCTTGCCTGTCTGGCGCCAAGTCGAAAAACTTCGCGCAGCAACAGGTTGAGAATCACCGGGCCACCGTGCCCTTGTAACTCGAGGACATCTTCGCCAGTGAAGGAATTTGGTCCCGGGAAATAGAGCGCCAATCCGCTATCTAGCGCCTCTATTTGGTTGTTAGATTTTTTGTAAAACTGGGAAAAGTGGGCGTACCGCGGTTTGAGTGGTTTGTTGTCAAGCAGACTTGCAGCAATGGTTTGGCAATCTGGCCCGGAAATACGAATAACACCGACACCACCGCGCCCGGCCGGGGTGGCGACGGCGGCGATGGTGTCGGTACGTTGTGTCATTTAGGCTTTTGCCTGACCTTTTTCGATGTTGCGGGTAATGATGTATTGCTGAGCAATAGACAGCAGGTTATTGACTACCCAATACAGTACCAGCCCCGCCGGGAAGAACAGGAAGAAGAAGGTAAAGATGACAGGCAACCATTGCATAACCTTGGCTTGCATCGGATCCGGTGGCGGTGGGTTCAGCTTCTGCTGCACGAACATAGAAGCACCCATGATGATCGGCAGAATAAAGTAGGGGTCCATTGCCGACAGGTCATTGATCCAGCCAAAGAATGGCGCATGTCGTAATTCGACACTTTCCATCAGCACCCAGTACAAGGCGATAAATACCGGCATTTGTACAAGAATCGGCAGACATCCGCCCAGCGGATTGATTTTTTCCTTTTTGTATAGCTCCATCATTGCCTGAGACTGCTTCTGTCTGTCGTCGGCATGGCGTTCGCGAATTTCCAGCAGCTTGGGTTGTACCCGACGCATATTGGCCATCGAGCGGAATGCTGTGGCGTTGAGCTGGAAGAACAGAATTTTGACGGCCAGGGTGACGCCGATAATGGCCAGACCCCAGTTACCCAGCAGTTTGTAGATCTGGGTCAACACCCAGAACAGCGGCTGTGCAATCCACCACAACCAACCGTAGTCGACACTGAGCTCGAGGCCTTCTGAGATCTTTTCCAGTGCGTATTGATCCTTCGGTCCGACATAGAGCTGTGCTTTCAGGTGACCACTGGTATTGGGTTCTACAATCTGGGGAGCAGACGTGTAGCGAGCGATATTGTCGCCACTGCGGGTCACAGAGGTTGAGAAATAGTTCTGTTGATCTGCCGGTGGAATCCAGGCGCTGAGAAAGTAGTGCTGGATCATGGCGACCCAGCCACCCTGCATTTCAAGCTTGAGTGGCTTTTCACGCATGTCGTCGAAGGGCAGTTTTTCAAACCGTTCCTCTGTGGTGCGGTAGGCAACACCAAGGAAGGGCTGCATGCCCATCATGCCGTTGTTCTGGGTAGAGGGATCTTCGCTGCTATCACGCTTGAGTTGGGTAAAGAGCACGCCTTGCCAAGGTTCGGCGCTGCGGTTTTCAATTTCGTAGTCGAGCTCCACAACATAGGAGCCGCGAGTAAAGTGATAGTGCTTTTTAATGGTGATATCGCGGCTGTAGCCGTAGGCAAGGGTCACCGTAAGCTTATCTTGGCCTTTCGCGAGACTGTAGTTTTCCTGTTCAGTCACAAACAGCGGGCGTCCGTCGCGGGTATCGGTACCGTTTTTTCCAATTAGGCCACTTTGCGCTATATATTCACGCTGGCGGTTTTGTTCGAGTAGGACAAAAGGTTGGTTCGGGGTGTCGATTTTGGCGTAGTGTTTGGGTAGTGCCGCGTAGACTACATCGCCGCCACTTAGATCAATACTGAGGTTCAGCACGTCGGTAGATACATTGATGCTGCTGCTATCGTGTCCGGCTTGCAGTTCGGGCTCTTCGGTGTCCCCAGCCACCTCAGGAATATCTTCCATTGAAGTGCTGCTGTTCGTACCGGGGATTTGGGTCGGGCTCTGCTCAAATGTCTGCTGAGACTCGACGACACTGGCGGGTTCCTGTTGGCGGAAACTTGCCCATTCCACCACCAGCATAAAAGAGAGCGCGGCAATGGCGGCGATCAGCAAAATACGTTGTATATCCATTATGAAGGTTGTGCCTGCGTTGATGTTTTGGATTCGGTGTCGGAGCCCGGTACGGGATCAAAACCCCCGGCGGTAAACGGATGGCAGCGGCAAAGCCGCTTGGTAGCCAGCCAGCTACCGTGGGCAGCGCCGTGGGTTTCAACGGCTTCCAGAGCATACTGTGAACAGCTCGGGTAGAAACGGCAGTGGCTCGCCATCAGTGGGCTGATGGCGTAGCGGTAGATTCGGATCACAGTGACCAGAATTATTCGCATGAACTTGCCCCTTCGCGCGCTTGCCGTTCGGCTTTGCGCTGCTGTTTTTCGGCTCGACGTTGGAGTTGCTCCCACAATTGCTGGCAATCGCGGTGGATTTGCGGGTTGTCTAGTGTACCCAATCCTTTTCGCGCAAGCACGACGATATCCAAACCTGAGACATCATGTTGATGGTGTCGAAAGCTATCTCGGATAATGCGTTTTATGCGATTGCGCTGAACAGCAAGCTTGACATGCTTCTTGGCGATGACAAGACCGAGTCGGGCATGGGGGGTTTGATTGGGACAGGCGAGAAACAACAGTTCCGGTGTCGAAACTTTCAGACGGGCGGTATCAAAGACCTGTTTGAAATCTTTGGCATTCAGCAACCGTGACGTTCTGGCAAATGCTGCAAGCGTCACAGTGCTGATAAACCATGCGTGCGCGCCTGATTAGGCTGCGAGACGCTTGCGACCTTTGGCGCGACGACGGGCGAGAACTTTACGGCCGTTTTTGGTCGCCATACGGGCGCGGAAGCCGTGGGTGCGCTTGCGCTTCAGTACGCTGGGTTGAAAGGTTCTTTTCATGACAGTGCTCCAAGCCGATGTTGGCTTTCTTACTTCCTTATATAGGGCTGCCTTATATAAGGATCATTTCATGTGTCTGCCGGCGTCGTAGATAGTACAGACAGCGGCGCGAAAATCAGGATCGCGAATTCTAGTGAATTTGATCAGTTAAGGCAATGGATTTTTTATTTATAGACGTAGTGCGCGACGGCAACGTTAGCGT
>NZ_JBFJTH010000089.1:0-15499 GCF_041625495.1 Litorivivens sp. | reverse complement strand
CTGCTGAAAACCCCGAACTTGGGTAAGAAGTCGCTGACTGAAATCAAAGACGTTCTGGCTTCCCGTGGTCTGTCACTGGGTCTGCGTCTGGATAACTGGCCGCCCGCCAGCCTGAAGAATGATGACCGGGTTCTTGTATAAGCCCGGTTTTGAAGTATTAGCTTGCTGAGATAGCACAACGTAAAGGAATAAAGCCATGCGTCACCGTCACAGTGGACGTCAGTTGAACCGGAACAGTTCTCACCGCAAAGCGATGTTCCGCAATATGACTGCCTCATTGGTTGAGCACGAACTTATCAAGACCACTCTGCCGAAAGCG
Organism: Litorivivens sp.; assembly: GCF_041625495.1. Taxonomy (GTDB): domain Bacteria; phylum Pseudomonadota; class Gammaproteobacteria; order Pseudomonadales; family Spongiibacteraceae; genus Litorivivens. Next base: position 15,180 of record NZ_JBFJTH010000089.1, on the reverse strand, counting down.
AAAGAGCTGCGTCGTCACGCCGAGCCACTGATTACTCTGGCCAAGCAGGACAGCGTTGCCAACCGTCGTTTGGCTTTTGACCGTCTGCGTAGCAAAGAAGCGGTTGGCAAGCTCTTCACCGAGCTTGGTCCGCGCTACCAGGAGCGCCCCGGCGGCTACATTCGCATCATGAAATGTGGCTTCCGTGACGGCGACAGCGCGCCGATGGCCTATGTTGAGCTGGTTGATCGTCCGGTCGTTGAAGAAGACGAAGACGATACCGAAGAGTAAGTACTCTGCAGTACCCGAAAAGCCGGCCATGTGCCGGCTTTTTTGTGCCCGCTCAGTGCGCTTGAGCTTATTTGTCACCATTTTGACTGATCTGTGCATGGCGGCGCTGGCAGGCTTTCGGTAACCTCACTCTCCTACCAGAATCAACGAAGCCGGGAGAGCGTGTTATGAAACTGGGTCTGCAATTGGGTTACTGGGGGGCGTTGGCGCCGGGCAACTCACACGTTGAATTGGCTCAGGAAGCCGAGAAGCTTGGCTATGACTCAGTTTGGACCGCAGAGTCCTGGGGTAATGACGCGTTCACACCTTTGGCGTGGATAGGCGCCCATACCTCTAAAATTCGACTAGGTACCTCGGTGGCTCAGTTGTCAGCGCGTACGCCGACCGCCTGTGCCATGTCGGCGCTAGCGCTCGACCACATGTCTGGCGGGCGAATGATTCTGGGTTTGGGCGTTTCCGGGCCACAAGTCGTGGAAGGTTGGTATGGTCAGCCGTTCAGCAAGCCGGTCGCGCGGACTCGTGAATACGTGAACATCATTCGCCAAGTAATGGCTCGCGAAGCTCCCGTAACAAACGACGGCGAACATTACCCGCTGCCCTACAAGGGCCCGGGAGCCTGGGGCATGGGTAAGCCCCTCAAGCCGATTACTCACCCGCTGCGCAAAGACATGCCAATCTTTCTCGGCGCCGAAGGCCCCAAGAATGTCGCGCAGACCGCAGAAATAGCCGATGGTTGGTTACCGCTTTATTATTCGCCCTATCGGCAGGAGGTCTATGCAGATCAGCTCAAGGGGGCGAAGGACGGGTTTGAAATTTCCGCTATGGCCATGGTTAATATCAATGACGACCTTGAGCAGGCGCTGTATCCAGTAAAAGCGATGTTGGCTTTTTATATAGGCGGCATGGGTTCGAAAAAGCGCAATTTCCACAAAGAATTGATGTCGCGGATGGGCTTCGAGGCCGAGGCCGACAAGATTCAGGAGTTGTTTTTCGAGGGCAAACAGGAAGAGGCCATCAACGTTGTGCCTAATCAGTTTGCCGACGAGATTTCATTGTCCGGATCGAAGGATCGGATCAAGGAGCGACTCGAGGCCTGGAAAGACTCGCCCGTTACGTCGCTGTTGGTGATGGGCGATAACTCGCTGCTCCGAGATATGGCGGAACTCGTATTGTAAGTACTCGCATACCCTGAGTGTCCAGGTTTGGAGGCTCGTAGCGCGGTCGATTCAGGTTGTTGTTGATAAAACGACCAGTGCATGATAGTTATAGAAAAAACTAGAATGCGCGAACGGGGTCACGTTTCCCCGGGACAAAATAATGAATCTTTTGCCGCGGCGGTTGGTCGATACGCTGATTATGGATGAACACGCGCCGCGATCGCGCGATATACACCGCTATGAGCTTTTCGTAGCGGTGAACGTCGCGCTGATAGTGATAGTGTTAAGTACCCAGGTATACGCCATTGGTTTCAGTGGACAGCCGCCAAGTGAGCTGTGGTGGACGCTGGCCTTCACGGTTCCGCTTCAGGCGTCTCTGCTTGGCACGCTGGCTCTGTTCTTTCTCAGCAACCGCTTCCAACTGGCGGTAAACCTGTCTCTGACGGTTATATTTCTCACCGTCGCTGCCGTCGTGGCTTTCCTTGGTGGCCCACTCGGCAGTGTTTCTGTGGCGATGCTGTTTATCCCGCCGGTATTTGCCTTTGTATTGCTGGGTCTCAAACCGGGGTTGATCTGGGCGGTTTTGACCTACGCTACCATTTTTGCCGGAAGCGTCAGCGAGCTGGCGGGCGTCGAGTTCCCCAATATCAATAATACGGCCGATGCGGCGATTGGTGAGTTTATCCACGTCACCGTCGCTTATCTCTCCATGATCGTTATGATCGTATTTTATGAGCGCAGCAATCTGGCTTATCGTAAAAAGCTGCTTGAAGTCGCGCAGCAGGACGACCTAACAGCCTTGCCAAACCGCACCGCCTTTTACGCACGGTTGAAAGCTATGCTGGATTCCGCCAAAACCACACGTACGCCCTTTACCCTGATCTACATAGACCTGGACAATTTCAAACCCATTAACGACGACTACGGGCACGCGATTGGCGACCGGGTGCTGAAGGTTTTTGCCGATCGCCTGCGAAAATCTGTTCGTCAGCAGGATTTTGTCTGTCGTTTGGCTGGCGATGAGTTTGCGATTTTACTCAGCGAAACTATCGATTCACGCATAGCAGGGCTGGTTATGGATCGATTGGGTCGCCAGATGCAGCAGCCTATCAACTTCCGCAACGGGCAAAGTGTATCCATAGCGGCGAGCACGGGCATGGCTTACTACCCGCACGATGCAACGTCCCTCGAAGCTCTGCTGCACGTCGCAGACGAACGGATGTACGACAACAAGCGTGAGACCCGACATCTGAGCACGTCGGTTCACGCTACTGCTCCGATGTCGAACTAGGCGCTCTTCACTGATTTGGCGCTTTTGCGTTTAGTTGGCTTCACCAGAGAGGCGAGGAAGCGGCCCGTGTGAGAGGCTTCGATGGCAGCCACGTCTTCCGGTGTGCCTTCGGCGATGATCTCACCGCCGCCGCTACCGCCTTCCGGCCCAAGATCCACGATCCAGTCAGCTGTTTTGATGACGTCGAGGTTGTGTTCAATGACGACTACCGTATTGCCATGGTCGCGCAAGCGATGGAGTACGTTCAGCAGCTGTTGAATATCGTAGAAATGCAGGCCGGTGGTTGGCTCGTCGAGAATATACAGGGTCTTACCCGTGTCTCGCTTGGACAATTCGCGGGCCAGTTTTACCCGTTGGGCCTCTCCCCCTGAGAGGGTTGTCGCCGCTTGCCCCAGGCGGATATACGACAGGCCAACATCAACCAGCGTGTCCAACTTTTTCTTGATGGCAGGGACATTTTCAAAAAAGCCCGCAGCATCTTCCACGGTCATATCCAATACTTCATGGATATTCTTACCTTTGTAATGTATTTCCAGTGTTTCACGGTTATAGCGTTTGCCATTACAAACGTCGCACGGCACGTATACGTCGGGCAGAAAGTGCATTTCCACTTTGGTTACACCATCGCCCTGGCAGGCTTCGCAGCGTCCACCCTTTACGTTAAAGCTGAAGCGACCGGCTTTATAACCACGCGAGCGCGCTTCCTGAGTGCCGGCAAACAATTCGCGTACTGGCGTAAAAATCCCGGTATAGGTGGCCGGATTTGAGCGGGGCGTGCGACCGATTGGGCTTTGGTCAATGTCGATGCATTTGTCGATTTGATCGAGCCCTTCAATGCTCTCGTAAGCCGAAGGCGTTAGCGTGGTGGCACCATTGAGTTCTGTTGCGGCAATCGGGTAGAGCGTGTGATTGATCAATGTGGATTTCCCGGAGCCTGAAACTCCGGTGATACAGGTCATCAAGCCCAGGGGTATATGCAGCGTTACATCTTTCAGGTTGTTGCCCGTGGCGCCGGCGAGCACTAGCTGACGTTCCGGGTCAGGCGCGTTGCGCTGCGCTGGGATGGCGATGGATTTCTTGCCACTGAGATACTGGCCGGTCAGCGACTGGGGATTGTTCAGGATATCCTTAAGTTTGCCCTGAGCAACTACCTGCCCACCGTGCACACCAGCTCCGGGGCCAATGTCGAGCACAAAGTCTGCCGCGCGAATGGCGTCTTCATCGTGTTCCACAACAATGACGGTGTTGCCCAGATCACGCAGATGAATCAAGGTGTTGAGCAGCCGCTCATTGTCGCGCTGATGCAGTCCGATGGACGGCTCATCGAGGATATACATAACGCCAACCAGGCCGGCGCCGATCTGGCTTGCCAGCCGGATACGCTGCGCCTCACCGCCCGATAATGTGTCTGCGCTGCGATCGAGTGTCAGGTAGTTCAGTCCAACATCGACCAGAAAGGTCAGTCGCTCGCGTAACTCTTTAAGAATTTTTTCTGCGATCTTGCCGCGCCGTCCGCTCAGGCTCAACGAATCAAAATACTGGCGCGCATCGGCGACGGGCATGGCCGCAATCGACGGCAGTGTGTGGTCGTCGAGAAAGACATTGCGCGCTTCGCTTCGCAAGCGCGTGCCGCCGCAGTCCGGACAGGGCTGTGTGCTGAGAAACTTGGCTAGCTCTTCTCGTACCGACATGGATTCGGTTTCGCGGTAGCGTCGCTCCATATTGGGTATGACGCCCTCGAAGCGGTGCTTGCGCTTGAAACTGTCGCCGCGGTCGTTGATGTAGGTGAACTGAATTTCCTCATCGCCGCTGCCGTGTAGAATCTTTTTCTGGTGGGTTTTTGACAGTTCTTCAAAGGGCGTGTCTACATCGAAACCGTAGTGTTCGGCCAGCGAAGTGAGCAGGTGAAAGTAGTACACGCTGCGACGATCCCAGCCGCGAATGGCACCGGTGGAAAGACTTGCTTCGGGGTGTTGCACTACTCGGCTTTCATCAAAAAACTGGCGCAGGCCGAGTCCGTCGCAGCTGCTGCAGGCGCCCATCGGGCTGTTAAAGGAAAACAGTCTGGGCTCAAGTTCAGACAGCGAATAGCCACATTCTGTGCAGGCAAACAGCGACGAAAACACAATGTCGGCCGCACTCGACTTAGCATCCATCTGACTGACCACGGCGATGCCTCCGGTCAGGTTCAGTGCTGTTTCGAAAGACTCCGCCAGCCGCAGTTTAAGGTCGTCGCGAACCTTAAAGCGGTCAACTACCACTTCGATGGTGTGCTTTTTCTTTTTGTCGAGCTTGGGCACATCGTCCAGGTCGCAGACGATGCCGTTTACCCGCACCCGGACAAAACCGTCGCGACGCAGCTGCTCGAAGATATGCAGATGCTCGCCCTTGCGGTTGCTGATCATGGGGGCTAACAGCATCAACTTACTGCCTTCTGGCATGGCCAGCACGGTATCCACCATCTGACTGATGGTCTGAGCCTCAAGGGCCTGGCCGTGGGTGGGGCAGCGCGGTTCACCAACACGCGCAAACAGCAGGCGCAGATAATCGTAGATTTCGGTGATGGTGCCCACTGTGGAACGGGGGTTGTGGGACGTAGACTTTTGCTCGATGGAGATCGCCGGCGACAGACCCTCTATATGGTCGACATCAGGTTTGTCCATCATGGATAGGAATTGACGGGCGTAGGTGGAGAGCGATTCCACGTAGCGACGCTGCCCCTCGGCGTAAAGGGTGTCAAAGGCTAGGGACGATTTGCCGGAACCTGACAGGCCGGTAATGACCACCAGCTTGTCCCGGGGAATTTCCAAGTCGATATTCTTGAGGTTGTGGGTGCGGGCACCCCGTACCAGTATATGATCCATGCGCTCTCTCTGATTGTTCCGGGGTGAAATGCGGATTCCCCGGGCTGAACCGAACAAGTATAAAGTTTCAGCAGGGCCGGGTGCAAAGTGGTCGCTTTCACGCGAGGGGGTGCAGCTGCTAAAATACCCGGCTTTGCCATGCCACGCTGCGTGCTTCGGATAGTACCGGAGGCGGGCGCCGCTTTAGATCAATCACGACAGGGTTCCCATTGACTCACCCGGATAGAATGACCGGCGTCGAGAAACGCGCTGTTTTCTCGTTGTCCCTGCTCTACATTTTTCGCATGCTCGGCCTGTTCTTGGTGCTGCCGGTGCTGGCGGTGTATGCGCCACAGTATGAAGGCAGCACGGGGGCGCTAGTTGGGCTGGCAGTAGGCATCTACGGGCTCAGTCAGGCCTGCCTGCAGATTCCTCTGGGGCTCCTGTCAGATCGTATTGGGCGCAAACCGGTAATCTTTGCAGGGCTGCTGCTGTTTGTCGCAGGTAGCCTTATGGCCGCGTCGGCCGACACTATCTGGGGCTTGATTGCAGGGCGCTTTCTACAGGGCGCCGGTGCCATCGCCAGCACCCTCACTGCACTTCTGGCGGACCTTACCCGCGAGCAGCACCGCAGTAAGGCGATGGCGGGTATCGGTGCCAGTATTGGGCTTTCGTTTGCTGTCGCCCTGGTGTTGGGGCCCATTATTAGCAGCCATACCGGCCTTGCGGGATTGTTTTGGCTTACCGCCGCGCTGGCAGTGATCGGCATGGTGCTGTTGTGGAGCACGGTGCCCACCGCCAGTCGCCTTACCACCAATGCGGAAGTGCGCTCGGTACCGGAAATGATACGTCGCTGTCTCGGTGATGCCGATCTGATGCGGCTCAATGTTGGGGTTTTTGCCCTGCACCTGATGATTACCGCGCAGTTTGTGGCGGTGCCCACCTATCTTGAAACCATGGGGCTGGACATATCCCGGCACTGGCAGATCTACCTGCCCATGCTGTTTCTGGCGTTTCTGATCATGGTGCCGGCGATGGTGATGGCTGAGCGTCGGGGGCGAGTGAAAGCCATGATTTTGGTGGCGGTCTCCCTGTTAGGCCTTTCGGCGCTGGGCATGGCCCTGTCTGCCGGTAGTCTGGTCCTGTTCTTGTTGGCGCTGTTAGTGTTTTTTGTCGTGTTTAACCTGCTTGAAGCTAACCTGCCTTCACTGCTTAGTCGCACCGTCTATCCGGGTGGGCGTGGTACGGCGATGGGTATTTTCTCAAGTTTTCAGTTTTTTGGCGCCTTCGTTGGCGGCAGCGTCGGCGGGATATTGATGGCGCGCTGGGGGCTGTCAGGCGTTTTTCTGTTCTGTGCGGGGGTGGGCCTGGTCTGGCTGTTAGTTGCGCTGAAGCAGCGGGTTCCTGCGCCCGCACCGAATCTGGCGGTGGAGATCGGTCGCGACGAACAGCGGCGTAAGTCTGTGTTGGAGCGCCTGCGTGAATGGCCTGACGTGCTGGATATCACAGTGATTGCCGGCGAGCCGGTGATCTATATCAAGGTGGCGAGCGATTTTGATCGGCGTCGGCTGGACGAGCTGATCTCGGCGTAGTGGCCGACAGTGCCTTGCCCTCCACTAGTGAGGCCGGGCGAATTTGTTTATAGTGCTCGTTTGATGTGAGCTCAATAAAAGGGAGTGCTGCATGGCGCGAGGAATCAACAAAGTTATCCTGATCGGCAATTTGGGCCAGGATCCGGAAACCCGCTATATGCCCTCTGGCGGTGCGGTCACCAATGTCACCCTCGCCACCAGCGAAACCTGGAAGGACAAGAGCACGGGGCAGCCGCAGGAGCGCACTGAGTGGCACCGTGTGGTGTTTTTCAACCGTCTGGCCGAAATCGCCGGTGAGTACCTGAAGAAAGGCTCCAAGGTTTACGTGGAAGGCTCGCTGCGCACCCGTAAATGGCAGGGGCAGGACGGTCAGGATCGCTATACGACGGAAATCGTCGCCAACGAAATGCAAATGCTTGATTCGCGAGGCGGCATGGGTGGCGGTATGGATGAGGGGAGCTACAATCAGGCGCCGCCTCAGCAGCGTCGTCAGCCGCAGCAGTCGGCCCCACAGCAGAACCAGCCACCGCAACAGAATCAACCTCCCCAGCAGCCTGCGGCTGGATTTGACGATTTTGATGACGATATTCCGTTCTAGACTGCGTTTTATGTAAAACGTAACGTTTTACGCTTAAGTCCATACCAAAGCCCAGCTATTGCTGGGCTTTTTCGTTTTGGCCTAGGGCTTAAGCAGACAGGCGCTTGCGCTGCACCAGTTTCTTCAGCAAAACCCGACACTTTTGCGCCTGTGAAGCCATGCCCGGCGTCTCCTCAAGGGTGTCCGCCATAAGCTGGTAAGCCGGTATCAGCTCTTTGTAATCGGGAAAGGTTTTGTGCAGGCCATTCAACAGTGTCAGGGCCTCATTTGGTTGCCCGGCGCTGCGACAGGCTCTGGCAAGAGCAAAGCGTAGTTCGGCGCAGTCTGGCTGGTAGTCCGGTAAAGCTTTGCGTATGCGCAGGTAAGCTGCACTTAGCTTGTAGTCGAGATTTTTTCTAAGTAAGAACTTCAGGTAGCGGCAGGCAAATTCGCGCAGGCGGTCACTGGTTTTCGGTCGCAATGGACTGTGAGTTGCCAGCAAAAACTCCAGGTAACGACTGTGTAAGGTATTGTTGCCCGGTAGCTTCTTGAGAGCCTGTCGCAAGTGCTTGTCCGCCTGGTCATAGCGTCCGGCTTGTACCAGTACTCGAGCTTTCGCTAGTGCCCAGCTTTCCAGTTCCCGAGATGGCGGCGGTGTCGCACTCGCCTCGCTTTCGTAACCCAGCTCAGCCTGATACTGAAACAGCATATAGCCCATGATGTGGAAGCTGACGATGGTGTAATAGTTTGATACGCCGCTGTTCAGCAGCAGAGCCAGCTCGCCGAATAGTTGCGAGATTACCTGTACCGAGCCTGACATCACCACCAATACCCCGAGTAGTAGGCCGTACGGCAGGCCGATGGTGCCCATCAGTTGCAAGGCTTGAAGTGGATTGACCGCGCGACCGAGCCGGTCGGTCATGGCAAAAATGATGATGCTGGCGGGTAGCGCTGCAATGGCAATGATGCCGACGATCCCTGCGATCACTGGGCCCGCGATGCTGTACACCAGGCTGATCGACGCAGCCACCGCAATAAAAATGAGCAGCAGTCGCAGTAGTAGAGAAAATCCGCCGGTGAACGCCGGCGCGATATCGGGGGCTTCCATCTGGCCTTCGGCGGTATGCTGGAGGCAATTGAAGCTGTACTTCATCAGTACCGCAAACGCCGCGAGGTACCAAACGATGGAAAAGGGAAGGTAGGCGGCGATTGACGTGAGTAGAGATAGGCCAAGAATCAGAGTCAGAGCTTGGGGTGCCGCTGCATAGCGAAAGGCTTGTTCAAAGCGGCGCCAAAACGGCTCTGCCTGATTGTTGGTCGCAATCGGGGCAAGGTTGCCAGCGCAGACAAAGCAATTTACCTGTTGATATCCCGGGCTTTCATCGCTGCACTGGTCGCAGGTGTCTATTGCGCAGCTGGCACAGGAAAATGTGGCTGCTTGCAGGGGGTGATATTGGCAGGTCCTCATCGCAGGCTTCCCCCGCTGATCGCGCGCTCTGCAAAGTCGTTGTAGGTTTTGTGCTTGGCGGCATTGCCCAGTCCTTCGAAACACAGTGAGAGTCTTCGTGCGAGAACGCCAAGTGCACTGTGGTTTGCTTTGTCGTGTTGAAGGGCGTTAAAAATGTCTTCGGCCGTTGTCAGGTAGTCGGGACTGGTCAGGTTCAGGGCAAGTCGGACTTGGCTGTCGGTGTCGAGGGTATGGCGAATCTCGGGGTTTTCCCGCCAGACGCTATGCAGCAGAGCAAGTTCGCGCTCATTGCCCGGTTTGTGTCGCAGCAATGTGTGCAGGCTGTTAAGAAAGGCCTTGTCGGGCCGCAGTTTTGTCAGGTTGTAGCGCAATGTTTCCCGTTCCAGAGAGTTGCCATGCTCGGTGATCAAGGCGTTAAGCGTCTTTAACGCTAGGCCAAAGCGGTATTTTTCGATGAGCGAATAAACCTCGGCCAGCTGTTCTTGAGCGGGATCTATCGACTGATCTTGCTCGAGGTAGGTGAAATCGAAAATGTTTCGATTGAGCAGCAGAGCGCCCAGAATGAGTAGACTGCCCGCGATAAAACCGCCGACGTGCGCCATGTAAGCGACATTCGAGTGGGGGTTGGTGTAGTAGTCCAGTATCTCCTTGCCAATATAAAAGCCGAGGATCAACAGTGCCGGCGCGCGAATAAAACCCACGAACATGAAGAACCAATAGAAAAATTCGATTCTTTTAAGGCGAAAAGCAGCCACATACATGGCCATTACCCCGGAGATCGCGCCAGAGGCCCCCACCAGTGGCGTCGATCCGGAAGTATTGCTGATATAGAACAGCAGGCCGCCAGCCAGTCCGGAAATCAGATAAAAGGCCAAAAAGCGCAACGGGCCTATTGCCGCTTCAACGGTGAAGCCGCAGATCACCAGGAAAAACATATTGCCCAGCAAGTGCATAAAGCCGCCATGCAAAAACTGATGGCTGAACAGGGTGGTGATCGACAGCTCGCTCGGCGTCAGCCCAAAACGCAGAACGCTCGTGCTGAATATCAGTGCGTGAATCTGGCTGCGCTCATTTACCCATTTGTCGAGTTGTGCTGGCGTTAAGAATGCATCGCGCCGCAGCTGTAGGAAGGTGTAAAAGCCAGCGTCGCGCAACAGCGCGACCCACACTTCGCCCTGGTTGTCGTCTGCCAGCGCGTTGCGGTGCGTGAGTAGCGCGCTGTGCTCACCGCGGCTTTCAAGGTAGTGCTCAAACTGCGGCCACTCCACCTCAAAAAAACCACTGTTTGCATACCGGTGCAGGGCCTCGTAATACTTGTCGTTGTCGGCACTCTGGTAAAAAAAGAACAGTAGGCAATTGGCTGAAACAATAAATAACAGCATCACAGGTGCGCGCTGCCAATCAAAACGCTTTTCGGTAGGAATAATCAGCATAGGAATCCTTTCGCTACGTCACTATGAGTGTTTTACAGCCTTGTCGCCTTAGTTTGTCAATATATGCGCGAAGCGGCAATGCTGAATGCTCTTGTAGCGAAGGTCTCGTTGTGGGAGGTGTGTCACATTTTTTTTGTGACTAATTTACACTTTATCCGGTGTGGTCCTCTAACGGCGCAACTATTTCTCTGGTTTATTTGATAAATACATTTCAGTTATTGGTGACACTGAACACATTCGGCTTCACTAACCGCACCATCATTGTGCGCACGATGCCTGGTCTTACCGATAAAAACTTATAAACAAAAGTGAGGGATTCATCATGCGATATTTAACCGCGTTGCGCGCGGTGCTTGGGGCTGTGCTGTTTTCGGCAGCAACCCAGGCTTACGCCGCTCCCTGTTTGATCTTTGTTCACGGCAAGCAGACAGACACTAACACCTATACCAGTTACACCGCAGCCAGAAATTACTGGGTAAACGGCAGTAACGACTTCATCAGAACCGCCACCAAGAACTTTGCTACTGACTTTTATGTGGTTGGTTACAACGGTACCCGTCCCTACTGGGAGTCCCAGTCTGCTGGAGAGGTGGCCAATGAAATTGTTGCGGCGACTAATGGTGTCGCCGATGGTGGCGGCAACAGCTGCTCCACAACCTACGCTCAGGGCGGCACTTTCTGGATTGTGGCGCACAGTATGGGCAGCACGATCACTGATTGGATTTTAGGCAACAATGACGCTTCCGATCCTAACTACAACTACAACGGCCCCTACGACACTGTTGCCCAGCGTGTCAGCATGGCCATCACCTTGGGTGGTGCTCACCGTGGCTCGGAGGGTGCTGATGCGGTTTGCGGCAATTCCAGCTGGGGTTGTAACTGGGTAGGCAGCTGGATTCAGGATTGCGACGACGCCACCTATTGGCTGCGAAGCGCCAATGATGTTCAGGTGAAAACCTATGCCAGTGCGCCGGCTAAGAATATCTATCTAACGGGCGGCTACGAAGCGATTTTTGGCGCGAGTGCCTGTCTTAGCGGAGAGGATGACGGTGTAGTTCAATATGCATCTATATTTGCCTGTGGCGGCAGCGCTGGTACCAGCTATAACAACAGCAACGTGTGTAACAACAGCAACAAGCAGGAAGTCTCGGGTTTCTTTAACTTGGATGCTTCGCACGAAGACCACAGCGATGAGCGCGATGACAGTGATTCCGATACCCGTCGTCAGGTACCTGATGGCATCTGGACTTGCAGTGGCAGCCCATGCTCGCCGAACACCATCGTTCAGAGCTCTATGACCAGCGCTGAATTTATCAGCATTCTTTACTGATTCACTGCCAAGGAGAGAGATAATGAACAGATTTTCCAAAATGGCAGTGCTGTCGGTACTGCCCCTGATGTCCAGCTTGGCCTCGGCCGCCGATGCACCTAACCTGGCGCAGCAAGCGGCCCAGGAATACCTTAATCTGGCCAAATATCCCGAATGGACTCTGCCGGTTCCCGCTGGCGCGGCAAACCCGATACTCGCTGATCGCGAAGTGGATGTTGTCCGTCAACTTGGTCCGAATGGCAGTGGTCCTGCATTGGCTGTGTGGAGCGACAGCATTCGCTATGAGCGTGGCGATACGGCTAATCTTTTTGCGCAGTTACAGGCCAAGCCGCAGAGCGATGCTGATGTTCTGAGCGCGCCTTCTGCCGATGCCAAAGGGCCGTGGCAGATCCGTGGCGAGATTGTGGATGCGTCGAACGAGACCGTTGCGAGTGTCACTTTCGCGGATGACGGTAAGGGCGCGGACCAAGCGGCAGGCGATGGTATCTATTCTGCGTCGTACGTCCTTGGGGAGGCTGGTCAACCCGCTGTGGGTCAGGCTGCCAGCCTGGGCTACCGGGTAACGGCTGAAAATGAAGCGCAGGAACAGCGTGTCGCGATGAACGGCTTTCAGTACAGCCATCCAGCGGCATCGCTTACCGGAGAGTTCAAAGATCGAGTGGTCGATGGCAATCTGGTGATTTCCGCGAAGGTAGAAGCCGTTCAAGCCGGACGTGTGCACCTTGCGGGTGTGGTCAATAACGCGTTGGGTGATGCGCTGGTTCTGGCGCAGACTTCTGCGACCCTGGGCAAGGGCGAGCAGTGGGTCGACCTTGTGGTTTATGGTCTGCCTCTGAGAGAGGCCGTGGCACTTGGTCCGCTGAGTCTGGGTGCAATCACGCTGACGACTACGCAGGGCATGCCAAATGCTTTGGGCGACGTTCTACAGGGGGCTCATCAGACCGGTGTCATTGCGCCGACAGCGCTGACCGACAAGCCTTTCGGGCGCGCCAATCTGTTGGATGCCGCCGCGCGGCTGAATGCGCTGGCTAAATGAGAACGTCGCCCTGATCTGTTCTCAATAGCGCGCTCTCAGTGGTGTTGCATGAAAAACCGCGCAGTCTGGCTGTGCGGTTTTTTTTCAGCTAATCGTTATGTAACCCATCAGACCGGTTTTCATGTGTTCAATCACATGACAGTGATACATCCACTTGCCGGGATTGTCTGCGACAAAAGCAATCTGGGCGCGTTCATTCTTTTCGAGCAGGATTGTGTCAGTAAAAAACGGCGTGATGTCGCGCCTGTCGGATTTAATTACCTTGAAAATCAGCCCGTGCAGATGAATGGGGTGGCCGTGAGGGGTGGCGTTGAACAACTCGAAAATATAGCTTTTGCCGAGCGATAGCTCCGCTAACGGTTCAGGCAGGTCGGCGGTGTGCATGCCGGCCCAGGCGCGGCGGTTTATAGTCCAGAACTCGTGGTGTACGTGACCACTTTTGCTCACAGGGGTCATGGCGCCGGCCCATTCGAACACAAAGCGCAATGTTTCGGCGGCGGTGAGATCCGGCTCCGAAACCGGGTTGCTGGGCAGTGCCGGTAGCGGCGGTGGTGAGGATCTGCGGATAGGAGACGTTGTGCGCAGGCTGCATATTTTCTGATGAAAGCGACCTTTTACGTCGTAGATCGGTATTTCTACGCCGGCTTCTGCAGGCGTTCTAACGCCTATGTCGAGCCGCATTCCCACGCCCAGAGCCTGTACCGATAACGGCTGGGGTGGCAGTGGCATGGCATCCAGTGCCAGCACTGTGGCCTTGTTTTCTCCCAGGCTGATGGCGAATTGGCGACTGTTATCCATATTCAGTATTCGTACCCGCACGTTGGCGTTGGCCGGCACGCTAAAGGTTGGCAGGCGTGTACCAGACACTGTGGCAATATTGCCAAGCGTGCCGGCGCGCGCGGCATGGCGTGGTTCGGACAGGGGCATAAAGTTGCCGTCTTTCTTGAGGCGCCAGTCTTTCAGGCCCACAATCACCTCGTCATCAAAGGCCGGCGGGTCTGCTTCTTCAACTATCAATGCCCCCACCAACCCTTTGCCCAGTTGTTCGATACTGTGCATATGCGGGTGGTACCAGAACGTGCCGGCATCGGGGCAGGTAAATTCGTAATCGAAGGTTTCGCCGGGCTTGATCGGAGCCTGAGTCAGATAGGGCACACCGTCCATGGCATTGTCGAGGCGAATGCCATGCCAGTGAATGGTGGTTTCCTGCGACAGTTTATTGATGAAATGAATACGCAGCGGTTTTCCTTGCTTGGCGCGAATCACGGGCGCTGGAAATTGGCCGTTGAAAGCGAGACCCGGGGTGGCGCCGCCGGGCACAATATTCAGAGGTGTTGTCTCAGCCGTTAGCACGTAGTCGTAGTCCGGGCGGCGCGACAGGCTCAGACTGAAACCGGGCAGGGTCATGGCGGTGGTGGCACCTGCGAATTGTAATAGCTGGCGGCGCTTGATCATGTGGCGATATCCATGTGGTTGTCCCACTTCAGGCCCTTTGCGCGCCCCTGAAGCCGCATTTGGTTTTTCTCCAATGCGACTAGCTGGCCGCGACCATTGCTGGTGACGAACTGACGAGTTTGAAAATTGAAAGCGGCGCCGGCGACATCGTTGAGTTTTTCCAGTGCGTGGAAAGCGCCGTTTTTCCAGATGCTGATACAATTACCGCGCGGGGACGTGGCAACGACCGTGTTGTCGGCGCAGGCAACGCTGGCGATATATTGCGCATGGCTTTGCCATACCGGGACTTCGGCGTCGAGCGGCTGTAGCTGATCTTCCCCGCGATGTCGAAAGAGCAGGGGTTGGACAAGCTCTGCTGGCCCTTCAAATTGCGCGCCAATCGTGACTTCACCGGTGGCGTCTACATCTAGATGGCGCAGGCTTAATTGGTGGTGGGGCGGCCGATACTCGTCCAGCAGCATTGCGTTGCGACTGTCCAGATAGCAAAGCGATGGTTGCATAGTGTCGAGGTTAAGCATGTCGCGGTCGGAATCCGGCAGCGTGAGAATGCCGCCGTTGGCGACCGCCACGGTGTGATCGTCGGGTAGCGTGACCAGCTGGTGAGGACCGACGCCGCCGCTGTGCATCTGGTCGAGTCTTTTGAAGTTATCGAGGGTGTCATAAATCCCGATGATGCCGACGCCGCCATTGGCATAGTCGTTCTCGGCGGTCAGTAGATAGCGGCCATT
>NZ_JBFJTH010000088.1:0-15546 GCF_041625495.1 Litorivivens sp. | reverse complement strand
TTTCTGCAAGTTGGCTTGGGCAAACACTTCTGGCTGAACATTCTGTTAACGCTGCTCGGATACCTGCCCGGTATCATTCACGCGGTCTACATTATTGCCAAAAAGTAGGCGCGCTTCGCAAGCCTCAACCTACACGTCAGACTGGAAGCCCCGCTTCCGGTCGCGAAGGAAAAGCGTGCCGCACTATCCGCCACAGCACCTGGCCAAACTGCCGGTGTAAACGCCCGGTATTGTAATGCTGGCCGTAGCGCTCGCAGATTTCCTGCACCTCGACACTCATTTCCGCATAGCGCCTGGCAGGTACCGTTGGAAACAGATGGTGTTCAATCTGGTGGCTCAGGTTACCCGACAGAATATGAAACAGCTTGCTGCCCTTAAGATTGGATGATCCGCGCAGCTGCCGCAAATACCAGTGGCCGTCTTCCTCGTTATCCATGACGGATTTTGGAAACACCTGCGCATCGGCTGTGAAGTGCCCACAAAATATGATCATAAACGTCCACAGGTTGCGCAGCAGATTGGCTACCAGATTGCCTGCAAAAACACTCAGGAACAGCGGCCCCGCCAGCAGCGGAAACACGACGTAATCTTTGAGCAATTGCCGATTGGCTTTGCGCAACAGGGGTTTTACTTCTTGCTTCAATTGCGCCCAAGACTTTTTCCCCTTAGCCACTTTACCGAGCTCCAGCTCCTGGATGGCAACACCCCACTGAAACAATAGCCCCAACAGGGCGGCGTAAAGTACCTGCGGCAGAAAAAACGGTGACCACCGCTGCTCCGGAAACAGGCGAAGCAGTCCGTAGCCGACATCATCGTCCATACCTTTAATGTTGGTATAGGTGTGATGCTTATGGTTGTGGCTCGAACGCCAGTTGTCACTGGTCCCTACAATATCCCACTCATAAGTGGCGCCACGCAGCGATGGCTCGTTCATAAAATCGTACTGTCCGTGCATGACGTTGTGGCCGAGCTCCATATTCTCCAGAATCTTGGAAAGCGCAAGGCTCAGCGTGCCTAGCAACCACAGCGGAGGAATAAAGCTGAAAAACAGCAGGCCACGGCCCAGCAACTCGGTATAGCGAACCGCCGTCACAATACGCTTTATGTAACGTGCATCAACTTCACCCACGTCCGCAAGGTGACGCTGTTTAACAGCTTCGAGCTCAGCACCAAAGGCGGCGAGCTCACGGCCGGTGAGAGCCTTATTTTGGGGTCGGGTCATTTCTATATTCCTGTCACTGTTGATAGCTAATCATTGAAAAATCGAAGAACTCAAAGATCGAGTTCCAGGTCGCTACTGGCGCGGTTAATGCAGATCCGCACCGAGTGCCCAGGTTCATCACTGGATTCCCCCGACACCATGTCCGTGGTCTGCCCCTGAATGCGGGTACAGCTACAGCGATTACAGATTCCTCGGCGACAGCCATACGTTGGCTTCACGCCGGCGAGCTCCAGCGCCTCCAGTAGCGATGTGCCTCGGGTTACGCTGACCGTTTTCTCACTGCGGCGCAGATAAACCAGGGCTGTGTCGGGCGCCACGGACCGGGTATCGAGTGTGGGAGGCGGACTGTCGCCGCTCGCCGGTAACAGTTCAACAATATCGCCAGCCGCTGTATCTTCCAGCAACTGACGACTCACCGGGTCTGCGGCCTGCCGACTTATCGACACTTGCATATACCGGCCATCCTCAGAATTGCTCCAGACAAAGCTGCGGGCAATGTTCCGACCCGCAACTTCAACACTGACAGCGCAGCGCGGCCCAGTAATCAGCCGCCGTTGGTGGCGGTTGGGCTTCAGGCTCAACACCACACCATCTGGTGTGGTCTGCGCTACCGCTACGACGCGGGCAAAACAGCGCGACCAGGCCTCGATCAACCCCATTTGCCGCATCCAGAAATCGTACTGCTCCGCACTGATCACGTGTTGCAGTAGCGACTGACTTCGGACGCTCAAGGTGGCGATGGCATTTTTCATTGGATTGCTCGGTTTATGTACAAGAGCGCCACCATATACATCTGTATATACATGTGTCAATACAATTGTATATACACCCGTGTTTACACCCTCTGGGCCCTGCAGTAGCATGACCGACCCAACACCCACTATTCACAGCAGGATCAGGCCACTTTTATGGCGATACGCTCTCGCAAAGCCAGTAACACTAACGATCATGAAAAACCCGGCCGCAAACCTCCGATCGGCGAGCACGAACTGATGCAGGCTGCGGTAAGCCTGCTGGATGGAAACCGCAGCGTCTCCAGCCTGAGCCTGCGTGAAATTGCCCGCGCGGCAAATATCGCACCAAACAGCTTCTATCGGCATTTCCGTGATGTGGATGAGCTCGCCGTGGCGCTGATCGACCAGGCCGGTCGCGGCTTGCGCGGCATGATCCGTGAAGCCAGACAACGACTGGAGGGCAAGCAGGGGGGAGTGCGCACGTCTGTTGAGGTCTTTATGGAGGCTCTCGACGATGACAGCCGCTACCTACAGATTCTGTCACGGGAAATGTCGCTGGGGTCAGATGCCTTTCGCGAAGCCGTGGAGCGAGAGCTTACCTATTTTGAACAGGAGCTCTGTGATGAACTGATGATGCGCGGCGAGCGTTTTGGCTTACCCATGCATGAGCCAGCGCTTGTCGCCAAGGCGATAACACGTTTGGTGTTTACGATGGGAGCGTCTGCCGACAAATTGAGTCCCGAGGCGCGAAAAGTTCTGATCGACGAAACCGCCATCATGGTGCGTATGATTATTCGTGGTTCCCATGCCATGGCGGGCGAGCAGAAGCAGAAACCGAAAAAGAAATAGCAGCGTTGATCTCACGCCCCACTCGGCGACTATTGGTTGTAAAGATAGCCGCCATCCACCAGCAGCGTTTCTCCGGTAATAAATGTTGCACGATCAGACGATAAAAACAGTACAGCGTCTGCGATTTCTTTAGGTCGGCCCCAGCGCTTCATCGAGGTTCGCCTAAGCATGTCTGCACTGAACTCCGGCATATCCGCCACCGGCGCCGTCATGCGGGTCGCAATGTTGCCTGCGGCCACACAGTTAAACCGAATGCCGCGATCGGAGTACAGAGAGGCCTGAGTGCGCGCAAGCTGAACCATGCCCGCCTTACCGGCGCCATAGCCCGGCACAAACGTATTGGCCATAAAAGATGTCAGCGATGCCATACCAACCACACTTGCACCGCCGGGGAGCTTACTTTCACTGAGTTTGTCCAGGCACGCCTGCGTCATATGGTGACCGGACAGCAGGTGGACCCGCACCATTTCTTCAAACACATCGATCGCTTCATCTTCGCCGGCGAATTTAACATTGCCCGCATTATTAACCAGTACATCCAAGGCACTAAGACTGGCAGCAACCTCCTTAATTTCGTCGGTGTCGGTAACCCGCAATTGGCGATAACTGAAGTGTCTCAGGTCCTCGTCATAATCATTGATGCTGGCGCGAGTGCCAGTGACTGTTACCTGTGCGCCAGCATCGGCAAAGGCGCGGGCAGTTGCCAGGCCGATGCCGGACGTGCCGCCGGTGACCAGCACACTGGCTCCGCTGAAATCATAGGTTGCCGTTCCGTTTGTCACACGCTTATCCTCATTCCGGCATTTTCAATGATCGCGGCGGGCTGCATTACTATCTAGCTTCCACGCGCACGGGAAATTTTTCAAAATAAAACTGGAACCGTTGACGCAGCCCGCTGGGGTCGATACCAAAATCTTCGCGCAAGTTGTATATCACGCTGCCATGTTTGCCGCGCGGATGCGCATCGATATAAGACCGCATTTGAGCACGTGCTTTGTCGGTCAGTTCAAGTCCCGCCTTCTCATAAATTTTTTCGACCATCCCCATATCGTCAGCCATAAATTCATGAAAAAGTGAATCGATGCTTTTGTTCTCGGCAAGAAGATGACGGTCTTCAACGCAACGCTGTAATAGGTGCGCTACACGCTCGCTCCAGTAATCGGCCAGCTCTTGTATTAACACCTTCTTGCGGCCCATGCGCTGCCCATAGGCCAGCATGGTAATGGTTGACTGAATCACCGCGACCGGATCGCGATGAGTAACCACGACTGTAGCGTCGGGGAAGGTATTCATCAGCACGGGCAACTGTTCAAGGTGCTGTGGACACTTCAGCACCCAGCGCTTTGTTTGATACGACGAGCCCAATCGCTGTTTGTCCTGCCATTGCAGCAACTTGAGCACCGTCTTCATGTAGGCGTAACGCGGCGTCTGATCGGTCGCATAATAGTGATCACGCCAGCGCGGCGAATGCGCCAACCATTCAAAATTATACGAGCCGAAATCCGGCCCCTGCAGCTCCAGCTCTTCGTGAATGTGATCCGGATTCATTGGATGCATGGCAGCAATCAACGGTGTGGTGCTCTGCATGGCCTGCCAGCTATCGGCGCAACGTTGGTAACGCGGGTCGGTACCGTCGGGGAGCGTGGCTTCACCCGGAACCGGTACCGGCTCGTAAGACTCCCACAGCGGTAGAGAACGCAGGCGGGAATCGGCTGCAAGCAAATTCAACATGTGGGTGGTGCCGGTGCGCGGCAGCCCAACCACGATAATCGGCTCGCTGATTTCTTCAGCGTGAATTTCCGGGTGACGCTTGAGGAGATCCTGAATCAGCAGTCGGCTTTTGGCGAAGGTGAGTAATTTGTTGCGCAAATTGAAGCGGCCTATACCCGTCAGCCCCTCGTCGTTACCCCACTCGTCACAGAGTAGATCAAGACGCTCACGAAATTCAGCGGGCCCGAAGTCTTTTAGCCCTAACGTTGAGCATGCTTCCGCTAGAATCGACTCCGGATCAAAATCCGTACTCAGCGTTTCGCCAAAATCCAAAATAGCCTGCTGCTGATCGGTCAATACCGGCTCGGCCAAATCGGTAATTCGAATATCACCCACGATTAGGTTCCTACTTGAACGAGAGTGGCGCGGTCTCGCCGCCTTGTAATAGTTTGACCTGGTTTTCCAACCATCCGGTAAGCCAGAAGTTTCCGGTATGGGCAAAGTCTGCGGCGTCCGCCAATAACGTCTGGTGCACCTGCACTGACAGTAATTTCGCTTCGGCATTTTCCGGCTCGGCGCTAAGCACAATATCGAGCAGATGCAGGGCCTCTTCCAGCCTGTCCGCGTCACGCTTTTCCCGAGCACTGGCAATCAGTTGCTGAGCGCCTGCCAACCTTACCAGCTCTGTGTGCACGGATTTTTGCGGCACACTGTAAAGCTCAGTTGTCGACTCATGTTTAAACCACCCGGCATAGTTTTCCCAGATGGCGCGCACGCCCCAGCTTACTTTGCCGTAGCCCTGCCCTACCTCGCACTGCGGTGGCAGGGTGATTTCCTGCTGCAGGGTGTGCAGATCCTTGCCTGCATTCATGCCCTTAACCACTTCGTCGTGTACATACACCACAGCATCGCGGTATGCGGTCAACTCCGCCTTGATAATGTCAGCGCCATCAATGGGTTCGTGGTGACCGTACAGTAAGCGTTGCGGCTTTAAGTCCATCACTGTCTGCGCCGCGGCAGCACAGGTCAGTGCATCGCGGTAGCGATCGCCGCGAATGGTGACAAGATTGGGAAAGTGGCCGAAAGCACACCCGAAAAGATTGCCGGTAAAAATCGTGTCGTGCTGTGGCAGCCAGACAATCAGCGAGTCATTGGTTTCAGCGCCCGGCACGGCCAGCAACACAAGCTCGAGTCCACCAAGACTAAATTCATGGCGCTGTTCGAACGTGATATCCGGGGTAGGCCGATCCTGAGCGTTGATGTCGGTGTAGCCTGCCTGCGCGTACTTTGTAAACACCTGAATGAAATCATCCTGAAAACGAAAAGCCGATCGCGCGCCGCGAAATGGCTGCAACCGCGCGTCGTAATTCTGGTGTTCTTCGTTTTCAGCTGTAGCGATATAGCGCAAACCCGGAAATTGGTCGCGAAAGTACTGCACTCCCCCCACATGATCCACATGGCCCTGAGTCGTGATCAGGTATTTCACGGGCACATTGGAAAATCTTTTAAGATTGTGATGAATCACCGGCGCCTCAAAACCCATGCCGCTGTTGATCAGAATGCCGCCTTCGGGTGTTTCAATCAGATAAACATTGGAACAGGCTTCTGTCATCACGATGAAATCATTGACGCGGCTACAGCGTTCGTTAAAGCCAGCCGCCTCGGGCGCTACGCGACGCGTTTTGTAAAGAGGTTCACGCATACTTACACTCACGATTATGACTGGCAATCCACCAGCACTTTGACGGCTTCACTCTGGCGCTGAGCCTGAGCAAAGGCTTCATTAAATTGCGATAGCGGAAAGTGGTGACTGATCAGCGGCCGTACGTCCACCTTGCCGGAGCTGAGCATTTCCATAACCTGGGGGAATTCCTCCGGATATTCACATGCCGACGTAATAACCAGTTCACGCATCAAGAAGTTGATCATGTTCAGCTCAACTGGCGCGAAATGAACACCAACTACCGTCACGCGCGCTCCCTTGCGGGCCGTTTCACAGATTTGCTGAAATACTGACCCCACGCCGGTTGCCTCGATGTATACATCCGTACCAGGTTGCGGTCCAAGTATTGGGTTATTGTGTACCGTGCCGTGCACCTCCTGCAGCCAGCCGCTCAAGCTACCCGCGTCGGCCTTGAATGTTTCCATTCCCAATGTGCTGGCTACAGTTAGACGCGCTGCAGAAAGGTCGACCACGGCGACCTGGCTTGCACCGCGATAACGGGCTGCGATTGCCGCCGCCAAACCCACTGGCCCGGCGCCAAAAACCACTACTTTGTCTCCCGCCTGGATCTTCGATTGATTCGCCGCGTGCATTCCCACCGACAAAGGTTCAACCAGTGCGCCGACGTCAAAATCCATATCGTCAGGCATTTTCAATAATCCTTCAGGATGCTTTACAGCGTTTTTGTAAACAACGTAAGGGGCAAATGCCCCCTCGACGCCAGAAGCACCGATGGCGTTCCCGCCCCACATTGGGTTCACCAGCACGCGGTCGCCAGGAACAACACAGTCCACCTTGGCGCCAACCGTTTCAACCACGCCCGAAAATTCGTGACCCAAAGCAAACGGGCTAACAGCACCAGGGATACCACCGATTTTTGCGTAACTGAGATCAGAGCCACAAATTCCACAACGCTCAATACGAATCAGAACATCTTCAGCGCCAGCCTCGGGACGCTCGGCCTGATCAATGCGTATATCATTCGGCGCATGTATCCGTACCAGCGGCATAGTGTTCATGGACGCTCCTCTTGTTAGCGCTATTATTAGAGTTTTCGTGAGTGCTTTTGCAAGGGCTTTTGAGCTAGTTCCTGAGTGAGCCCCTGAGCAAACCTCGCAGAGAATCGAGCATCGTCCTGACTATAATCCCGGTGCGCGGACAATTCAATAACATAATACTGAAGTATTATTTTAAGAATGCCAGGTTGTGCTACTATCCACCTCTTAGCAACTTACCAGCAAGAACCACAACATTGCGTAAAGACACACGCCTGACCCGACAGCGCATTGTCGATGCCGCCGAACGCCTGTTTGCCGAACACGGCATCGACAATGTGACGCTGCTGGATATCGCCCGCAGTGCGCAACAGAAAAATCGCGGCGCCCTGCAATACCACTTTGGCGATAAGTCCGGGTTGATCAACGCTGTGCTCGACAAACATGGCGATCAGATTTCGCGGCGACGCAAACCTCTGGTTGATGCCCTGATTGCCCGCGTTGAACCCACGCTTAAAGATCTCGTCGAAGCCTATGTATTGCCAGTGGCCCAGCACGTGGACGCCACCCCCAATACACAGGCTTTTCTACTGATCAATGCCCAGATCATGACCTCACCGGAATTCACGTCGCTGGCGCTCGCCCGGGCTGAGCGCTATCCCGAAGTTCGCCAACTGATGGCCATGATGCTCAAAGCGATTCCGGCAGCCAGTAAGAAACGTCGGGATTTTAAAGTGCTTCTGATACGCTCAATGGTGTTTCACGCTCTTGCCGCACACTTCAGTACAACCAGCGCCAGATTAAACAAACCCTTAATCGACACACTGTGCAGCAGTGTGCTGGCCGTATTGGAAAGCGAATAATCGCACGATTGGAGTATGCTCCAGCCTATGCTGCTGCGCTAACATTCCAATGCCGCCAGAGCACAATAACAACAACGACAGTGACGCCAATGAAACTACTGGAACCCCTATCAATAGGCTCAATGCGCCTCAAGAACCGTATGGTCATGGCGCCAATGACAACCAACTATGGCAACGAGGATCAAACCCCGTCTGATCGTTTGATTGCGTTTCTGCTCGAGCGCGCCAAGGGAGGCGTGGGGCTAATTACGGTTGAGGTCTGCACGGTTGATGTAAAACAGAAGTACCAGCCTCAGTCGCTCACGCTCGGCAGCGACGAGTTTATTCACGCCCACCGCAAACTCACCGATGCACTGCATCAGTACGATGTAAAAATTCAGCCCCAGATTACGCACCCTGGCCCAGAATCCATGAGCGGCTTTTATTTTGGTGAAATGCCGGTTGCCCCCAGCGCCACCACCGGCGCCTGCACTGGCCTGCCGGCGCGGGAGCTGGACATTGCCGAACTCGACGGCATTGTCGAAGCCTATGCACAAACAGCTCGACGGGCTCGCGAGGCCGGCTACGATGGTATCGAATTACACGCCGCCCACTGCTACATGTTACTGGGTACGTTTTTGTCGCCGCTGAAAAACAAACGCATGGATGCCTACGGCGCCGACACACCGGAAAACCGCACCCGCCTGCTGGTGCGCGTGCTGCAGCGGATCAAGGCGGTGGCTGGAATTGACTTCCCCATCACCCTGCGCATTTCCGGCTTTGAGCGAATTCCCGGCGGCCGCGATGCCGCCGATACCGCCGCCATTGCGCCACTGCTGGTAGACGCCGGGGTGGATGCCTTTCATGTCAGCGGCGGCGTGAGCGATCCCATGGTTTCGCAGATGATCTGCGGCCCGGAGTATCCTGACGGCTATAACCTGCCTGCCGCCGAAGCCATCAAACGGGTGGTGGACGTGCCGGTAATGGTGGTGGGACGGTTTCTCGACCCGGAGTTTGCAGAACAGACCCTGCAGGACAAGCGCGCCGACATGATTGTGATGGGACGACCCTTGCTCGCCGACCCGCAGCTGCCCAACAAAGTCGCGGCCGGCAAGCTCGAAGAGATTCGACGCTGCATTTCCTGCCAGAACTGTATCGACTCCATGTTTCTCTGGCCCATGGACGCGCGCATGAATTGCGCGGTGAACCCGGCCACGGGTCGCGAGCAACATCTGAACTATGCACCGGCTGCACAGCAGAAACATGTGGTGGTTATCGGCGCCGGTCCGGCGGGCATGGAAGCGGCACGGGTGGCCTGCGAGCGCGGGCATCGCATTACCCTGCTGGAAAAAAGTCGCCGCCTGGGTGGCTCACTGACTCTGGCGGCTACCGTACACCGAGACAACGAGCGCTTTCTTAACTTCCTGAAAGCCGAGATGCGGCGCCTGCCAGTTAGCCTTCGGTTAGGTGTAGAGGCGAGTGTTGAGCGTCTGAAAGAACTCGCGCCCGATGAGGTGATTGTGGCCACCGGCGCGCAGCTCGATTTGCCCGCCATCCCCGGTATCGACCTGCCCCAGGTTGTCACCGGCCGGGATTTACGGGCGCTGGTCAGCGGCGCCGCGCCGGAAAACAAAAACTGTTTACCGCTGCTGGCAAAACTGGGGCTGGCCTGTGCCGGCGCGCTGATTGACCGGCACCTGACCCCGGCGCGCCTGCGCGCCGCAGCGGATACCTGGCTGCCCTTTGGGCGTCGGGTTGTCATTGTTGGCGGCGATCTGGCGGCCATTGAAGTGGCGGAATTTCTCGCCAAACGCGGACGGGTCGTCAGTGTGCTGGAAGCTGGCCCGGTAATCGCCCCGGAGATTGGCCCCAAGCGCCGGCTGGAACACGAAAAACGGCTGGAAACGCTGGGTGTGTCGCTCAATACCCACTGTGCTATCAGCCGCATCACCGAGCAGGGCGTGGAACTGCAGCTCGCCGGGGGCGACCAGCGTGTGGTCGCTGCCGATAGCGTGCTGGTGGCAGGCCAGCCGGTGGCCAACCCGGCGCTTTACGATACTTTGAAAGCCGCCGGCTTCCGTTGCCATCTGGCCGGAGACGCTTCTGGCCTGGGCCTGATTGTAAAGGCAACCTACGACGGGCACCGTCTGGCCAGCACCCTGTAAGCACTCAAAGCACCTCCAGCCGCCCATGAAAATTCCGTAAGAATATCGGCGCGCGATATCAGGTCATATGTACACATGTGTGTAACTTTCCACAGAAGGGCCACCCCGTTTACGGCGATGTGCTATACCGGGTGAAGCTCATTCAGCCAATAAAAAACCGCACAACACGGAGACCAGTCATGGGCCAGATTATTGAAGCCTGCGAAATGCTCACCAACACCACCCCGGAATTTCCCATGGGCTGGTACTCGGTGGCCCGCAGCCACGAATTACAGGTGGGCGAGGTAAAACGGGTTCACGCCTTTGACCGGGAGATGGCCCTGTACCGCACCCGCAGCGGCGTGCCGGTTCTACAGGACGCCTTCTGCCCTCATCTTGGCGCCCATCTCGGCGTGGAAGGCCGGGTGGTGGGCGAAAGCCTGCGCTGCCCCTTTCACGGCTGGCGCTACGACACCACGGGCAAGTGTGTGGAAATTCCCTACTGCGACGAAATTCCCGAGCGCGCCCGCATTCGCACCTGGCCAACCGAGGAAAAAAACGGCGAGATCTACATCTGGTTTCATCCCGAAAACAGCGCGCCCCGGTACGAGATTCCGGAGCTGACCGAGCTGGACAACAGCCTGTGGACTCCACCGCGCTACGCCGAGTTTGAGGTGCCCGCGCACATTCAGGACATCGCCGAAAACTCCTGCGACCCGGAGCATTTCAAGTACGTGCACAAACAGACAGACACCCCGCCGTCCGAGGTCACCGTCGACGAAGACGGTCGCACCCTGCACCTGCGCGCCGACAATTCCAACGCCCAGATTCCCCACAAGTTGCACGCCACCATGTTTCAGCCGGGGCTGGCGATTGTGCGCACCTCCTACGGCCCCGAAGCGGAAATGGTGGTGTACAACAGCGCCCAGCCCATTGATCGCCACAAGACCCTGCTGCGCTGGACCCTGAGCGTACGCAAGGAGATTGAAGACCTCGCCGGCGATGAGGTAATGAACGGCATTATCAACGGCATCAGCCAGGACTACCCGATCTGGGCCAACAAGGTACACAAGCAAAAGCCGGTGTTCTGTCGCGAAGACAAAACGCTGGTGCTGTTTCGAAAATGGGTGCGCCAGTTCTACATCGAACAGGCCCAAACCAACGTTTGACCCAACACACTCGTCTAGCACATAAGAGGAAAATCACGATGAGCAATGCGCCTCAAGGCAACCCCGGTGATATCGTCAACTGGCCGATGCTGAAAATTGTGTATCGTACCGACCCGGAAAAAATCGCCGAGTTGCTGCCGCCGGGCATCGAGCCCGGTGCCGACCCACACGTCAATCTGACCATTTACAATTTCCCCGTACCTGATGAACCCGAGTACGGCATCGTGACTACCGTAAACGCCGACTACAACGGCATCGCCGGGGAATACACGCTGGGCTACGGCATCGATCAGGAATCGGCAATTTTTGTCAGCCAGGAAACCAACGGTCAGCCCAAATATCCCTGCACCACTGAGTATTTCCGTTTGGGGCCGCAGGTGTCAGCGCGCTGCACTCATCAGGGTTACACCTTTGTCGAATTCAAGGGCGTATCCAAGGGCGAAAATGTACCGCAGGACGATTTTGAACAGCACGAGTGGTGGATCAAGGTCTCCCGCGCTGCCGGCGTTATGCCAGACCCGGCTGCCGGTTACGATTTTCCGCCCCACGTGGTACACGTGCGCAGCAAATACGGCACCGCCTGGCGTGAAGAAGTGGAAGGCGAACTGATTCTGCGCGACAGCCCCTGGGACCCGCTGGCCAGCCGCCTGCCCATGCGCGAACAGGTATCAGCCCATCTGTGGTGGCCAGTGTTTCTGGATCGTGAAATCAAGCTGGCAGGCAAGCTCGACCCGGAAGGTTTCATGCCGTTTGCAGACACCATCTCCGGTTCACGCTGGCCAGGTACCGGAGGCGGTCCACGTCGCGATTAGTTACAGCGGCTTATGTGCCGGGGGGCTGATGCCCCCGGATTCAGCAGGCGCAGAGAGCACGACCATGCTTGTACATCAGGAAGAGATTCTGCTTAACGCACCGCCGTCGCAGGTGAAAGCTTTCATTGTGACACCCGAGCGCATCATGGATTACTACCCTCAGGGCACCACATGTGGTGTGTTCAAACCCGGCGAGAGTTTTTACTGTCAGGGTAAAGCGGGGGTATCACTACTGGAGTCGCTGCCTGTGACGCCGGCCGACAACGGTCCGCTGAAAGTCGTCCTCAAGGTAACCACGGCAAGGGGACTCAAACCGCCTTTTTCCCCGGAAGCGATTAAACACGCAGCCTTCTTCAGTATGGTTGAGGATTGGCTGCTCCACCCACACGGCGAAGGCACCCGGCTGGTGAAGTGTTGGCGCGACGTAAAAAAGCACAGACTGCGCTGGCTCCCAATTGCATTTATTGTGAAGCAAACTGCAAAAGCTGAATCGACCAAACTGCAATTGGCTTGGAACCAAGCCGCAATGGCGGGCTAATTCAATGCAATTTGAGACGTGGTCTCAGCAGCCGATTAAACCGCCCCGCCAGCAACAACATCAACGTTCGCATCCAGCCATATAGCGCCGCCTGATGAAACCGGTATAACCCGATATACATAAACCGCGCCAACCAGCCTTCCACAAAAATCGATCCGCCGCGCAGGTTACCCATCAGGTTCCCCAGTGCAGAATATTTGGAGAGAGACACCAGCGAGCCGTGATCGCGATAGCGGAAAGGTTTTACCGCTTCACCGCGCAGCAGGCGCTCGATATTGGCAGCCGTGTGCAATGCCATCTGCTGGGCGGATTGGGCGCGTGGCGGAACATTCTTGCCGTCATCCATGGCGCAGGCACAGCAATCTCCTATCGCGAAGATAGATGGCTCTTCCGTCAGCAAGGCGTCATTCACCACTAACTGATTGATGCGGTTCGTTTCCAACCCTAGAGTGCCGAGAATTTCCGGCGCCTTGATACCCGCAGCCCATACCAACAGATGGGATTCTATGCGTTCACCGTCCTTGGTCACAAAGGCATCTGCCTCTGCACGCTGCACCAAGGTATTGGTATGCACCTGCACGCCAAGTTTTTTCAATTCTTCTTCAGCAGAAAGTGCCAGCTTTTCCTGCAGCGCCGGTAACAGGCGCGGCGCCGCTTCGATCAGATGCACATGCAGTTTGCTGCGATCGAGTTGTTCGTGACCGTAGAGTTTGAGTACCGCAATGGCATGGTGAATTTCGGCAGCCAGTTCCACGCCTGTGGCACCGCCACCAACAATAGCGACAGTGACGGGTGTATCGCTGAAATTAGCGCGTTCGCAGTGATTGAGGAAACGTTCGTGAAACAGATCCGCCTGCGGGCGACTGTCGAGGAACAAACAGTGATCGCGCACACCTTCGGTATTGAAATCATTGCCCAGACTGCCAATGGCCAGCACCAGGTAATCGTAGTTCAGCCGGCGCTCCGGCAAAACCTCTTCACCCTGGTCGTCGGTCACCGGTGCCAGCACCACTTGTTTAGCGTCGCGGTCCACGGCACTCAGCCAGCCGCGGGCAAAACGATAATAATTCTGGCGGGCATGGGCGAGGTAGTTCACTGCATCCAGATCCGCATCAATAGCGCCGGTCGCCACTTCGTGAAAGCGCGGCTTCCAGATATGACTGCCACTGCCGTCTACCAGCGTAACCGTAGCCTTGCCGCGTTTGCCCAAGCGCCGGCCCAGCCGCGTAACCAGCGGCAGTCCCCCTGCACCTCCACCGATTACCACGATCCTTGGTTTCTGTCCGGATTGCTCCATGCCCCTGCCCTCAATCGGTAACGCGAGCGCAGTCTACGCCCGCATCGCACACCGCTCAAGGCGCCAAAGCCGGTAGTGGCTATAACCGGAATGAATTTCACAACTTGCAAGCGCGCCGATGAAGCCGTACAAGTGTGCTACGAACACAAGGAACACTGCCATGACTGACGACCGCAAAATTCCCCGCCTCAAAGACAAGGATTACAGCGAAGAAGCCGCCCGCCAGCGGCGCGAATTCCTCCAGCGCAAAACCGGCGCCAATCTCTCACACACCAGCCACTACTCTCTGCCCCCGGAATCCCTGAGCGGCAATACCGAAAACTTTATCGGCGTGGTGCAGATGCCGGTGGGAGTCGCCGGGCCATTTCTGATCAATGGTGAACACGCCAAAGGCGAGTTCTATATTCCTCTGGCCACCACCGAGGGCACACTGGTCGCCTCTTATTCACGCGGCATGCGCGTGGTCAGTGAATCCGGCGGCGTGTCGGTGAGTGTGGTAGACGAGTTTATGCAACGTGCACCGCTGTTTGAATTTGCCACCGCGCGCGAAGCCATCGCCTTCTCCCGTTGGCTCGACGAGCGCTATGACGATATCAAGCAACAGGCGGAAAGCAGTAGTTCGGTGGCCAAATTACAACACATACAGAAATGGGTTATCGCCAATAAACTCTTCACCCGCTTTAACTACACCACCGGTGATGCTGCTGGCCAGAATATGACAGGCAAAGCGACACACATCGCCTGCCAGTGGATTCTGAAAAACTACGATGGCGCCTTCACCAATTTCTCGCTGTCGGGCGGCATTGAAACCGACAAAAAGCATTCCCACATGAACCTGCTTCATCCGCGTGGAAAACGTGTCGTTGCAGAAGCGGTAATCAAGAAAGATATTCTTCTTAATACAATGCGTGCCGACCCCGCAAAAATGGTCAAATTGCGACAGCGCACCATCCTGGGCAGTCTATTGGCGGGTTCGGCCTACAACGGCCCTCACTCTGCCAATGGCATTGCTTCGCTGTTTATAGCAACCGGCCAGGACGAGGCCAATGTGGTGGAATCCCACACTGGCATTGCGTTTATGGAACTGACAGACGATGGGGACCTGTATTATTCAGTTACTCTGCCGTCGGTAATCTGCGCCTCCTACGGCGGCGGTACCGGATTATCAACACAACGCGAATGCCTGGAGATGCTAGGTTGCTACGGCAAGGGGAAAGCGAAAAAACTCGCGGAAATTGTCGGCGCAACCGTGTTAGCTGGCGACCTTTCGCTGGCGGCAGCCATTGTCTCGGACGAGTGGGTCTCAAGCCATGATCAGTACGGGCGCAACCGGCCCTGACCGGCTGCGCGATTTAACCAGCTACGCCAATTCACAGGAGCTTAACCCCAAGTGAATCACTCACGCACTGGCTTTAAAATGGTGCTTGTCAGCTGATTGGAAGATGGCTTCGGCCATCTGTTCCGCCACCGCATGGGTAGACAGTGCCTCTGTTTCTGAGCGCTGAAATATC
>NZ_JBFJTH010000087.1:0-15576 GCF_041625495.1 Litorivivens sp. | reverse complement strand
GGCGGCGCCTTTGCCTTGATATACGGTGGGCTTTTTCCGGCGGAAAGCGCACCGGGCGTTGGGCGCCTGCTGGTGTTCAAGCTTGATGGCAAGGCCAGTTTGCCGGTGATGCCAGAGCGGCATCTCGCCAAGCCGGATGTACCCAAACCAACCGTTGATGCAGCAGCGCTAGCGAAGGGCCAGAAGCTTTATAACAGCTCCTGCCTGGTGTGCCACGGAGATCACGCGGTTTCCAGTGGTCTGTTGCCCGATCTGCGCTGGTCGCCGCTGTTGGCGCATGAGGATGCCTGGCACAGTGTGGTGATTGGCGGTGCGCGCGTGGGTCAGGGTATGCCGTCGTTTAAATCGGATGTGACCAAGCAGCAGAGTGATCTGATCCGCCAGTATGTGATGTCAGAAGCTAACGAGCCGCTTGAGGTGAGAGTAAAAGCGCAGCAGTAACACGCCGTCAGGGCCGGCTCTTATCTGGAGTCGGGGTATTTGGAGGGAATTTCAATACCTGGAGTTCAGATAAGATGCGGGCCTTGCTGCGAATCGCCGATTCAGGCAACCCCCTTTAAGGTGCGATTGATCCACCCCAGCAGAAACTTCGACTGGCTTTTGTCGCGGTTCACAATTTCTGCGTAACGAGCCACCTTTGCCATGGCATAGCGGTAGAGAAATTCGTTTGGCGGAAAGTCGTTCAGTTTGCCAATGGTGACAGGGCCAATAATGCCATCGGCAGTGACGCCCAGAACGCTCTGCGCCAGTTTGGCGGCGGTGCCAAGACCTGCGTTTACTGCAAAATCAAACAACGTTTCCGCAATGCGCTGATCGGCGATGTCGTCGCCGCGCAGACGCTGCCAGAAGTGCTCGCGGTAGAAGGTGTTTACGCAGTCGAACAGGGCCGGGTTTTGCAGGTCGTCGCTATCGATAAATTGCCAGCCCGCCCAGTGGGGGTGGAAGCGGCGGGCTACACCGGCATAGGTATCGCCGCCACGGTCGCCGGGCACGTTGTGGAGGATATAACCGCCTTCATTGCGGATCATTTCTTCAAATGCGGGTGCGAAATCAGCCATGTGCATTCCCTGCCAAGACCAAGTGGCTAAAACCATACACCGGCTTTTCCGTAAAGGTCAAAAAATTACGGTGGCGCGCAAGGGCCCCCGCCACTAAGCTGAGAGCAACGGAAAAAGGGGAGTACAGATGGAGTTATCACTGGCACTGGTAGTCATTCTGGTTAGCGGCATTCTCTGTCAGTGGCTTGCCTGGCAATTAAAGATTCCAGCCATCGTGCTCTTGGCCACCGCGGGCCTTATTCTTGGGCCAATCTCGGGTTGGGTGCAACCGGCTGTGGATTTCGGCCCCAGTCTTAACGCAGTGATTCAACTGTTTGTCGCGGTGATTTTATTTGAAGGTGGCCTTAACCTGCAGTTGCACGAATTGCGGGAGGCAGGCCGTGTTGTGCGGCGTCTGACCTCGGTAGGGGTGCTGGTCGCCTGGGTACTGGGCACGCTAGCGGCGTATTTCGTGGGTGGTCTGGGTTGGCCGGTAGCCCTGCTGCTGGGCGCCATTCTGGTCGTAACTGGCCCCACCGTTATCATGCCGCTGCTCAAACACGCCAACCTGAATCGCCGGACCTCGTCCTACCTTAAATGGGAGGGCATTATTAACGACCCGCTGGGCGTCATGCTGGCGGTCATTGTTTACCAGTATTTCCTTTATTCCGGCGAAGGCGGTGGCCTTGGCGTTGCGCTGACCAGTCTGCTCACGGCAGTGGTGGTTGCCGTGTTGATTGGCGGTGGTGGCGGCTACCTGCTTGGTACATTCTTTCGGCGCGGCTGGGTGCCCGAATATCTCAAAGCGCCCATGATCATTGCTGTGGCATTGGGCGTGTATGCCCTATCTCACCTTGTACTTCACGAATCCGGGTTGCTGGCCGTGACGGTGATGGGGGTAGTGATGGGGAATATGGGCCTGCGCAGTATCGAGGAGATGCGCCGTTTTAAAGAGTACATCACCATTATTCTGGTTTCCTTCCTGTTTGTGATACTCACCGCGTCGCTGGAGCCGCGATTGCTTAAAGAGATTAACTGGCAGTTGATCGCGATGCTTCTCACCGTTCTGTTTGTGGTGCGTCCACTGACGGTTTGGATCTCCACGGTGGGAATCGACATGCCCTGGCAGGAGCGCTTTCTGGTGGGCTGGATTGCACCGCGCGGGGTGGTAGCGGCAGCATCGGCTGGTGCATTTGCTCCGGCGATGATCGAGGCGGGCTATGACGGCGCTGACCTGCTGGTACCCGCTGTTTTCCTGGTGATCTTTGCCACGGTTATTTTGCATGGCTTCAGTTTGGGGCCACTTGCTACCCGCCTGAAATTGCGCGCAGAGGGTTCGGGGCGTGTCTTGATCGTCGGCGCATCTCCCTGGTCAGTGCAGTTGTGCAAAGTACTCAGAGAGCTGAAGGTGGACGTGTTGCTGGCAGATGCTGACTGGTCGAGGCTGCGGCCGGCGCGTCAACAGGGTGTACCCACCTGGTATGGTGAAATACTCTCGGACCGCGCAGAAGAAGCGCTTGAGCTGGACGGTGTAAAAGTGGTGTTAGCCGCTACCGGCAATGTGGCTTACAACTCAATGGTGTGTAACCACTTTGCGGCGGAGATAGGCAGAACACTGGTCTATCAGCTAACCGATGCCGACACGAATGATGACAGCGATCGGCGAAAAGTTTCCCATGTGCGCCGGGGGGTCAGCGTATTTTCTCGCAAGGTCACCTTTGGCGCGCTTTGGAACAATCTGATACGCGACTGGCGTTTTCAGAAAACCCGGGTTACCGATGAGTTCAGCGGTGAAGACATTATTATGCAATTACCGGGCGATGCGATCATGCTGGCAGTCGTGAGTAAAGAAGGTCGGCTTGATTGGGTGTCGCAGGAAAACCCGACACTGAAGGTGGGAGAAACTCTGGTGAGTTTTGTTCCGCCAAGTCAAAGCTAAGCTGATACGAGAGTGTGCCTTGAAAGCGAGATTGGTGTCGGTGGGAGATGAGCATATTTTCGCGCAGTTTTTTGCGCTGTTCGCCTGCGGCGCAGGCTCCTACCGCAGCGGTAGGAGCCTCGGATAACTATCGAACTTACTTGAGCTTCTTGTATTTCACACGCTCTGGCTGGGCTTTTTCGCCCTTTCGCTCGATCAGGTCTGCATGGTACTCGGTGTAGTTGCCTTCAAAGAACACCACTTCTGAATTGCCTTCATACGCCAGTATGTGGGTGGCAATACGGTCGAGGAACCAGCGGTCGTGGGAGATCACCATGGCGCAGCCTGGGAAGGTCAGTAGCGCTTCTTCCAGTGCGCGCAGCGTTTCAACGTCCAAGTCGTTTGAGGGTTCGTCTAGCAGCAGCACGTTGCCACCCTGACGCAGAGTGCAGGCTAGTTGCAGGCGGCCGCGCTCACCGCCGGACAGTTCGCCGACGCGTTTTTGCTGATCAGAGCCCTTGAAGTTGAAGCGACCGATATAGGCGCGCGAGGGGACTTCGTAGCCATTGATATTCAGGATGTCGTGACCGTCGCTGACGGCTTCCCAAACGGTTTTGCTGTCGTCGAGGCTGTCGCGCATCTGATCCACGGAAACCAGTTTCACGGTATCACCAAGCTCGATACTGCCGCTGTCAGGTGTTTCCTTGCCATTAAGCATGCGGAACAGGGTCGACTTACCGGCACCGTTGCCGCCGATCACGCCGACGATGGCGCCTTTAGGTACGGAGAAGCTCAGGTTGTCGAACAGCAGTTGCTCGCCGTAAGACTTACTGACGCCCTCGACCTCAATAACTTTGTCGCCAAGGCGCGGACCCGGTGGAATATAAATTTCATTGGTTTCGTTGCGGGTTTGAAATTCCTGGCTTTGCAGCTCTTCAAAACGCTGCAAGCGGGCCTTGCTTTTGGCGCGGCGGCCTTTGGGATTGCTGCGCACCCACTCCAGCTCCGACTCGATGGTCTTTTTGCGAGAGACCTCCGATTTCGCCTCCATCTCCAGGCGCTTTTCTTTCGCTTCCAGCCAATCGGAATAATTGCCTTCATAGGGAATGCCATGGCCGCGGTCGAGTTCCAGGATCCAGCCGGCTGCATTGTCGAGAAAGTAGCGATCGTGGGTGATGGCAACCACGGTGCCGCTGAAGTCGCAGAGAAACCGCTCCAGCCAGGCGACCGATTCTGCGTCCAGGTGGTTGGTGGGCTCGTCGAGTAGCAACATGTCTGGGCCGGACAACAAGAGACGGCACAGTGCTACGCGGCGTTTTTCACCACCTGACAGATTGCCAATTGTTGCATCCCAAGGCGGCAGGCGCAGGGCGTCGGCTGCTACCTCCAACTGGTGATCCAGGTTGTGGGCGTCGGCCGCTTGGATGATGTTTTCCAGCTGCTGCTGCTTTTTGGCGAGTGCGTCGAAATCGGCGTCTGGCTCGGCATAGGCCGCGTAGACTTTTTCCAGCTCTATCTGGGCTTCCTTCACTTCACCCAGGCCTTCTTCCACGCATTCGCGAACCGTTTTCTCCGGATCGAGTTGTGGTTCCTGTGGCAGGTAGCCCACTTTGATGCCGGGCTGGGGGCGGGCTTCACCATTAAATTCGGTATCGACACCGGCCATGATGCGCAGCAGTGTGGATTTACCGGCGCCGTTCAGGCCGAGTACGCCGATCTTGGCACCCGGGAAAAAGGAGAGAGAAATATCCTTGAGAATTTGACGCTTGGGCGGCACAACCTTGCCGACCCGGTTCATTGTATAGACGTATTGGGCCATGTTGGGGTCTCATTGGTAGCGTTGGAAAAGATGGGCGCAAGGTAGCTGACTTGAGCGGTGGAATCAATTCCAACGCTTTCCCCCTCACCCTGACTCACCCCCCGGGAGAGCGAACCTTCAGTGCGCCCCCTCTCCAGAGGGAGAGGGGTGAGGGGAGGGTTTAACGTGCGGCGTTGGCGAGCTTGCGATTATCAACTTCCTGCTGAGCAAGATACTCGTCATAAGTGCCCTGAAAGTCGATCAGCTGCTGATCTTTGATTTCAATAACACGGGTCGCCAGCGATGACACGAACTCGCGGTCATGGCTGACAAAGATCAGGGTGCCATCATAATGCTCCAATGCCAGGTTGAGGGCTTCGATGGCCTCCATATCCAGGTGGTTGGTGGGCTCGTCCATGATTAGCACATTGGTGTCCATCATCATTAGCTTGCCGAACAGCAGGCGGTTTTTTTCGCCACCAGAGCAGACTTTTGCCTGCTTGTTGAAGTCGTCCGAGGAAAACAGCAGGCGCCCCAGTGTTGCTCGCACAATCTGGTCGTCGTGGCTGGGCTTGCGCCATTGACTCATCCAGTCGAACAGATTGAGGTCATTGTCGAAGTCGGCGCTGCTGTCCTGAGGGCAGTAGCCTAGGCTGGCATTCTCAGCCCATTTCACCACGCCTTCGTTGGCCTGGAGCTCATCCATCAGGCAGCGGAGTAAGGTGGTTTTACCAGCGCCGTTTTCCCCAATAATGGCCAGGCGACTACCAGCGTCAAGAATCATGCTGCCTTTGGCGAACAAGGGTTCGTCAAAACCGTGACCGATATTTTCCAGTGTCAGTGCCTGACGGTGCAGTTTTTTCTCCTGCTTGAAACGGATATAGGGCGATACCCGGCTGGAGGC
Source organism: Litorivivens sp. (assembly GCF_041625495.1). GTDB lineage: Bacteria > Pseudomonadota > Gammaproteobacteria > Pseudomonadales > Spongiibacteraceae > Litorivivens. The sequence continues at coordinate 9,919 of NZ_JBFJTH010000087.1, read as the reverse complement.
CTTGATCTCGTCGAGCTGGATTTTCTCGATCTGTTTGGCGCGCGAGGTAGCCTGTTTGGCCTTGGACGCATTAGCCGAAAAGCGGCTGACAAATTGCTGCAGATCAGCGATCTGGGCGGATTTCTTCGCGTTCTGAGCTTGCAGCCGCTCGCGGGCCGCAGTCGACGCGGTCATGAAATCATCATAGTTGCCGGGGTAAACCCGCAGTTCGCCGTAGTCAATGTCGGCCATGTGGGTGCACACGGCGTTGAGAAAATGGCGATCGTGGGAAATGATTACCATGGTACTTTTACGCTGGTTGAGTACATCTTCGAGCCAGCGGATAGTGTGGATGTCGAGGTTGTTGGTAGGCTCGTCCAACAGCAGAATATCTGGATCGGAAAACAGCGCCTGTGCTAACAGTACCCGCAGTTTCAAGCCGGGAGCGACTTCGCTCATGGGGCCGAAGTGGTATTCCTGAGGAATGCCTGCGCCGAGCAGGATTTCGCCCGCGCTACTTTCCGCGCTGTAGCCATCGAGCTCCATAAAGCGAGTTTCCAAATCAGCCACTTTCATGCCGTCTTCTTCAGACATCTCTGTCTGGGAATAGATGCGATCGCGCTCCTGCTTCACGTCCCAGAGCTCTGTGTGGCCCATTATTACGGTGTCGATGACCGAGAATTTTTCGAAGGCGAACTGGTCCTGAGAAAGCTTGCCCACGCGCTCATTGGGGTCGGTCGAGACATTGCCGGAACTTGGTTTGAGGCTGCCGTCCAGAATCTTCATGAAGGTGGACTTGCCGCAGCCGTTGGCGCCGATTAGCCCGTAGCGATTGCCGCCTCCGAACTTTACAGAGATATTTTCAAAAAGGGGTTTGGCACCAAATTGCATGGTGACGTTGGCGGTGGTGATCAAAAAGAAAATCCTTTGCGTGTAAAACGCAGTATGGGTTGAGAAAAATGCGTTGATTGTCGGACGGTTGCTAACCGACGGTCGGTGGAACAGTGCAGGGCACCCATTCCCACCACTCGTGCTCACCTTCGTCACCGGTTTCTTTCTTGCGGTGCACATCCCAGGTCACGAGAAAATCTGGGTTTTCAATGGTCTGCTCTTCACTGTCGGTAAAGGTGCCTTTGGGGGCAATGAACCAGCAGCTCAACTCTGGCGGCAGGGTAAAATCGCGCTCGTCTTGCAGCGGACGCAACACAATGCCTTCATCGCCAGCGCTTTGGACCCGGGCGGCGAGCATACGCTGGTTCAGTACCTCACCGGCCGGATTGTAGTAACTCAGACCCAGTACGCAGCTTTTGCCTACCAGGTCTGCCAGATCGCTTACGGCATTAGCCATCGTTAAAACAACACTCTGCAGCGCAGTGTGCCGTTAATCTCTTTGAGCTTGCTCAGGGCCAGTTCGCTATAGGCCTGATCTACATCTATTACCACATACCCAACCGATTCATTGGTTTGCAGGTATTGGCCAGAAATGTTGATGTCGTTCTCAGAGAAAATCTGGTTGATAGCGCTCATCACGCCGGGCACGTTTTTGTGTACGTGCAGCAGGCGGTGGCGACCATCTTGTGACGGCAGGGCGACTTCCGGGAAGTTCACGGAAGTAACGGTGGTGCCGTTGTCGGAATATTTCACCAGCTTCTCGGCCACTTCCATGCCGATGTTTTCCTGAGCCTCGATCGTGGAGCCGCCGATGTGGGGTGTTAGAAATACATTGTCGAATTCGCGTAGTGGCGAAATAAATTCGTCGTTGTTGCTTTTCGGCTCTACCGGGAATACGTCGATGGCAGCACCCAGCAGGCGCTTTTCGCGCAGGGCGTTGGCGAGGGCGTCAATGTCGACCACCGTGCCTCGCGAGGCGTTGATCAAAATCGAGCCCTGTTTCATCTGCTCGAATTCTTTGACGCCAATCATGTTCTTGGTGGAGCCAGTTTCCGGCACGTGCAGGCTGACGATATCTGCGGTACTCAGCAACTGGCTCAGGCTCACCTGCGAGGCGTTGCCCAGCGGCAGTTTGTTAACGGTGTCGGCAAACATCACCTTCATGCCCAGCCCTTCGGCCAGCACGGAGAGCTGCATGCCGATTGAGCCGTAACCGATAATGCCTAATTTCTTGCCGCGAATCTCATAAGAGTCGGTAGCAGATTTCATCCATTCCCCGCGGTGGGCGGCGGCGTTTTTCTCGGCCACGCCGCGCAGCAGCAAAATGGCTTCGGCCAGCACCAGTTCGGCGACGGAACGCGTGTTGGAATAGGGGGCGTTGAACACCGCCACGCCGCGCTCCAGGGCTGCCACCAGGTCGACCTGGTTGGTGCCAATACAGAAACACCCCACGGCATTGAGTTTGGGTGCCTGTTCCAGCACTTCGCGGGTGAGCTGGGTGCGGGAGCGGATGCCGATGAAGTGGGCGTCCTTGATGCTCTCCAGCAGTTCGTCACCTTCGAGCGCCTTTTTATGGTACTCAATATTGGTATAGCCAGCGTTTTCCAACAGGGAGACGGCGGACTGGTGTACGCCCTCCAGCAACAGGAACTTTATCTTGTCCTTGTCGAGAGATTTCTTTGCCATGGGTCTAGGTATGTCCAGCGGTACAGGAAAAGGCGCGTATGGGACCATACGCGCCCTTTCAGAATCGCCTGTTTAGCCACCCGTTTTACAGACCTGTTTATAGAGGCTATTGCCCCCATGAATGCAGCCGCTAGCCGTGAAAGCGCCGACGTTATCATTACCCAGCTTAAAGAAATTGTAGGCGGCGCTAATGTCCGCTGTTCTGACGATGATTTCGCCACCTACGGGCGAGACTGGACCCGCGCGGTAGATCCAGCGCCAATTGCCATCGTATTCCCCCGTTCTATTGAGCAGGTACAGGCGGTGGTGCGGCGGGCCAATGATCTGGAGTTTGGGATTGTCCCCAGCGGTGGTCGCACGGGCCTGAGCGGCGGTGCCGTGGCAGCCAATGGCGAGGTCGTGCTGGCACTGGATTATATGAATGCAATCAAGCACTTCGATCCCATAGATCGCACTGTGCAGTGCGAGGCCGGGGTGATCACTGAACAGCTTCAGCAATACGCTGAAGAGCAGGGTTTGTTCTATCCGGTGGATTTTGCATCTGCCGGTTCCTCCCAGATAGGTGGCAATATCTCCACCAATGCCGGCGGTATCAAGGTGATTCGCTACGGCATGACCCGCGACTGGGTGGCTGGTCTGAAGGTGGTGACCGGCACGGGTGAGCTGCTGGAACTGAACAACGGCCTGCTGAAAAATAACGCGGGCTATGACCTGCGCCAGCTCTTTATCGGCGCTGAGGGCACCCTGGGCCTCGTGGTGGAAGCGACCATGCAACTCACCCGCCAGCCCCATGATCTGACCGCGATGGTGCTGGGGGTGCCGGATTTTGATGCCCTGATGCAGGTTTTCAACCGTTTTCAGGCCTCGATTGATCTTACGGCCTTTGAGTTTTTCTCCGAGCAGGCCCTGCAGAAGGTAGTAGAGCATCAGGGGCTGGCTCGCCCCTTTGACAGTGCGACGCCGTTTTACTGTCTGCTGGAGTTTGAGCGACTGAACGAGCAGGTAGAAGAACAAGCCATGACCCTGTTTGAAGAGGCTGTGGAGAAGGGTTGGGTGATTGATGGCGTTATGAGTCAGTCACTGGAGCAGCTGAAAAACTTGTGGCGTTTGCGCGAAGATATTTCAGAGACCATCTCTCGCTGGACCCCCTACAAAAACGACATTTCCACCGTTATTTCCAAAGTGCCAGAGTTTCTGGTGGCGGTAGAAGATGTGGTCAACGCCCGTTACCCGGATTTCGAGATTATCTGGTTTGGCCATATCGGCGACGGCAACGTGCATCTGAATATCCTCAAACCCGACAGCCTCGATAAAACCACCTTCTTTGAGCAGTGCAGTGAAGTGAGCCTGGAGGTGTTCGACATTGTCGAGCGCTTCGGTGGCAGCGTATCGGCCGAACACGGTGTCGGCCTGTTGAAAAAGCCCTACCTGAAATACACCCGCAGCGCGGCTGAAATTGCGGCGATGAAGGCGATCAAGCAGGTGTTTGACCCCAAAGGGGTGATGAATCCGGGCAAAGTGTTTGACTAAGCGTCTGCGTTTTTAGCACTGTCACGAAATTAAAAGTGTAATTAGCAGCTTTAGTGCGCAGTTGGTTTGCCATCCAGATAGAGCTTCCATGTGCTTTATTTAGCGCCCTATAGCTGCCAATGGTCGGTTCAGGTTGTGCCTGCCGATTCACACAAGTATTTCAGCCTCCAGCAAGTCAATTGTTGGTGGTGAAGTGCGCGGCCATCCTCCGGCTGCGTCTATCCCTGAGAATTGACAAAACATACGTCGACGTAGCGGAATTAATGCGAGTTCGTGCCGGGTGCTTGCGCCACAGATTCGCCGGTAGACAAATGCGAACTGGATAGCCCCATACCCCATGTAGTCTGTGATAACATCGCGGCCGTTTGCGGAGCGCTGTACCGATGTGCAGCGTTGAACAACCTGTCGATGGAGATCTAAGCTGTTGTCACAATGGATAAAAATGCGAACTGCGCCAACCGGTCGCCGTTCTCTGTTAACCCTTTCCGCCCTCTTTATCAGTTCCGCCTCCTTTATTAGTTCCGTCAGTGCCGCGCCGGTTCTCGAGGAGGTGCTGGTTACCGCCCAGAAGCGAAGTGAAAGTACCCAGGATATTCCTGTTGCGGTTACTGGTCTTTCCGGCGACTCGCTGGACAAGCTGGGTTTTGACAGTGCCGTGGATATCGGCGCGCAGGTGCCGAACATGCAGGTCAGCGGTGCCTACGGTGAGGTCCAGCCGATTTTTTCTATCCGTGGCGTGAGTATGTCGGATTACAGCTCGAATCAGGCCAGCCCGATTGGGGTGTATGTAGATGAAGCTTATCTCGGGCCGACCTACAGTCACGGCGCCAGCTTTTTCGATGTGGAGCGACTGGAAGTTTTGCGCGGTCCGCAGGGCACCCTGTACGGCAAAAACACGACCGGCGGCGCGATCAACATCATTACCCGCACCCCGCGCTTCGACGGCGAAGGCAGCCGCTATCTCAAAGCGGGGGCCGGTAACTTTGGCGCCACCACCCTGGAGGCCGGTGCTGAAGCCGAGCTGATTCCAGGTACACTGGCCGCGCGCCTGTCCGGCAAAATCAAGCAGGATGACGGCTGGATGGAGATCAAAGGCCAGAGCGAAGACGGTGCCGCCACGGATTTTAGCGGTGGTCGCCTGGCGCTGAATTGGTTGATCAATGATCGCTGGGACGCGGTATTCAAATACACAGCGTCGAAGAATGACGGAACCAGTACGCCGCCCAAGGGTGAGGGGCGAACTCCGACCCCAGATGGCAACGATATCGACTATACCGGCTACTCACGCCCGAAGAGTCTTGGCTTTCACGAGGTGGAATCCAACGCTTCAGGTGATCTGAATACTCGTACCGATCTGTCGGTTCTTACCATCAACTACAATGCCGACAACTATACCCTCACCTCAGTCAGTTCTTATCTCGATGCAGATTATTATCAGGAGCAGGATACAGACGGCGGTCCCAAAGGCTTGCTAGAGATACTGTGGGCGTCGGATTCACAGAGCTACAGTCAGGATCTGCGATTCACATCCGCCTTTGACGGTATGTTCAATATCATTGCCGGCCTGTACTACGGCTTTGAAGATCTGGCGATGCACAACACCTACCTGATCTTTAGTGATTTCCCTGATCCTCGCGTGGTGTTGGCCAAGCCCGATACGCTCGGCGATGCGCCCTACCTGATCGATGTTGGCCAGGTGGTGCATCGTATGGATGTAGAAAAAGAAAGCGCTGCGGCCTACACCCAGATGCGCTTCGATTTCACCGCGAATTTTGGCATGGATATCGGCTTGCGCTACACCCGTGATACCAACACGATGCCTTATCTCAACCTGTCTCGATACACCGACGATGGCGAACCGGTAGGTACCTGGGTGCCCGGCAACCCGACTGGTGTCGATAACGGATGGATACGGCTTGATTCAAGTTCGGCGTTAGCCATTCTGTCTAACCCGGCCACCCTATCGGCGGCGACTGCTGGTGGTTATACCCATGGGCCATTTACGACAGCCTCGGCGCCGGAGCTTGAGTCCACAGAAAAAGAGTGGACCGGGAAAATCGGTGTTGATTATCGTTTTAGCGAAGAGTGGATGGCTTACGCCAGCTACAGTAAAGGCTATCGTGCCGGCAGCTTTAATGGCGGGGTGTACTACGTTAGCCGCACAATCGATGGTGGCGCTTATGCCGCGCCGGAATATATCGATGCCTATGAGGTTGGGTTCAAAGCCGATCTCCTCGATAACAGCATGCGCCTGAATGCTGCGGCCTTTTACTACGATTACACTGACCAGCAGTTCATCAATGTGGTGGGCATTTCCAACTTTCTGGAAAATGCCGGGGCGTCGAGCATAAAGGGTGTCGAGGCTGAGCTGTGGGCCAGAGCCACCGAGCGTCTGACTCTACAAATGGCGGTGGGTTTTCTGGAAACCGAGTTTTCCGAACTGAGCTTGGCCAACACTGAGACCCTGGATGATCCAGATGATCAGGTTGACCTGTCAGGCAACGAGCTGATTTCAGCGCCGGCGGTTAACGCCAGTGTTTCAGCTGATTATGACATTTTGCTGACCGACAGCGGGTATCTGAGCGTGAATGCCAATGCCAGCTACCAAGGCGACCAGTGGTTCAGCGCCTACAACGACCGCAATGGTTATGGGGAAATCCGGCAGGATGCCTACTGGTTGATCAATGGTCGCTTGGGCTGGTATGCCAATGACGGGTCTTACAGCGTGTCGCTGTGGGGTAAAAACCTGACGGACGAGGAGTACCACGTCTACGCTCTAAATTTGCAAGCCAACTTCGGCTTTGATGAGTATATTGCCGGCCCGCCGCGTACTTACGGCGTTGAAGTCAGCTATAACTTCTAGCGTAAATGGCAAGGCCTCCGCAACCGGAGGCCTTTTTGTAAACGTCTAGTTTGGTGTGATCCGATTGACGCCGTTTTGGGTGCCCAGCAGTAAAACGTCCGCAGGGCGGCAGGCAAAAATGCCGTTAGTCACTACACCGACAATGTTGTTTATTTTTTCTTCGATTTTTCTCGGTGTGGCAATAGGGAAGTTGTACACGTCGAGAATGATGTTGCCGTTATCCGTCACAACACCCTCGCGATACACCGGGTCACCCCCGAGCTTAACAAGCTCGCGACCCACATGGCTGCGCGCCATCGGTAGTACTTCCACAGGCAGCGGAAAGCCGCCAAGCTGATCCACCAGTTTGCTTTCGTCAGCAATGCACACAAACTGCTTCGCTACGGCTGCGACAATTTTCTCGCGGGTCAGTGCCGCACCGCCGCCTTTGATCAGCTCCAGACGGTGGTTGGTTTCGTCGGCACCATCGACATAAACAGCAACGTCGTTAACGGCGTTCAGGTCAAATACCTCAATGCCATGTTTTTTCAGGCGCTCGGCCGAGGCCTCTGAGCTGGCAACGGTCCCTTTGATGTCGTGTTTGAATTCCGCCAGCAGGTCAATAAAGCAGTTGGCCGTGGAGCCGGTGCCTATGCCGATGATTTCACCGTCTTCAATGGCCTGCGTCACTTCCTTGATGGCCGCGGCTGCTACCGCCTGCTTGAGTTCGTCTTGGGTCATGGGGATGCCTGTTGGGTAAAGGAAGGCATTATAGAATTTCGAGCCCTAGGGTGCGAGGGGCGATTTAGCGCCAGTGATTGCGGCTGTTGGGCCGGAAGCCAATTCACGATAGACTGCGCCCTTCGCAAATCCACACTGGGGAACCACCGTGCCACAGCAATACATCAAGAAGATTCTCGAAGCCAAAGTCTACGACGTGGCGATCGAGACACCGATTGACGAGGCCCGGCTACTGTCCGCGCGCATCGGCAATCGGGTATTGCTAAAGCGGGAAGATCTACAGCCGGTGTTTTCCTTCAAGCTGCGCGGCGCCTACAACAAGATGGCGAGCCTGTCGCCGGAAGAGTTGGCACGCGGAGTGGTAGCGGCGTCGGCGGGCAATCATGCACAGGGCTTGGCACTGGCTGCCAGCAAAATGGGTGTGAAGGCGACCATCGTCATGCCCAAGACGACGCCGCAGATCAAAGTGGACGCGGTAAAATCCCGTGGTGGCAAGGTCATCCTTCACGGCGATGTCTATGACGAAGCCTCCACCTATGCCAAAAAGCTCACGACCGAAAAAGGCATGACCTACGTGCACCCCTATGACGACCCGGAAGTAATCGCCGGTCAGGGTACCATCGGTATGGAGATCCTCCGTCAGCACACGGGGCCCTTGGATGCGGTGTTTGTGCCGGTTGGCGGTGGCGGCCTGGCGGCTGGGGTAGCGGCTTATATCAAGTATGTGCGGCCAGAGGTAAAGGTCATCGCGGTTGAGCCGGAAGAGGCGGCCTGCCTTAAGGCGGCACTTGAAGCCAATCGTCGCGTCACGCTGAAAGAAGTCGGGTTGTTCGCCGATGGTGTCGCGGTCGCGCAGATTGGCAAAGAGACCTTTCGCGTGCTCAAGAAAACCATCGACGGCGTAATTACCGCCTCGACCGATGAGATTTGTGCGGCGATCAAGGATATCTTTGATGATACCCGCTCCATTGCCGAGCCGGCGGGCGCGCTGGCATTGGCGGGCCTGAAAAAGTATGTCGCAGAAAATGACTGCGAAGGTCAGACCTTGCTCGCCATTGATAGCGGTGCCAACACCAATTTTGATCGCTTGCGTTATATCTCGGAACGAACGGAGATCGGCGAGCGGCGCGAAGCGATTCTCAGCGTACAGATCCCCGAGAAGCCCGGTAGCTTTAAACGCTTTTGTGCCGCTCTGGGAAAACGCAATATCACGGAGTTTAATTACCGTTTCAGCGATGTGAACGATGCGCAGATTTTTGTGGGTGTGCAGGTTTCACCGGAAAACAACGACCGGCAAGATCTAGTGCGTGAACTCAAAGCGCTGGGTTATCCGGTCTGGGATATGACTGATAATGAAATGGCCAAGCTTCATATTCGGTATATGGTTGGCGGACACGCGCCTGCCTCGGTAACCAATGAGCGGCTTTATCGATTTGAATTTCCCGAGCGCCCCGGTGCGTTGATGAAGTTTTTAAAAACGCTACCGCAAGCCTGGAATATCTCGTTGTTCCATTATCGTAATCACGGCTCGGCCTATGGTCGGGTGCTGGTGGGTATGCAGATCGAAGATAAAGATCGTCGCAAGGTGGGCGAGTATCTGGATCAATTACACTACCCCTACCACGAAGAAACTGACAATCCTGCCTATCAGCAATTTCTAAGCTAGTGCTAATCGCATGCAGTGTGTGTTCCTAGCCGCCCGAGTTGGGACGCCCTGTACGCGATTGACTCTTGTCTTTTATACGTAATCGACGTTGTTTCAAGAATGTCGTTTGGATGTCGCGGCCTTTCGTGCGTTGATTGAGTGCGCGCAAGGGGTCTGTATCAGACACAAATTTGGTGCATAAGCAAAAGCGTACTATGTGAGCGCCAATTATGTGTATTGGTGTTGCGGATCGTGACAGGTTTTTGAAAAGTGTTGCATTGTGTGGCGGACGGATTTCACGCATTGGTCCATCGATGCGCTAATGTTTCTTTGCTGACGTTTTCAATTATTTCAGAATTATTACATTTTTTTAGAAGATCAGCGTGATTTCTGTCGCGCGATTTCTGCGAATTGCGTAGCGATATTTTTAGCTTTTTATTTGCAGTGCAAAATCATGTACTGAAATATTTTATATAGGATGCATTGAATTTTTGTTTGTGTTAAAAACCGCGAGGCGAGCTAGGAATGGTCGTTAGAGGGTTGTAACTAAAGGATGTAGATGAGTTATACGTTTCGCCAGTCCTGTCGCGTGCCAGAAGTTATGG
>NZ_JBFJTH010000086.1:0-15582 GCF_041625495.1 Litorivivens sp. | reverse complement strand
TGGCCCTATAACTACTGGCGGCTGCGAAAATTGGGGAAGGCCTGCCACTAAGTGGGCGGCGGTGCTAAAATTAGTCGTGATGAGTACTAAACGTGTAGCGACAGTCATAATCTTTACCCTTCTGTTACAACAGGTTGGGACCGTTTGGGCTGCCACGCTACACGGCTTCCAGCACCTGTACAGCACGACCGCAGAGCCGGTAGTCGTTCCTGAAAAGACCGGTCATTGTGTCACCGAGCAGGGAGATTCAGCCCATGCGCTGCTTATGCAAGCTGAGGCTTCGGCAGACCCGGTCAGCGAGGAATGCTGCACGCTAGACTGTGAATGCTGTGTCGGGCATTGCCAGTCGGGTTTGACAACAATGCCGGCCCTTGCCAGTTTGTTGTCAGCGAGACACAGCCTGTTTTCCACGATTTCCCTACCACCGCGCACTGCTGCGAAAAGCCACTTTCGTCCTCCAATGTTCGCCTGATACAGGACCAGTCCGTCTGCGTTCTGCGTAATAACTCGTGTTTTAACGATCGTAGTTGTTATCACAAACAGGTAAGAAAAGGAGTATCTCGTGAATTTTTCATCATTGCTTTCAAGGCGGCAATTTGTCACCGGCGCTGCCGCTGGAGCTGCACTTGCGGGTGTCGGATTACCTAGTATTCGTGCCCTCGCGAATCAACGCCCGCTGGTGCTTAGCGGTAACCATTTTGAATTATCCATTGGTTATCAAGCCGTGAATTTCACCGGACGCGAACGTACGGCGACTGCGGTCAATGGCAGTGTACCGGCACCGATCCTGCGTTGGAAAGAAGGCGAGCGCGTGAGTTTGAAGGTTACCAATCACCTGGCTCATGATAGTTCTATTCACTGGCATGGCATGATTCTGCCCACCGAGATGGACGGTGTGCCGGGGCTCAGTTTCGATGGTATTCAGCCTGGTGAAACCTATGAGTATCAATTTGATGTTAACCAAAGTGGCACCTACTGGTATCACTCTCACTCGGGTTGGCAGGAGCAGACTGGGCTCTATGGAGCCATTGTGATAGACCCGAAAGAGCCAGATCCAGTGGCCTACGATCGAGACTATGTTGTATTGCTCTCAGACTGGTCCGACTCAGCCCCAGAAGGCATATACGCCAATCTGAAAAAGATGAGTCACTACTATAATTTTCAGGAGAGAACGGCGGGAGACTTATGGCGCGATATCAGGGACAAGGGACTGGCTCGAACCTGGAATGAGCGCAAGATGTGGAACGTGATGCGGATGAGCCAGACCGATATCGCCGATGTTACTGGCCATACCTATACCTACTTGATGAATGGCGTGACGCCCGATCAAGGTTGGACGGGCCTGTTTAAACGCGGTGAGAAAGTACGCTTGCGTTTCATTAATGCAGCGGCGATGACGATATTCGATGTGCGGATACCGGAGTTGAAAATGACTGTGGTGGCCACTGACGGTCAGAATATCGAACCCGTCTCGGTCGACGAATTTCGTATCGGTGTTGCCGAAACCTACGATGTAATAGTAGAACCTAGTGACGACTCTGCTTATACGGTCTTTGCGCAAACCATTGATCGAACAGGTTATGCGCGCGGCACACTAACGCCCAACGTCGAGTGGCGCGCAGAGATCCCATCAATGGACTATACGCCCGTGCTGACGCATAGCGATATGGGAATGGGGCACAACATGAAGGGAGTTACCCCTAGTCAGGATAATGTTCATGGTAGGGGGCGGCACAGTGGCGGCATGGACCATAGTGGGCACGCTATGGGGGGCATGGAACATGATCATCACGGTATGCACGCCCGCCATATGACTGGTAAGCCAGCTCCTGCCGGTTACGGTAGCCGTGCTGACATCACCCATGCGGCGTCCGAGTACGGCCCCCATATTGATATGCGGTCCGATTCACCTCAAAACGGCTTGCACGACCCGGGTGTGGGCTTACGCGATCACGCCACCCGCTATGGCCGCAAGGTTCTAACCTATGGCGATATACGCAATCTATATCCCACACAAGATATGCGTGATCCGGCGCGGGAGATCCAGATTCACCTGACAGGCAATATGTCACGCTATATATGGTCGATGAATGGCATCAAACACGCCGATGCTGATCCGATTCGTCTGACATTCGGGGAGCGCCTTCGTATTACTTTGGTCAATGACACCATGATGACCCACCCCATCCACTTGCACGGTATGTGGAGTGAGCTCGAAACTGAAGATCCAAATCATATTCCAAGAAAACATACAATTATGGTACAGCCGGGTTCCCGTATTAGTTATCTCGTCACCGCTGATGCGCTGGGGCGTTGGGCTTACCATTGCCATTTGATGTTTCACATGCCGGGAATGATGCGCGAAGTACGTGTCGAAGAAGGAGGGCGCTCAACATGAAGATACGTTTGGTGCACTCGTTGTGCATGCTGTCGTTATTTTCTGCCTCCGTGGCCTATGGTGGAGCTGGCGATGACCCTTTTCTCACCTCTGGCAAGCTGAGCCAGTTTGAAGTTCGTGACGAGGATGACCATGACTTGGTGGTATTGGATGGCCAATTCTGGGCAGGCTACGACCTCAATAAATTCTGGCTGGCAGCCGAAGTAGAGCGAATCGGCGGTGAAACCGAGGAGTTTGAACTTCAAGCGCTGTATGGTCGAGCCATTTCTCCGTTCTGGAATCTTCTGGTGGGTGCGCGTAAGGACTTCAGTCCGGATCCAGAGCGGGAGTGGGGGGTGCTTGCGTTACATGGGGTGGCTCCCTACTACCTTGAAGTGGATGCGTCGCTGTTTTTAGGTGGCGCCGGGCGCACCAGTGTTCGTGTCGAGGCAGAATATGAGTTGCTGTTAACGCAGCGTCTGATTTTGTCGCCGGAAGTCGAGATTAACGCTTATGGCTTTAATGATGCGGAAACGGGAGCTGGTTCTGGTATTGGAGAAGCCGAAGTCGGGTTGCGTTTGCGCTACGAAATTTATCGTAAATTTGCACCCTATGTAGGTCTCAACTGGCATAAAAAACTAGGCCAGACTGCCGATTTTGCCCGGGCAAAAGGCAACGACATCGAAGACACCCAACTCGTTTTGGGTATCCGGGCTTGGTATTGAAACGGACAACATCACTGAGGCTGTCGAGCTAGGCGGAGCCTCTCCCGTTGATAATCCGGGCGAGAGGCCGCTCACAGCCCGGGCGCGTGGTCATAGGCGACAATCGTGGCCTCCATCATTGGGTGTATCGAGCTTGGAGATGGTGTTGTATTGAGATGTCGAGCCAACACATTTCAACACGAGCTACCTTTATCAAGGCCGGAGGCAGGTATCTATTTCGCTCGCTGATTAAGGCGTGCACGAAATTTTTCAGCGGTTTCCTTTCGTTCGGAATAGCGGTCAACCAGATAATCACTGCGGTCACGTGTTAACAGCGTGAATTTCATTAGCTCTTCCATGACATCGACAATACGATCATAGAACGATGACGGCTTCATGCGACCGTTTTCATCAAACTCAAGCCAGGCTTTGGGTACCGAAGACTGGTTCGGAATCGTGAGCATGCGCATCCATCGCCCCAAAATCCGCATCTGATTGACCGCATTAAAAGATTGCGAGCCGCCACAGACCTGCATGACCGCCAGGGTTTTTCCCTGCGTTGGACGAACACCCTGTAGAGCCAAGGGAATCCAGTCTATCTGTGCTTTCATGATACCGGTCATAGCGCCGTGCCGCTCTGGGCTACACCAGACCATGCCTTCACTCCATTGCGCTAGATTTCGCAGTTCCTGTACTTTGGGGTGGTCGTCGTTGGCATCATCGGGCAGTGGCAACCCCGACGGGTTAAAGGTTCGGGTTTCTGCGCCGAAAGTCGTCAGTATACGTGCGGCCTCCTCGGTCGCCAGCCGGCTGAAGGAGTGTTCGCGCAAAGATCCATAGAGAAGCAATATGCGCGGTTTATGTGAGCTGAGTTCGGGCGTGAGCAACTGCACCCGATCAATGGGCTCCAGCAGATCAGCTTCGATATTCGGCATGTCTGTAAATGTCATCGGGCGGGCTCCTTGTCAAACCAGTGTCTGGTTCGGTTGGCAATGGCTACCAGGGTGAGCATGACGGGAACCTCCACCAGAACGCCGACAACGGTTGCCAGAGCAGCTCCCGACTGTAAACCAAATAGCGAAATCGCGACGGCCACTGCCAGCTCAAAAAAATTGGAGGTGCCAATCATGCAGGCTGGGGCGGCGATATTGTGGGGGAGTTTCAATGCCTTGGCAGCACCGTAAGCCAGCGCAAAGATACCGTATGTCTGAATTAACAGTGGGATGGCGATAAGCACGATCGCCAACGGTTTTGCCAGTATTGTCTCGGCTTGAAATCCAAACAACAGCACAACGGTTGCCAGTAGGCCAAGAATGGAAATCGGTTTGAGTGCTGTAAGAAAACGGTTTAGTCGTGAGTGGTCTTGCGCCGAGTCCAGTACTTTACGGGTCATTATGCCAGCCAGTAGGGGTATGACCACATACAGCACCACCGACAGGACCAGTGTATTCCAGGGCACAGTAATATCGTTAACACCCAGCAGGAAGGCTGCAATAGGTGCAAAGGCAAAGATCATGATCAGGTCGTTTACAGATACCTGTACCAAGGTGTAGTTCGCATCTCCCTTGGTCAGGTGGCTCCAGACAAAGACCATCGCTGTGCAGGGAGCTACACCCAGCAAAATCATGCCGGCGATATACTCATTGGCAGTCTGTGGATCGACAAGGTCGGCAAAGACCACCCGAAAAAACAGCCAACCCAAGGCTGCCATCGTAAAGGGCTTGATCAGCCAGTTGATCAGGAGCGTCAGTAACAAACCTTTCGGTTTTTCGCCAACGTTGCGGATTGAAGAAAAATCCACCTGAACCATCATTGGGTAGATCATCACCCAGATAAACATGGCGACGGGGATGTTTACGTGGGCGATTTCAAGGGAAGCAAAGTACTGAAATAGGCCCGGCGCAATATTGCCAAGCAATACGCCCGCCAGAATACACAGCCCAACCCAGACACTGAGGTAACGCTCAAACAGGCCCATGTAGTTACTCCTCTACGATGTCTGCTAATAGTGATTGCAGTTCAGTCGGAGAGCGATGCTCCAGCTCAAGGGAAAGCAGTCGGTTGACGCGCTTTGCTATGGTTTCCATTACAGCGGTAAAGCTGGCGCGCATTTCCGACTCACTGCCTGTCAGTTTTGACGGGTCGGGAAGTCCCCAGTGCACCTTAACGGTATCGCCGAACCACACCGGACATGCTTCGTTGGCGGCGTTATCACAGACGGTGACAACGATGTCGGGTTGTAGGTCTGCAAAGTCATCCCAAGACTGGCTTGTCAGCCCCGCGGTGGGAATACCGCGTTCGGTGAGGTACTTAAGCGTAAGAGGGTGCACTTCAGCAGCAGGCTGGCTGCCAGCACTGTATGCCTGAATCCGGCCCTGGGCCAAGTGGTTGGTAATGGCTTCACTCAGGATGCTGCGACAGCGGTTATGGGTGCATATATAGAGTATTTTCATCAGTTGCTACGCGTTATTGAGTTAACAGCATTGCGGTCGATTTTTCATCGCCGCAAGGTTCGCTTTAAAAGTTTTTAGCTGGGCCGCATTTCCTTCCGTGGCGGCATTGAGGATATCCCGGGCCCAGTAGGGAAGGGCGGGTGAGATTGCGTAGTAAACCCACTGTCCTCGGCGAGCATCGTCGAGTATTTCGCAGTTACGCAGCTGTGCCAGGTGGCGCGAGATTTTTGGCTGGCTATCCTCGAGTGCCGTTACCAGCTCACAGACACACAGTTCACCTTCCTGCTTTATCAATAGGGTTGCCGCCAGACGCGTTTCATCCGACAGGCACTTAAAAAATTGTGCAGGGCGTAGCATGGCAAATAACCTTTTTGGTTTGTTTGTGCTGCTGTGGGGTGTGGCCAAGCCCGGCATTATATATGGATATGCATATATGTAAATGGGGTGAATTTTGCATATCTAAGTAAACAAGGTGTCGGCGCGAGGGAACTCAGCAAGCGACATTCATCAGTGAGATAGATCCGGGAAGGCGGTTAGCAACGTAAGGTTCTTTCCTTTACAGTGATATTCATGGCTTTAAGAGAGAGAAAATAAATGATAACCGTTAACCACCTGGCCGTATCCCAATCTGATCGTATCGTCTGGATGTTGGAAGAGCTTGGGCTCCCATATCAGATCAACTGGTTTGACCGGGGCGACGATATGCTTGCCCCGCAGGCTTACCTGGAGTTGCACCCGGCAGGGATGGCGCCAGTGGTTTCTGATGGCGAGCGGTTGATGACCGAGTCGGCCGCCATTCTGGAGTATCTGAGTTATACCTACGGAGAGGGGCGATACAGCGTTCAGCATGACGATCCGGACTACGTGAATTATCTCTACTGGATGCACTTCAATAACAATGTTCAGTCAGTCTTTTTCCTTAAGATGGCGCTCGGAGGTGATTTTTCAGCTCACCCAGACAACGTGATTGCGAAAACGGCAGGGCGTCGCGAGCAGCGCTATTACCAGCATCTAAATGAACACCTGGCAGACCGAGAGTACTTAGCAGCGGGTCGTTTTACCTGTGCCGATATGATGGTTATGTTCAACCTGACCAGCTTGCCATTGTTCGGTGGCCGGGGCATCGATGATTTGCCCGATGTAGTACGGTATGTGGACGCGCTTTCCAGCCGACCCGCCTATCAAAAGGCGATGGCCATTGCCGGGCCAGCGGCGAAAAACGCGGGTTAGGATCTGACCCGTCAGAATGGCCGGGTTCGGGCGGGCATTGAGAACGAGAGCTATCTGATTTGCCCAAGCCGCATCGATATATACCTCGATATAGCTTGAATGGTCGGCTGAAGCCTGTCTTCAGCGGGTAAAAAGGTCGGAGGGCGAGGCCACGCCTCACCCTTTATTGTGCGTGTTATGAGCCTTTTCGCACCGTTTCAAATGTGCCGTGAAGTGACCAGCCATCTTTCAGGTCTCCGGCTACAGATAGGGCCACTTCCTTTGCCTCGATGATAAGGCAATTGCCAGGCTGCAGAACTTTGCTTTTATCATCGTATTCCACCTCAAGCGCCACCACATGGCGGGCATCTGGCAGGCAAAGCCGCACATCCCGTGCTTCTTTGAAATGGACAACTTCCACGTCAGATTGTGAGTTTACGGTAAATTCTCCAGGCTCCTGGTAAAGATGCTCAACGGCTTGCCGGAAGGTGCTCTCCGTCTCCACTTCAGCCAGTGCAGGTGCGGCAAGCATGGCTGACATACTGGTCGCTGCTATAGCCTTTCTGAATTTCATGCGTCCTCCTTTCGTAACATTTCTCCATAGTATGGCGCCGTCGCGCGTTAGCTACAGTGTTACGTGTTGAACGTACCGAGTTCAATGCGGGGGGTTGGAATATGTTAACTCGTTTGCACGCCGGACGATTCGATAGCGTGAATTTTTCGCAGGGAGGCTTTAGAGGGGGGGAAGACCACCCCGCGTGGTGATTTGCGGGGTGGTTAATGCAGAATCAGCCGTTGTTTTCGGCTTGAGCTGCCGGAGTTTCCGTAGCGGCTGGTGCGGCTGCAGCGGGTTTCTCGGCTTTGGCACGACGTTTACGGCGCTGGGTTGTTTGCGCAGCTTTCATCGCAGCTTTCTGCTTCTTGGCGATTTCACGCTGTGCCTTTTTGCGGGCAGCGGCGATCTGCTTGCTGGCCTTTGCTTCGATACGGGCTACGGCTTTCTCAGCTGCAGCGCTGATCTTTGCTTCGGCATTTGCCGATACGCGCGCAGCAGTTTGAGCCTTACCTAGCTTGTTTTTGGCGGCTTTTACGTCAGCGCGCAGAGCAGATACTTCTGCCTTTTGCTTGCGAACGGCGTCGCGTGCAGTGGCGGCGGCAACACGAGCTTTCTCAACAGCAGCCTTTTTGGCAGCAGATGGCTTGGCTTTGGCGGCATCACGCTTTGCCTTGAGGGCAGCAGCGGCTTTCGCCTGCCTGGTTTCTGCTGTGGCTACCTGGGCTTGCGCCTTGGCCAGTTTCGCCTCTACGGAAGCGACAGCCTTTTCCTGTTCGGCCACAAACTTGGCCAGAGGCGTGTTGGTCGCAGAGTTGACTGCGGTTTTTTTGGTTGCCGCTCGCTTAGCGGAAACTTTTCTAGCCGGTGCTTTTTTGGCAACAGCTTTTTTGGTGGCAACTTTTTTGGAAACAGCTTTCTTTGCAGGTGCTTTTTTCGTGCGGGGCATGATGACCGTCCTTATTGCATAAAAACCGCGCGCATTAAACAAGATTTGAACAAAAAATAAAAGTAATCCACGAACTTTGTATAAATACAAATACTGAGTCAAACTGAACTTCAGCTGGATAGACTTACGGGCAGGCGATAACACGTGCTTGCTGGTAACCCCCCAGGAATAAAAACCTTGGACAGGTTTTCGCTCAGTATCCGGGGCTATCGCCCGTTAACCAAAGTGATCGCAAGGCTGGCTTATGGCAACCCAGGGCTATTTGGCAGGTTCCCGTTGTAAATACTTCGCGGGTACTTGGTAATTGGTAGCACCCAAGACGCGTTTTAGCTACAGCGGTTTTTCTTATTCCAAGAGCCGGCCTGTCGAACATACAACTGGTCCCTTGAATTAGGGAGGGTAGGCTATCTATAAGACTGCGCATTCAACTACAATCCGGCAGCAGATAAATGATTTAGCCAGGAGCATTGGTATGGGCAGCACGGATAATCGACCGGAAACCACCCCTGAACATCACAAGCCCTTGGGCTTCATTGAAGCCGTTACTCAGGCCTTTGCGCTGATTTTCGCTGTTCAGAACAAAACGGGGAGGAAGCGCTTGATGGATCTGGCGGAGCACAACCCCAAACCGGTTATCTTTGCGGGCCTGGTATCCACGGCTCTATTCTTCTCCTTTTGCTTTATTACGTCACAGTTTTTTATCTATCTACTGAGTAATTAACGTCTCGTTTCCCGCCTGCGGACAAGTTTCTTCGCTATCGGCGTTCTAACCGGAACGTGGGCCCCATTTTCTAGGCAACCGGGCGCTCATCTAACCACTGTATCTGCCTGCCATCAGCACGTCTTTTCGTACGCACTCTCTGTCTGTAGTTATACGTATACCCCCGCCACAAGAACTCCGGCAAACAATACTTGATCTATACTACTGCTGTGGAGGTGTAGTTACGCGCCGCACCCTTAGGCTGCACACTCATAGGACTGGATACGGAATGCCTCATTTGCCAAGTAAAACAATGATTAATAGCCAGTTAACACGAGTTGTTATTGGTGCTCTTGCCCTACATACCTCCTTGATTTCTGCCCAGCCCAGCACTGTCGATCTAACGGGTTTGAGCCTTGAGGAGCTGATGAATATTGATGTTGTGTCGGTTTCCAAACAGCGAGAGCCCTTACAGCAGTCGGCCGCAGCGGTATTCGTGTTAGACGGCGAAACCATCCGCCGCTCAGGAATTACCTCTATCCCTGAGGCCTTGCGTCTTGTGCCAGGCGTGCAAGTGGCTCGTATAGACTCTCACACCTGGGCTATAACCGCCCGGGGCTTTAATTCGACGGTGGGTGACAAGCTCGAAGTGCTGATGGACGGACGTAGCCTGTATACCCCGTTTTTCTCCGGCGTATTCTGGGATGCTCAGGATACACTTCTCGAAGACATCGATCGTATCGAGGTCATTCGAGGCCCGGGAGCTGCGTTGTGGGGGGCCAACGCCGTGAATGGGGTGGTCAATATTGTTACTAAGTCAGCTGCTGAATCCCAAGGCGGTTTTCAGCAGCTCGGGGTTGGCGAATCTGAACGTTATGCGGCGTGGCGCTACGGGGGCAACCTGGGTAATGCGGGGCACTATCGAGCATACGCTAAGACCAATCACCATGACGCGGAAGAAATGCGGGGCTCGGCGGATGCCGATGACAAACGAAAGCATGAGCAGGCCGGATTTCGGATGGATTTTCAGCTCCCTGACAACGACCGGCTAACTGTCCAGGGCGATATATATCAGGGGCAGGTTAACAATGCTACCAATAATGAGCTAGAAGAAACCGAGGGCCATAATGTGATCGCTCGTTGGAGTCGGCAGCATGGGCAGCACTCTGCGACCGAAGTGCAGTTTTACTTTGACAAAACCTTTAGAACAAACGCTGAAACCTATTCAGAGGACAGAAAATCGTTCGACCTAGAATTAGAGCACCGTTTTCTCTTTTTAGATCAGCATGAAATTATCATCGGCGGCGGATATTACGTGACAAGAGATGATGTTAGGGGCATAAACCCAGTGATTTTGCGATTTACCCCAGCACGGCGTACCGACGAAACTTGGAATTTGTTTATCCAGGACCAGATTGACCTGATGTCCGACCAGCTGCGATTAACCTTCGGCGTAAAATACGAAAACAACGACTATACCGGGGATGAGGTTCAGCCAAGTATGCGGTTTAGCTACACGATTGACGATCGTAACACAGTATGGGGGGCGGTATCGCGGGCCGTTCGCATACCAAATAGGCTTGATCACAACTTGGTGGTTTTTAACGGTGTGCTGATTGGCGACTCGGCCTTTGAATCTGAAGAAGTCTTGGCGTATGAACTGGGATATCGTTCGATTGTCAGTAGTACATTTTCACTAGATGTCGCTATTTTCTATAATGAATACGATAAATTGCGTGGTTTTACCGATGATTTTCTGAGTCCCTCGACACTCCCCCCTTACAAGGTCTCAAATGAAGGGGAGGGTGTGTCTCAGGGTGGGGAGCTGGTGCTGCGTTGGCAGCCTAGCGAGAATCTGAATTTGCTTGTGAGCCAGTCCTATGTTGACCTTGATGTTGAGCGTTATACGGGAAGCAACGATGTCAACATCAGGGACAACGACGAAAATGATCCAACCTCGCAGACCTCTGTGATGATTGGCTGGGATATCAATAAGCAATGGTCGTCACAGTTGAATGCGCGATACGTTGGCGCTCTCGATGACCAGAAGGTTGATGCCTATACTGCTGTCGATTTGAGCCTGTTGTGGCGTATCACCAAGGACTTGGAGTTGGGGTTAATCGGCAAGAATTTGTTTGATCCGCAGCATGCTGAATTTGGTGGCGGCAATGAGATTCAGCGAACGGTTAACGCACAGGTAACCTGGCGGTTCTGAGTGAGAATTCAAGTCCGGCGCGGGTTATCGGTGCATTGTAAAGCGCTATTTCTTTCTGTGGTTATTTCGGTAACGGTAGGTCATGTACTCGCAGATAATAGTGACTTCGAATATCGTGTGAAATCGGCATTTCTGTATCATTTCTTCAAATTCGTCGAATGGCCCACTAGCCCGTCGACCACAGGGGAACGACTGATAATCTGCACAATAGGCAGCCCTCGGTTGCACGATAGCCTTCAGCAAACTCTTGTCGATAAATACATCCGTGGGCGGCCTATTGAACTAGAGATGATTGCCTCACCCGCTGAGGCTCAGGCCTGTAGTATCGTATTTCTTGGCTTTGACAATCCAGCTAAGCTCGATGAATGGGTGGGGCAACTATCGTCAGTCTCGGCACTGACAGTGAGTGATACCTACGGGTTTGCCGGCCAAGGTGGCATGATCGAATTCGTTGTCGTGAGCGGAAAAATCCGCTTCGACATCAACCACTCGGCGGCAAATCGACTGGATATTAACCTCAGCTCGAAGTTACTCACGCTGGCGCGCAAAGTTTATTAGGTGTGAATAGTGCGACGTACGATCTGGTATCGGGCAATGACCACAGGTAGCTTTTTGAGGCTGGCAAACTCACACGACCCACTTTCTGAATGACTGTTAGGTTTCGAGCAGACTGATAGCCCTAGATAAGACGGACGTTCAGGGCTACCAGTGGGATGCACGTCAACCGCGAGAACTATCCTCTAATCCGGGAGCAGGGCAATGCCAGCAATACAACTGCTAATTCAGGGCGCCAGTTGTGCCAGTTGTGTAGATAAGATTGAAACAGCGGCTAGTGCGGTTCCCGGAGTAACACGTGCTGAAGTGAATCTGGTTGATATGACTGTCAGTGTGACAGGCAATTGTCAGCCATCAGACCTGATCGCCGCGATCAAGAATGCGGGTTACAACGCAAAATGTATCGACGAAAGTGACGCCAATGTCCTAGCGGAAAAAGCGCTGGCAGACAAAGCCTATTATCAACGTCTTATCCGTAAGATGACGGCCGCGTTACTGCTTGGCGTCCCGATGATGATATATAGCGTAGCGGGCGGCGCCATGACCGTCGTCACACCGGGTGAACGTATTGCCTGGCTGATTGTCGGGCTATTGAGTCTTTTGGTCATATTTTATTCAGGCGGTCGCTTCTTTATTGGTGCCTGGAATGCCTTCAGGCACCACAACGCGAACATGGACACGCTTATAGCACTAGGCACCGGGGCGGCCTGGCTATACTCAATGGTTGTTGTGCTGGCACCACAGCTTGTTCCCGATATGGCGCGTCACTTGTATTTTGAAGCTACGACAATGATTATTGGCCTGGTTAATCTGGGGCTGGCGCTTGAGCTGAAAGCGCGTGGACAAACCTCTGAAGCCATTCAACGGCTGGTAGGATTAAAGGCTAAAAACGCAAGGGTTCGACGGGGCGATAAGGAATTGGATATTCCCATCGACCAAGTTGTTCCGGGGGATCTGGTAAGGGTGCGTCCCGGTGAAAAAATTCCGGTCGATGGCGACATTGTGGAAGGCAAGACGGCAATCGACGAATCCATGTTGACCGGCGAACCCATGCCGGTGACGAAAGGGGTAGGGGATGCGCTGGTAGCCGGTTGTATCAACAAAAGTGGATCAATTCTCTTTCAAGCCACTCGTGTCGGGGCAGATACAGCGCTTTACCGGATCATCGCTATGGTGAAACGCGCGCAGAACTCGAAACCACCTATTGGTCGCCTAGCCGATATTATTGCAGCCTATTTTGTTCCTTCGATCATGATCATCGCCGTAATGAGCGCGTTAGCTTGGCTTAATCTAGGGCCGGAACCTGCCGTGGCTTTTGCCGTTGTCTGCGCGACCTCTGTTCTAATCATCGCATGTCCCTGCGCCTTGGGTCTGGCGACGCCTATGTCTGTCATGGTCGGTGTTGGCAAAGCCGCGGAGGCGGGGGTATTGATCCGCAACGGCGAGGCATTGCAGAGTGCATCAACGATCTCGCTAATGATTCTGGATAAAACCGGCACGATTACCCTTGGTGCCCCCACGGTTACTGATATTCTGCCAGCAGACACCTTCGATGAAGCCCAGATTCTTACTTTGGCAGCCTCTCTCGAATCCGGTTCAGAACACCCACTGGCGCAGGCGGTGGTCGAATCGGCTCAAGCAAAGGGATTGCCGGTCAACGGTGCTAAAAACTTCAAAGCCATTCCGGGCTGCGGAGCGCAGGCTGAGTCAAACGGCAAAGTGCTACTTTTCGGCAATGAAAAACTGATGAGAGATCACAGCATGGATTTGGGCGACTTTCCGCAAAAAGCACAAGCGCTTGCGGCCGAAGGTAAAACGCCAATGTATTTCTCGATCGATAATCGATTGGCGGCGATTATCGCTGTTGCTGACCCGATAAAGCCGGATTCCTTGGCTGCAATCAAACGACTACAGCGCACCGGTGTTCGCGTGATCATGCTTACCGGTGACAACCGTATTACGGCAGCTGCCGTTGCCCGAAAAGCGGGTATCACTGAATTCTTCGCTGAAGTTTTACCAGAAGATAAATCTAGGAAGGTTTCACAATTGCAGGCAGAAGGCGAAGTGGTGGGCATGACTGGTGATGGCATCAATGATGCGCCAGCGCTCGCAACGGCCAATGTAGGGTTCGCCATCGGCACAGGCACCGATGTGGCTATCGAGAGCGCCGATATCACACTGATGCGTGGATCATTACACGGACTTGCGGACGCTATAGCCGTGAGCCGGGCTACCATGCGCAATATAAAGCAGAATCTCTTCGGCGCCTTTATTTATAACGCCGCGGGTGTACCTTTCGCGGCAGGCGTATTCTACCCATTATTTGGCATGTTGCTGAGCCCTGTGGTTGCCGGTGCTGCGATGGCATTCTCGTCGCTCACCGTTGTGAGCAATGCCAACCGTTTGCGCTGGTATTCAGTACAGAATGCCAGTAGCGAGGGCTGATCATGGTTTTCGTTAATCTGGTCGGCGTTGTGCTTATCGCATTGATTATTTGGTGGTTTTGGCTCTATAAGCCAAAAGCCATCGAGCTGCGCGAAGAGAATCTGGTGGTCACGGTTGAAAATGGCAGTTACAGTCCTTCGCATATTAAAGTGTCTGCAGGTAAGCCTGTACGGATAGCCTTTATACGCAAGGATCAGTCGCCTTGTGCGGAAACATTACTGATCCCCAGACTGGAGATAAGTGAAACCTTACCGCTTAATGAAGTGGTTTCCATACAGCTGCCGGGCTTACCGACCGGCGATTATGCTTTTCATTGCCAGATGCAGATGTATCGTGGCCAGCTGAGCGTAGAGTGATTGGTTAGGCAATTAAAATCAGGCGTACTGGCAGTGTGTCCAAAAAGAGGGAATCTTCACTGAGCGACTCCAGTCGCTGATGGTCGCTCCCCCAGTCTGGGCAAAACCAATTGTTGTTGCAAGCTTGAAATGTCCGGTGTTTCTGCAACTTAGAAATGTCCTATTTTGTCATTTTGGTTACTTAGCCTGGAGGACAGCTGGATTCATGGATCGCTTAGCCGGTTCCTGTTGTCCTCGACGAGATGGCGCCTTTTTACTCCTCTGGATACTGCGCTTGCTCTGTTCCTCGCTCACAAACTTCAATACCGCGCCCAGACGCTTGTTTGAAACAATAGCGCCTTGATCAACATGCCGGACCTTATCAAAAGTGGAGAAGGGCAGTGAGATCCCCTCATAACGGATATCGATGGTTCCATCTGGATAATCCAGGACTCTGACCTTTTTTCTACGCAGATCCGTCGTGAGATCACACGGTGTGAGCAAATAAGTAACGCGGTCATATTGCAAGGTCAAACTGTTGCTGACGGTACGGCTTTCCTGCCACGTAAAGATATCCTCTAGATTCTCGTCTTCCCGCAGGTCACGATGCATATTGGTCTGGTTCAGGGGGGCTTTGCCGAAGCGCTTGTTAAACTCCTCAATGAACGTCGGCAGGAATTCATTTGCTTCTTCAATGGTATCGATCTCCTGTAGCCGGAGTTCTTTTACTAATCGATCCTGGAGCGTTTTATTCGCCCGCTCAACACGGCCTTTAGCCTGAGACGAGTTCGCACAGATAATGTCGATATTGAGTTCATGAAGGGCCCGGCTGAATTGCGTCATATTGTCGCCACCGGTGGCGCCTTGCTTATTTACGCGGAAAACACTGTGTTTATCGCTGTAGAACGCGATTGGCTTGCCATGCCGCTCCAGGTAGCGATGTGTTGATTTGAAGTAATCGAAGGTGGTCTCAGTGTCACAAAAACGCAGCTCCATCAGCCGGCCTGTGGCATCGTCAATGTAGACTAGCAACGTACAGCGCGGACCTCGATCTTCGAACCAAAGGTGGTCAGAACCGTCGATTTGA
>NZ_JBFJTH010000085.1:0-16116 GCF_041625495.1 Litorivivens sp. | reverse complement strand
CGAGGCTGACCTTGAATCCAGACGTCACAGCCACCCAGGCCCAGCAAGGTTTCGTCAATATCAGCAAACGCACCCAGCGCCGCTATCTACTACCGAGCCTGCTGACCGTATTGCTGGTCATCTCCGCCAGCGCTGCCTGGCTGCTGCGCGATTCTCTGGGCCTGAGCAGCAACAAGGTAGCGGTCAGCGGGTCGTTGTTTGGTGACAACCGCTGGACCGCCGACAAGCATTGGCTTCTCGAAGACATCGTCTATGTCGAAGCCGGCGCACGACTGGTAATAGAGCCCGGCACAACCGTTCTTGGGAAAAACGGTTCGGCACTGGTCATAACGCGAGACGCAACCCTGCACGCCCGCGGCAGCATAGAAATGCCTATCGTATTCACTAGCGCCAACCCGGTTGGCAAGCGCAAAGCCGGTGACTGGGGCGGACTGGTCATGCTCGGCAATGCGCCGGTCAATATTGACGACGCGCGCATCGAAGGGGTGCCGGAGGGCGATACTCGCGCAGCATTCGGCGGTATCGACCCAAACTCCAATTGCGGCGTACTGGAATTTGCCCGTATTGAATTTGCCGGCTATGAGGCCTATGCCAACAACGAGCTCAACGGACTGACCCTGGGTGGCTGCGGCAGCAATACCATCGTGCGCAGTGTGCAGGTACACCATGCGCTGGATGACGGGGTGGAAGTGTTTGGCGGCACCGTCGACCTCAGAAACATTCTGATTACCGGCGCCGGCGACGACTCACTCGACTGGGATCTCGGCTGGCGCGGGCGCGTCCAGTTCCTGATTGTGCAGCAGTACCCGGGCGTGGGCGACAATGCCTTCGAAGGGGACAATAACGGCGATAACCACACCGCCAGCCCCATCTCCGAACCCGAGTTTTACAACGTGACACTGATCAGCTCGGGCAATCCAGACAAATATCAACGAGCCATGACGCTGCGCGAAGGCACCGGTGGGCACTTCAACAATTTTCTGGTGCAAGGTTTCTCCGGTGAACTGGTGGATGTGCGCGATGAAGCCACGGTGCGCCGCATCGCCGACGGCAGCCTGAGTTTCAGCGGTCTGGTGGCAGAAAAAATTGGCGCCAGCGGAAACGGTTTTTTCAGCGACGAGAACGGCAAAGATGACGACAACGGCTTTCCCGAGGCCGAATACTTTGCCAGCATGGACGATATCTGGCTCGACAGCGATGCAGGCCTGACCTCTCGCGCCGCACACAACACCGCACCCGACTACATCCCACTGCTCAGCAACAGCGACCGCGCGCGCCAAGTAAAACGCCCCCAAGGAGAGTTCTGGGACGAAGCGGCAACCTTCCTCGGCGCCATACGCCCCGGCATCAAACGCAGCTGGGTTGAAGGTTGGACAGCCTTCCCTGAAGCCTGATTGCAGCGCTCTTTCGGCCGGGGCTGTGCAAATCGGCGGGGCCACAGGCTGACGACGATTCACAGACTGGCCCCACATGCATCAGTCGCGCACAGCCACCAGCCCGGCCCCAATCCACACCGGGGCTTGCGGTAGCGCGGCTGAACCGTATGATAGGGCACCCCGCAGTACTTGAAAGAGGCGCCATTTTGACCCGCACCGTCCGCATCGCCACCCGCGAAAGCCTACTCGCCCTCTGGCAGGCCGAATACATCAAGGCCGAATTGCAGCGCCACCACCCAGGGCTCGACGTAGAGCTGGTGGGCATGACCACCCGTGGCGACCAACTGCTGGATTCGCCGCTGTCGAAAATTGGCGGCAAAGCCCTGTTTGTCAAAGAGCTGGAACAGGCCATGCTGGAAGGACGCGCCGATATGGCCGTGCACTCCATGAAAGATGTGCCCATGCACTTCCCGGCCGGACTTGAACTGGCTGTTATCTGCGAGCGGGAAGATCCCAGAGATGCGTTCGTCAGCAACCGTTTCGCAACCGTCGACGACCTGCCGCAAGGCGCCTGCGTAGGCACCTCCAGCCTGCGCCGCGAATGCCAGCTTCGCGCCCGGCGCCCGGATCTGGTGGTTCGCAGCCTGCGCGGCAATGTACAGACCCGCCTGCGCAAACTGGACGAGGGAGAATTTGACGCCATTGTACTGGCCGCGGCCGGTTTGATCAGACTGCAGCTGGAAGAACGCATCGCCAGTTTCCTTGACGAAGACTTATCTCTGCCTGCCGTGGGTCAGGGCGCGGTGGGTGTTGAAGTTCGCAGCGACGATACTGAACTGAAACAGCTGTTGGCGCCTCTCAATCACAGTGACACCGACCTGCGGGTGCGCGCCGAGCGCGCCATGAACAATCGCCTCGAAGGCGGCTGTCAGGTCCCCATTGCCGGTTTTGCCCTGCTCGAAGGCGATCAGCTGTGGCTGCGTGGCCGAGTTGGCGCACCAGATGGCACCACCCTGCTCGAAGCAGAAGCGCGCGGCGCCAGCAGTCAGCCCGAGGCACTCGGCCGCGCCGTTGCAGAAGCCCTGCTCAGTCAGGGCGCTGGTGATATTCTGGCAGCGATTTATGGCAACACTGAGCGCTGAGGCACTATCAGGACTGCGCGTTCTGGTAACCCGCCCAAGCGAGCGCGCCGCTGAACTCATCACCGCCCTGCAGGGCGCGGGCGCCCAAGCCCTGCACCTGCCAGCGCTGGAAATAGCACCACTGGACAACGACAAACACGCGTCAGCACTACTGCAGGCACGCCAGTGCATTCTGGACCTCGATCACTACGACGACATCATTTTTATCAGCGTCAACGCCGTGGAACATGGCATGGCAATGATCGACAACTATTGGCCGCAGTTACCTGTGCGCCAATCCTATTGGGCCATTGGCAAAGCCACCAAAGACGCGCTGGCGCAGCACGGTATTCAAGCCTGTGGCGGTGACGGCGCCATGAACAGCGAAAGCCTGCTGGCCCACGCTGACCTGCAATCGCTCAGCCATCGCAAATTCGCTATCGTACGCGGCATTGGCGGCCGCGAAACCCTGGCAGACACCCTGCGTACACGCGGCGCCCGCGTGGACTATATCGAGTGCTACCAGCGCCAAGCGCCAGCGGGCAGCAACGCTGAGCGACTGAACGCAATCGCGGCGGCCAATATCAACTGCAGCGTGGTGAACAGTGGCGAAAGTCTGCACAATCTGACCAGCTGGTTGCCCTCAAATCACCGCCTGTTTCAGTGCCCAATAATCACACCCGGCGAACGGGTCGCTGCTCTTGCCGCAAAACTGGGCTATGCTAGAACTGTTGCCGCAGAAAACGCGAGTCTTGATGCTACGCTTTCTGCATTACTGGCGGCGCGTTCGGCTGCGCTTTCCCTGTAAAAGGAGCGCGCAGTCCATACTGCACCAGCGTTACCATTGACTAGGGGATACACTGCATGTCGGCAACCGACACGGCCGAAACCACACCGGAACCACCCGTACTCACCGAACAGCAATCAGCACCACCACCCAAACGCGGCGGTGGCTTTACTCTTTTTGTAGCACTGCTCGCCTTTCTGCTGGGTGGCGCCGCCTGCGGCTGGCTGGGCTACCAGTTCTGGCTGCAGCATCAGGGCAGCCCGGCACAAAAGCCTTGGCGCGAGGATCTGGTCAGTGCCGGTGAGAATCTGCGGCAAGAGCTCGCTACTGCACAGCAGGACGCTTTTGCGCGCTTGCGCCAGCAACTGACGACTCAGGATAAAGAGCTGCGCGAAACCCTGAAGCAGCAACAGCTGGTGTTGGAAAACAGCCTGCAACAGCAGGAACAACGCTTGAATCAGACCGCAGTACAACTCACCGCCACCCAGGAAAGGCTGAATGAAGCAGTGCGCCTGAATCGCGATGACTGGATTCTGGCGGAAGCTGAATACCTGCTGCGACTGGCCCACCAGCGTGCACAGCTAGGTGGCGACCTTACTCCGGTAAATGATCTGCTGCTGGATGTGCAGCGCAAATTGCGTACGACTCAGGACAGCCGCACCGATGCGGTACTGACAGTACTCGCACGCGATCTGGAACACGTAAAGGACATTCTCGCCTTTGATGTCGGTGCGCTTCAGGATGAACTCGATAGCATTAATGCCGCAGCCATCGCCTTGCAACCCCTTGCCGACCGGAAAGTCAGGGCCAAACCGATCGCCCCGGCGCCGGAACCACCACCGGAACTCGCCTGGGATACAGTGTGGCCAATAATCAAATACGGCTTTGTCCGCGCCGCCGAAAAGCTGGATTCTTACATCCGGGTCAGCGATCGCGACGCCAGTTATCAGGAATCCGTAATCGCCGGCGGCCAACGCGAATTGTTTCAGGAAAACCTGCAGCTGATGTTCGAACAGGCTCAATGGGCGCTGACCAGCGGCAACCAAGACCTATTCCGCAAGGCATTGGCCCGTTGCAGCGACTGGCTGCGCCGCTACTACAGAAACGGCGAAGCCGAGCAGGCTGTACTGGCCGACATCGAGCACTTGAGCCAGAAAACCATTCGCCCTGCTAACCCGCCGCTCACCGCCAGCATTGCAGCCCTTGCTGCGCTCATCGACCAGCGTCGCGAGGGGGAGGCCCAACCGTGATTCGCTATTTTTTAATCGCACTGGGCGCACTGCTGGCAGCCGCCGGCCTGGGAGTTCTTGTACAACGCGATCCGGGCTATATGCTGCTCGCCATTGGCAATGTGGCTATTGAAACTTCATTCTGGGTCGCTCTGCTGCTGTTTCTGCTGCTGTTGGGCGCTGGATACTACCTGCTGCGTCTCAGCCACTTTGGCTGGAGCGGCGGTTCGCGACTGGCGCGCTATCTTGGCCAGCGCCGCCAGCAGCGCAGTAACCGGCAGAGCAACGACGGCTTGATCGCCCTGGTAGAAGGGAACTACGACAAGGCCAAGCGCCTACTCACCCGACACCTTGACGATGTGGACGAACCGCTACTCAATTATCTGGGCGCCGCCTATGCCGCCAATGCGCTGGGTGATCCACGCGAGGCCAGCGCGCTGCTCGCCCGCGCCGAGCGCAACACCCAGGGCGCCAATGTAGCTATCGAACTGGTTCAGGCCCGCCTGCTGCTGCAGAACGGCCGCCTGGAGGAAAGCCTCGCCAGCCTGACCCGCGCCCAACGCAATACCGCTCGCCACCCCGCCGTACTGCGGTTGTTAAAATCAGTCTACCTTGGACTGGAAGACTGGGACGCCTTGCTAGCACTGCTGCCCGACCTGAAAAAGCACGGTGTGACCGACGCTGAAGAGCTCGAAACGTTGCGCCGCCACTGTATTTTAGGGCAGCTCAAAAGACATTCAGACGCCAGTAAAACCAGTGACGAAGAGCTCGCCCACTGGTGGCACAAACTGCCGAAGGATGTTCATCAGGATGACACCATGGTGGCCAGCTACGTGCGGCAGCTGATCAGCCGCAGTATGGATCGCGAAGCCGAAAACTTGCTGCGCAAACACTTGCGTAAATCCTGGCAGCGAGAGCTGGTCGAGCTCTATGGCAAAGTTGCCGGTCCCGAACCCGACAAACAGCTGCTCACCGCCGAGGCTTGGCTGCCCGAACGCACTAACGACGCCAGTCTACTACTGACACTGGGCAGACTGAGCCTGCGAAACCAGCTGTGGGGCAAAGCCCGGGAATATTTCGACAACAGCTATCGCCTGGACCCCGGTCACGACGTGTGTGCCGAACTCGGTCGCCTGCTGGCGTACCTGGGCGAACACGAGCGCAGCGCCGCTTTCTTTCAGGAAAGCCTGCAGAAAAGCGGCGGCGCTATCGACGTAAAATTGCCATCGCGAATTAGCTGACCCTCCGCGCAGCTAACGCTTCATGCCGCCTCGGCGGCAATCGCGCGCACCGCCGTGGTGTCTCGTGAGCTCAAGAACGCCGGCCGCGGTGGCAAACCGCTGAAGGGCGCTTGCGGCGCGTTTTCCACATTGTTGTATACACACATAGCAATGCTGCGAGCATCTGCCGACAGGTTGTCGGGCGAGGCGTGCAACAGATTACACTCGTGAATCACCAGCGTGCCGGGCTCGCCGGTAATGGCCTTAATGCGCCGATTTTTTAGCACCCTTTGCATCATTTGCGGACTGGGCACGCCCAGCGTTTGCTGCCGCAATGAGGTTTTGTAATTGTCGGTGCAGGTCTGGCCCGCACAGGATACATACTGCCGGTGGGAACCGGGAATCACGTAAAGCGGCCCATTGTGGCTGTGATTTTCTGTCAGCATGACCCAGGCCGTCAGGGCCCGCATGCGTGGCATGCCATCCTCGACATGCCAGGTTTCAAAATCGCTGTGCCAACTGAAGGCACGCCCTTTCAGTGGCGGCTTGATGTTAATGCGCGACTGCATGCGATATACCTCGCTGCCCAACAACTGCCGCGCTACCGCCACGATTCTTTCATCGCGAAAGCAGCGATCCACTACCGTGCTGTATGCGATGGGGTTGAACACGGTGCGCAATTCATTGCTGTCCGGTTCCAGAACCAGCTCTTCGCAGCCGCGCAGATCGCGCTTCAATTTGCCAATTTCGTTGCGCAGCGGCGCGACCATATCTGCCAATAACCCGGGAAATATCAGGTAGCCATTATCGCGATAAAACGCACACTGTGATTCACCAAGCGGCGTGTCGGAAGTCGAATACACCACCGGATCAAGTCGGGGCAGCAGGGCTTCTGAATCGCCCTGCCGCGAGGGGTAGAGATCTGCGGATGTTGCCATGCGGATATGCCTCCTCTACTGTGTTGACTCGTAAGTTTTGGTCGATCGAGCCGAAAGCTGGGAGGCCTGAAAATTGTCTCAGCAATTGAAACCTTGCAGGTAGACCGAAATCGGAAGTCGCTGACACAATTTCCAGGCAAACCGGGCAGTTTGCTTTCGGCACTGAGCTTAGGTGGGGATTGAATAGGTTTTTTCAAGGCACGCTGGCATTCCTGCCAGCGGCCCGTATCGCTGCGGCTTAACGCAGCTCTTTGAGCAGTGCGTTCAGCTGCTCTCGGTACTGCTGGAGCTGCCCCTGATACTTATCCAGAGACGCCCCGTGAGCCCCCAGTTTAGCTGTGGGTTCGGCCAGCACCTTGTCGAGCTCACTTTTCAGCTCGGCTTTTTTCTCAGCGACTTTGGCATTCACTTCAGCTCCCAACACATCTCCGATCAAACTGTCGAGGCTGGATTTAAGTCGCAGTTCGGGATCATCCGGGTTGCCGCTTAAGAACATTTTAAGGTCGAACTGAGAGGCCGAGGCCAAAGCCTTGCGCATAAGTTCGGCGGTTTTGTTTTCCGCCGTTTCCGCCACCGCAAAACTCGCCTGCTTCACGAGACTGTCTACCGTTGCGTTGAGTCCATTTTCATTCAATGCAAACGTTGTCTGGATATTGGCGAGACCTTTTTGCAGGGTAATGGGCAACGTCGGGCTATCGGACAGCGTCAGTGCCGACAACGCCAATTGTCTCAGGTCGAAGTTTAGCTGATCCGATGGCGAGTCGCCCCGGTGATCAAACAGACCATCGAGCTTCAGGCTAGCGCCATCATCGCTGCCGCCGCTGGCCAGCAATGTCATCGGCTTGCCCCAGATGTTCTGCTCGTTGGTAATATCCTTGAGCACACCGTCAAACTTAATCAACTTGCCGGCGACTGGGACGCTACCATCGATGCTCGCCTGCTTGATCAGGAACTCCGGTGTTGGCTGCTCTTGGGCAAAACGGATGTACTCACCACCCGCCCGCTGAGGTTTCGCAGCGTCATCTTCTTTCGCCGTCGCATCGGCTCCTTCACTGAGCTGACTGGTCGCCACCCGGTACAACGAAAGGCCCTGCTTCACTTTTGCATAGGCCTCGTCGCCAACGATATGGCGAACCATCCCTTCGAAACCCTCATCCAGCCCCACGCTAGCCAGTAAGCGGTCCGCTTCGCGGCCCGGCAAGGTCTTGGCTTTTTCTGTCAGTGCGGCTATGCGAGCTTTATCGGCCTTGATCTGATCGTCGAGATCCTTGAGCGCTTCCAGATCATCATCGATATCATCACGCAGCTCTTTAGTACCTTTAATACGCACCAGGGCATTCTGATCTTCCAGCTCTTCCCAGCGACGCTTGTACTGCGCTAATTGCTCCTTGGTGGGCAACTGCGCCATGCGCTGCTCCCAGCCCTGCTTGATCGCCTCAACCTCTGCCTGCATGCTTTCAACTTCAGCCTGAAGACGCGCCTTTTCTTCCTGCGCCAACTGGCCTACATCCGGAATATTCAGCTTCGATGCCAACTCCAGCGCCTTTTTCTCGCCGCTTTTGGTCGCACTACCAAAGCTGAACAGGCGCCCATCAATAGCGCCACTGCTGTCGCGTTTGGTGTAGAGGTTAAGCCCTTCGATGCGCGCATCGTCGGAAATAAACTGACGCCGCAAAAGTGCATACAGATCCACTTGCGAGTGAATGCGTGCGGCCTCAAACAGGTTCTGCATGGGCTGATCAGGATTGGTTACCTGCAAATGGCTGAGCTCCAATGTGCCGTCGCGCAGCGACAAGGTCGCACTGTCGAGTTCAACCTTGGCGCCCACCGCTTGGGTACCGGCAAACTCGATACTGTTTTCGATGATCCAGTCGATGCTCAGCATCCACAACACAACGATGCCTGCAAAAACACCGAGACCCCACCAGCGAATCCATTTTGTCATAGCATGCCTCCCTAGCGATTCAGTGCGCTGTACAGTTCAAACAGACGCGTGCTTTTGACAAACAGCATCAACCGGGTCTGGGCCAGTTTGGCCCTTACTTTGTCGCGATAACGGGTTATCGCCCACACCACCGCCCAGTACATAGGCAAGGCCAGAATTAACGACAGGCAAACACTACCCATCACCAGCGTATTGTTGTAGGCCATAAACCGCCAAAAGGAAGACTGGTACATTGAAGTCCACACAGCCGTCAGGCCTTCAGCCTGCAGCACCGCAGCACCCAGCTGCATGCTCAGCGGATCGAGCAGATAAGCGATACCGGAGAACAGTGCAAAGCTAAGCAGGAAAAAGCTCAGATTCACCCGCAGTACCAGCACCAATAACAAAATGAATAGATTGTGGGGGGACATCAGCGGCGTCAGACCCATGATAAGGGCAAAAACGACTGCCACCGCAACCTGTGCGGGGTTGTCATCCGAGTTGAGCACCTTCAGCAATTTTGCAATTGCAGTGAGCATGATAATTCTTCCTGAGCGAGCGTAATGCGATTTTCTATCGGTAAATCACGGCGTCAGCGCGTGATGATAAGCCCGCATTGTATCAGGGAAATCTGTATTTCTCGCGCCACGCTTGCGGTGAGATTGCACAGCACCACCTGCGCTTCGTTACGCAGTTGATAACGGCCACCTGGCTGACTGTCCACATTCAACAACCGCACCATTGCCCTGTTTTCAGTGCATATCGGCAGCGACGCCTGCAAGGTCAACAGGCGTTTATCGTCAGCAATCAGCTGCGCAGAATAGGCCCGCCCGCCACTGACCAGTAGCCACTGCGCGCCACTGACATCAAGTCGCCCGGCAGGTAAACGCACAACCGCTTCGCTGCCTTGGGCTGCAATCAGCTCACAGCTATAGCAACGCCAGTGCGCCCGCTGTGGTAATTGCAAGGTAATGTCGGCGTCGGCGAAGTGTGTGCACAGGGGCACTTTATTGCGATCGCTGGGCGGATGGGTCACACCGGACAACAGGGTGGCAAAGCAACGGCCACAGTTTCCATTGCTGCAGGCGACTGGCACCGAGCAGCCCGCATCCTGAAGTTGTCGCAATAACGTGTGGTCTGCGCGGCCCGGCAGCGCACGGCCATCGCTCAGCTGAATAGTGAAGGGTTCTGGCGCCATTGTTCCAGAAACAGGGCAAGGGCACGGCCGCGATGGCTGTGTTGGTTTTTGATTTCTGACGGCAACTCGGCAGACGAGCACGCCAGTTCCGGCACGTAAAACAGGGGGTCGTAGCCGAAGCCATTGTCACCGCGACCCTCGGCAAGTATTTCGCCTCGCCATAAGCCCTGAAAAATCAGCGGCAGCGGATCATCGGCATGGCGCACGTAGGCCAGCACGCATACGAAAGTGGCGCTGCGATCCGACACATCAGTAAGGGCTCGCAACAACTTTTCGTTATTAGAGGCATCGCTTGCATCGGCACCGCTGTATCGCGCCGAATAAATACCCGGCGCGCCTTGTAGCGCACTGACACATAAGCCAGAGTCGTCAGCCAAGGCTGGCAACCCCGTTGCAGCACTGGCATGACGCGCTTTGATCAGTGCGTTTTCAACAAAGCTTTTTCCGGTTTCCTCAGCGTCGACAATATCAAAGTCGGTCTGCAGCATCAGCTCAAAGCCGGTATCGGATAATACCTGCTGCATCTCCTTGAGTTTGCCGCGATTGCCGCTGGCCAGTACAACACGTGTCATTATTTGCCCGTGTACATCACTTTATTGAATTGGAATTTGTATTTGCGACGACTGGTTTCCGGCTGAATCGACAGCGTGAAATCCAGGGTTTCCTTGTTGTCGCCTTCAAACTGCGCAATGTAGTAAATCGCATCGCCTTCATCCACTTCTTTAAAGTCCAGTGGCTTGCGATGTATCAGGTTAAACACAGAGCCGCTGATATCGGCCTTTCGCGCAACATCCCCATCGTCGGAATTTTCGCGCACGCTGATATTGAGGATAAATCGATCATCACCGCGCACAATGCCGTAAGCTTTGGCCACCGTCGGCTTTAGAAACGTTGTGTTGACGATACTGTAATGCACATCGTAGTGATCGAACCGCTGTTTCTGTTCCGCCTGCGCAGCAAATGCCGCCAGGCAAAGCAGCAGGGTCAGGCCGCGCTGTATTAGAGTCATACCTTCTCCCGGTTATTTACTGATGTGATATACCGCCGTAACGCCAAACAAATTGGGGAACCGCGAAGCGATGAAGCTCTCCCGATCTGCAGCGTCAACAACCGCACGGTGTAGCACCCGTATCCCTTTATCACGGCAAAGATTTTCAAAATCCTTGACCGTGCAAAAGTGAATATTAGGCGTGTCATACCAAGTATAGGGCAAAAATTTTGACACCGGCATGCGGCCGCGCGCGCCGAGATAAAGCCGTCCCCGCCAGTAACCAAAGTTAGGAAAGGTGACAATACACTCTCGTCCCACCCGCAGCATTTCATCAATGACCAGATGCGGCGAACGCAGGGTTTGCAGCGCCTGCGCCATCACGACCAGGTCGAAACTATTGCTGCGAAACTTGCCGAGACCGTAGTCCAGGTCATGGTCGACAACGCTGAGGCCTTTTTCCATGCATTGGCGGATATGCTGGTCGTCGATTTCCAGACCGATCCCGTCAACATTCAGGTTGTCACGCAGATAAGCCAACTGGCTGCCATCACCGCAGCCCAGATCCAGCACGCGGCTGCCTG
Organism: Litorivivens sp.; assembly: GCF_041625495.1. Taxonomy (GTDB): domain Bacteria; phylum Pseudomonadota; class Gammaproteobacteria; order Pseudomonadales; family Spongiibacteraceae; genus Litorivivens. The sequence continues at coordinate 4,751 of NZ_JBFJTH010000085.1, read as the reverse complement.
GCCGGGTCCATTCTGCGGCCAGATTAAGATCAAAGCGCATCGCTGACCTCCTGCTTTACCCGCTTCATGTAGGCCGTAAAACTTTTAAGATAGCGTTCTATTGGCAGCAGGAAGGCGTCGTGACCAAAATTCGCTTCAATCTCGGCGTAGCACACCGGTTTGCGCGCGGCGATCAGGGCATCAACAATTTCCCGCGACCGCGACGGCGCAAAGCGCCAGTCGCTGGTAAAAGACATCACCAAAAAACCACAAGTCGCGTGGCTGAAGGCTTCCACCGGATCGTCGTTGTACTCCCGAGCCAAGTCAAAATAATCCAGCGCTTTGGTCATCAGCAGATAGGTGTTGGCGTCAAAGGTACGGGAAAACACATCCCCTTGGTATCGCAGGTAGCTTTCCACCTGAAATTCAACCTTGTCATCCTGCCCAAGCTGAAAGTTGCCGACCTTCAGTTCGCGCCCAAACTTTTCGCCCATGCCATCTTCTGACAAATAGGTGACGTGCCCTACCATGCGCGCCAGCGCCAACCCCGCCTTGGGAATGGTTTCGTGCTCAAGATAACGACCGCCGTGAAAATCCGGATCAGAGGTGATGGCCTGCCTGGCAATCTCGTTAAACGCAATATTTTGTGCCGTCAGCCGCATTGCCGAGGCAATGACGACGCAGTGACGCACTTCCTCCGGATGCTCGAGCGCCCAGCGCATGGCCTGCATCCCGCCCAAGCTACCGCCAATAACCGCGGCCCATTGGGAAATGCCAAACAGCTCCATCATGCGCCGCTGGGAGGCCACCCAGTCGCGACATCGCAACGGCGGAAAATCCGGGCCCCAGGGTTTGCCCGTGGCCGGGTTTATGCTTGCCGGCCCGGTGCTGCCGTGACAGCCACCGAGATTATTGATGCTGATAACAAAAAAATGGTTGGTGTCGATCGGCTTACCGGGGCCAATACACACTTCCCACCAGCCCGGCTTTTTGTCGTCAACGCTATGGTAGCCGGCGGCATGATGATGACCCGAAAGGGCGTGACAGATCAGAATGGCGTTATTCTTCGCCGAATTGAGCTCGCCGTAGGTTTCATAAACGATATCGTATTCGTCGAGCGTGCGGCCGCAAGCCAGCATCAATGGCTCGCTGAAATGGTGAGTATGCGGCTCGACGATGCCTACGGAATCAGCAGGAAGCGCAGCGCTCATTCAGACATCTCCCGAGCAATCCGGCGGACGCAGGCCAAGCGTCGAATGCACGCCCCACGATCCGCATCTTTCACAATCCAAACACCAATACCGCACTCAGCCCCGCCGACTGCGCCATGGACTTGAGCAGAATTTGCAACACACTGATCACCAAAAACACCATGATCGGTGAGAGATCAATGCCCCCCATTGGCGGGATGATCTTGCGAAAGGGCTGCATTACCGGCTCTGTTAACTGATACAGCAGCACGGCGGCGGGATGGTGAGTTCCCGGAGCCACCCAGCTCAAAATGATATTAATGATAATGGCAAAAAAGTAGAGGTTGACGGTAAGCGCAAGGCAGCCGATCACAGACCAGCCCAGTAACGTAAGCACGTTTGGCAAGCGCGCACCAAACAATGCGATGATCGCCACCATCGCCACCATCTGCACCAGCAGGGCCAGTACAACCGAGGCCGTGTCCACCTTGCCGATTGGCGGGATTACCCGCCGCAGCGGCAGCAACACAGGGTTGGTTGCCTTCACCATAAACTGGGAAATGGGGTTATAAAAATCTGCTCTTGCCAGCTGCAGCAGCAGGCGCAGTATCACCACTGCCAGATACAGGCTGAAAAATGTTTGAACCAGTAAAAATCCGATTTCTGTCAGGGGGCCCATGGTTTGTCCTCAATCACCGAGTTCACGTGACAGTTCTATAGAGCGGTCGCGAGCGGCGGTTAGCGCCTGCTCAAATATGTTGCGTAAACCACCCTGCTCAAGCTCACCGATTGCTCGCTCAGTTGTTCCGTTGGGTGATGTTACGCGGCGGCGTAGCTCGTCGGGCTCCACGTCACTTTGCAGCGCCATGGTCGCGGCACCCAATGCGGTTTGCAAGGTCAATGCCTTGGCGTCGTCGGCACTGAGCCCCAACTTTTCGCCAGCGCTCTGCATGGCTTCCATCACCAGGAAAAAGTAGGCGGGGCCACTGCCAGACACCGCCGTAACTGCATCCAGCGCCGCTTCGGTGTCAAACCACCGCACACTGCCAACCGCCTGCATGATGGTTGCCGCCTGCCGGCGCTGTTCGTCGCTCACTTCGCCATTGGCAAACAGGCCGGTCGCACCGGCGCGCACCAACGCAGGCGTATTGGGCATGGTTCGAACAATGGCCTGGTTGCCGCCGAGCCAATGCTGCAGGCTTGCCACTTCTATACCCGCTGCAATGGAGATAATCAGCGGCTTGCGTGCCTGTACATCGGCAGCCAGACCTTCGGCGACTGCTTTCATGATCTGGGGTTTTACCGCGAGAACAACGACGTCTGCCGCAGCCACGGCAGCGCTATTGTCTGATGTGGTATTTACCGGGGCTACCTGCTGCAACCGCGACAGGCTTTCCGCCGAAGGGTCGGCCGCCCAAATCGCACCCGCATCAACACCGCTGGCCACCAGCCCACCAATAATGCTCGAGGCCATGTTGCCGCCGCCGATAAACGCCATTGTGAAACTCATCGCTGCCTCGCTCTGTCTGTCAAACGCCGCGCAGTATAACAGCCAGCCCCGCACGGGGCATATCAGCTACCGGCGTTAAGCAAAGGATTGGGCAGGATTATGGGTGGATTTGAAGAATTGCACTGTCAGTAGCTGCCACTGTTCATCCCAGTGCTCGGTGGGCTTGCGTCTGAATTCGCTGCGGACATACTGACAGATACGCCCTTCCGCGCTGGCCAACAACAGATTGGCTGCCGCCGAAACAGTCACCATAGGACGCAGCCCTTCCTGCACTTCAGCGTCACGCAGTATCTGCTTGAGGTGAGTCTCGAGCCGGTCATAGAACTGCTGCACGCGGGATCGCAAGCGGGCGGTTTCACCGGCCAACGCATCACCATTGAGTATGCGCGTGATCCCCGGGTTACGCTCGGTAAACATCAACAGCAGACTGAGCACTTTGTAACAGCGCGACAAGGCCTCAGCGTCTTCTGTTGTGATGACCTGAACCCGGGAAAAAATGGATTCTTCCACGAACTCTATCAGCCCTTCAAACATCTTGGCCTTACTGGGAAAATGCCGATAGAGCGCCGCTTCCGAGACACCAACCGCCTGCGCCAGTTTGGCCGTGGTTATCCGATCCCCGGGATTCGCTTCCAGCATATGGGCCAGAGCTTCAAGGATTTCCTGTTTGCGCGATGAACGCTTGGTCATGGTCGTCCAGTCTTATTCTTGATTGGTAATCAAGGTGCCAACACCTCGATCTGTGAATATTTCCAACAATACCGCATGAGGTACCCTGCCGTCGATGATATGCGCACTGTTAACCCCGGCTTTGACGGCGTCAAGTGCACAACCAATTTTTGGCAGCATTCCGCCATAGATGGTGCCATCGGCTATCAGGCCATCGACCTGCTCAGTGCTCAGACCGGTAAGCACCTTGCCGTCTTTGTCCATTAGACCGGCCACATTGGTCAACAGCATCAGCTTCTCAGCCTGCAGCTTTTCCGCCATTTTACCGGCCACCAGATCAGCATTAATATTGTAACTCTCGCCATTCTTATCGACACCGATTGGCGCTATCACCGGAATAAAATCACTGTTTAGCAGCATATCGATTACCCCGGCATCAATCGCCTCAACTTCACCGACATGCCCGATATCAATGATTTCCGGCACTGACATTTCCGGCGTTTTGCGCGTTGCCTTGAGTTTTCTGGCGCGGATCAACTGGCCATCTTTACCCGTCAGGCCGATGGCTTTACCACCGTTGCGGTTTAGCAGCGCTACGATTTCTTTATTAACGCTGGCGCCCAGCACCATTTCTACCACATCCATCGTGGCGCTGTCAGTCACGCGCATACCATCAACAAAACTGGATTCAATGTTGAGTTTTTTCAGCAGCTCGCCTATCTGAGGACCACCGCCGTGTACAACGATGGGATTCATGCCCACCAGCTTCATCAGCACGACGTCGCGCGCAAACTGCTCTTTCAGTTTCTCGTCGACCATGGCGTTGCCGCCAAATTTGACCACAATGGTCTTGCCCGTGAATTTCTGGATGTACGGGAGGGCTTCTGTAAGAACGTGGGCAACGTCGGAGGCGCCCTTGATGCTAAGAGACATAAGTTTTTTCCTGATTAAAATTTGAGGTCCAGCGTAGGATCAACCGAACGCAGGGCTTCTCGAAAGTGTTGTTGAATGTTGGCCAATGCGTCTTTGTCATCGGCCTCAAAGCGCAGACTCAGAGCCGGCCCAGTGTTAGACGCTCGCACCAGACCCCAACCGGTAGGAAACTCTACCCGCAAACCATCGAGCAGGTTGATTTCGGCGCCCTCAAAATAGTCTCCAGCTTTGAGCTGGTCGACGATGACAAATTTCTGCTGCTCATCGGTCGCCAGACAGATCTCAGGGGTCGCAACACTTTCAGGCAGGCGAGCGATATGTTCCTGCAGGCGTAAAGGACTCAGGCTTAGCAGTTCAAGCATACGCGCTGCCACATACATACCGTCATCAAACCCGTACCAGCGCTCCCGAAAGAATATATGCCCGGTAAACTCTCCGCCGAGCAATGCGCCGCTGGCCTCCAGCTGGTT